>DATBJE010000186.1:0-3555 GCA_036556565.1 Gaiellaceae bacterium
ACCCAGTCGCCGAGCGTCCTGCGCCGCTCCTCGCGCAGCCAGTCGGAGGCCTTGCCCACGCCTCCACCCTAGTCGCTACAGTGGGAAGTGCGAATGGCGATCGCCAGGGAAGCAGATCCGGTCGGGTCGCTGACGGAGATCAAGGAGCTCGGGCTCGACCGCCAGGACCTCCTCGACGTCTTCCGCCACCTCGTCATGACGCGCGGTATCGAGGAGCGCGGCCACATCCTCTACAAGCAGGGGAAGATCCCCGGGAGCTTCTACACCGGCCGCGGCAACGAGGCGGCGGCGGTGGGGGTCGCCATGGCCATGGGCCCGGACGACGTCGGCTGTCCGCTGCACCGCGACATGGGCGTCCACGTCGTACGCGGGGCCGACCCCTGGCGCGTCTTCGCCCAGTACATGGGCCGTGCGGACGGGCCGACCAAGGGCAAGGACGGCAACGTCCACATGGCCGACGACCGGCTCGGCCTCATCGCCATGGTGAGCCACCTCCCGGCGATGCTTCCCGTCGCCGTCGGGTGCGCGCTCGCCTTCCGGATCCGGGAGGAGAAGCGCGTGGCGATCGGCTGGTTCGGGGAGGGATCGTCGGCGCGCGGCGACACGCACGAGGCGATGAACCTGGCCGGAGTCCGCCGCCTGCCGATGGTCTTCGTCTGCGACAACAACCAGTGGGCGTACTCGACGCCGACCTACCTCGAGTACGCGTGCGAGCATATCGCCGACCGCGCGAAGGCCTACGGGTTCGACGGGATCGTCGTCGACGGGACCGACGTGCTCGCCGTCTACCGAGAGGCGAAGCACGCCGTCGAGAAGGCGCGCGAGGGCGGTGGCCCGACCCTGATCGAGTGCCTGACCCTGCGCATGGAGGGGCACGCGGTGCACGACGACGCGTTCTACGTTCCCAAGGAGATGTTCGAGGAGTGGGCCAAGCGCGACCCGATCGAGCGGTTCCGCGGCTGGCTGCGCGAGAACGCCGGCTTCACGGACGACGAGGAGTCCGAGATCCGTGGCGAGGTGAAGCGGGCCCTGAACGACGCGATGAAGCGCGCCGAGGAGAGCCCGATGCCGGAGCCGTCCACCGTCACCGAGGGCGTGTGGGCGACCGCCGAGGACCTCGACACCCCGCACCACAAGTAACCGACCGATGGCGGAGAAGACGTACCTGCAGGCGATCTCGGACGGGCTCCGCCAGGAGATGCGGCGGGACAAGCGCGTCTACGTCATCGGCGAGGACGTCGGCGTCTACGGCGGGGCCTTCAAGGTGACGCAGGGCTTCCAGGAGGAGTTCGGCCCCTGGCGGGTCATCGACGCGCCGCTCTCGGAGACCGCCATCGTCGGCAGCTGCACCGGCGCCGCGATCATGGGCATGCGCCCGGTGGCCGAGATGCAGTTCGCCGACTTCGTCTCGTGCGCCTGGGACCAGCTCGTCACCGTCGCCGCCAAGCAGCGCTACCGCGCGGGGACGGCGGTGCCCATCGTCGTCCGCTGCCCGTCGGGCGGCGGGTTCAGCGGCGGGCCGTTCCACTCCCAGAACCCCGAGTCCAGCTTCGCGCACATCCCGGGCCTCAAGGTCGCGTGCCCGGCGACGCCGGAGGACGCGAAGGGGCTCATCGTCTCGGCCATCGAGGACCCGAACCCCGTCCTCTACTTCGAGCACAAGCACCTCTACCGGCGCGTGAAGGCGGACGTCCCCGACGAGCGCTACACGATCCCGTTCGGGGAGGCGCGCGTGCACCGCGAGGGCGACGACCTCACGCTCGTCACCTGGGGCGCCATGGTCTACACGGCGTCCGAGGCGGCCGCGAAGGTGGCCGAAGAGGACGGCATCTCGACGGAGATCGTCGACCTGCGCACGATCGTCCCGTGGGACAAGGAGGGGGTGCTCGCGTCGGTGGCGAAGACGTCGAAGGTGATCGTGCTGCACGAGGACACGCACACCGGCGGGTTCGGCGCCGAGATCGCCGCGACCATCGCCGACGAGGCCTTCGAGAGCCTCGACGCCCCCGTGCGCCGCATCACGGCGCCCGACGCTCCCGTCCCCTTCTCGCCGCCGCTCGAGAAGGCGTTCATCCCCCAGGTCGACGACGTCGTCGCCGGCATCCGGGAGCTCGCCGCGTACTGATGGCGACCGAGACCCTTGTCGACGTCGTCATGCCCCAGATGGGCGTCTCCGTCGCGGAGGGGACGATCACGAGCTGGGCCAAGGCCGAGGGGGACTCCGTCGAGGCCGACGAGACGCTGCTCGAGATCTCGACCGACAAGGTCGACACCGAGGTCCCGAGCCCGGCGAGCGGCGTCGTGCAGCAGATCCTCGTCCCCGAGGGCGAGACCGTGGCCGTCGGCACGAAGCTCGCCGTGATCGCGCCCGAGGGCGCCACGGCCCCGGCCGCCGCCCCGAGCCCAGAGCCGGCCGAGCCGACACCGGAGCCCGAGCCCGCGGCGACGCCCGTGCCCGCGGCAGAGACCGCGCCGGCGGCGGAGCCCGAGCCTCCCGCCGAGCCTGCGGCACCGGCCCGGCCGGCGGCTGCGGCCGCGCCGGACGGCGCGGCGAACGGCGCGCGCTTCGTCTCCCCGGTCGTCGCGCGCATCGCCGCCGAGCACGGCGTCGACGTCTCGCAGGTCGCCGGCACCGGCCGCGGCGGGCGCGTGACCAAGAAGGACATCCTCGGCCACATCGAGTCCGGAGCCCCGGCCGCTCCGGCAGCCGCACCGGAGGCGCCCGCGGCCCCGGCGCCCGCTCCAGCCGCTCCATCCGCTCCCGTGGAGACGCCCGCGCCGGCGCCGGCGCCCGCTCCTGCGGCGACCGGACCGGCGCCTGCGCCCGGCGCCGAGGCGGGCGAGCTGGTCGAGCCGATCTCGGCCATGCGGAGAGGCATCGCCGAGCACATGCGGCGCTCCCTCGACACCTCCGCGCACGTGACGAGCGCGATCGAGGTGGACATGTCGAAGGTGACCGCGATCCGCGCGAAGCTGAAGAAGGAGTACCAGGCCGCGTACGGCGTCAACCCGACCTACCTGGCGTTCGTCGCGCGCGCCGTCGTCGAGACCCTGAAGGACTATCCCTGGATCAACGGCGAGCTCCGCGGCGAGGGGATCGTCACGCGGAACTACGTCAACCTCGGCTTCGCGGTCGAGCTCGCCGACGGCAAGGGCCTGATCGTCCCGGTCGTCAAGCACGCGGAGGGCCTCAACCTGCTCGGCATGGCGAGGGCGATCGTCGACATCGCCACCCGGGCGCGCGAGAAGAAGCTCCTGCCCGACGAGGTCCAGGGCGGGACGTTCACGATCACGAACCCGGGCGGCTACGGCACGTTCCACGGCACGCCGGTGATCAGCCAGCCGCAGTCGGGCATCCTCGGCACCTACGCGGTCGTGAAGCGGCCGTGGGTCGTGCAGGACGAGATGGGCGAGGACGTGATCGCCATCCGCTCGATCATGAACCTGACGCTCACGTACGACCACCGCCTCGTCGACGGAGCGCTCGCGGGCCGCTTCCTCCGCGACCTCCGCGAGAAGCTCCAGACCTGGGACGAAGGCGCCTACTAGGCGCGC
>DATBJE010000187.1:0-3913 GCA_036556565.1 Gaiellaceae bacterium
GCTGACCGACGCGTCCATCGAGGGCAAGGTCGACCGGCTGCTCGGGCTCAAGGAGAACGTCATCATCGGGAAGCTCATCCCGGCGGCGACGGGGCTCAAGCGCTACCGCAACGTCGAGATCGCGCCGAGCGAGAAGATGCCGCCCGGCGCGTACGCCCGGCCGCAGACGGAGGAGCAGCTCCTGGCGGCACTCGAGGAGATCGGCTCCGACGGCGAGAGCCTCGGGCTGATGGACCTCCGGTTCGACGCCGAGACGAACGGCGGCGACGGGAAGAGCTCCCTCGAGGCCGACGAGGTCCCCGAGGTCGACTCGCCGCTCGACGAGGAAGGTTGAAAGCCTCTAGCGGCAACCGCTACGAGGAGGGCGCCCCACGAGGCGCCCTCCGATTTTCCCGCTCTTTGCGGTGAGTTCCACGGGCATCCCCCAAAGGGGGGACTACCGGCGCCATCGCAAGGCGTAGACTGGCCCGGTCGCGGGAGAGAGAGGGACGTCGGGAGTCGGACGCGAGGGCTGCCGCGGCGAGGTTATCCACAGGTTCCACAGCGAGGTGGGGAGGAACGTGACTGGTCCCGAGGATCGCGAGCGGCCGCATGCAGGCGAGGTCGAGGCCTCGTCGACCCCGCCCGGCGACTTCCTCTCCCCCGAGCTCGAGTCCGACTGCGCGCGGTTCCTCGAGGAGGTGCGGAACCTCGTCCGCCGCCGCGAGCAGGTCGCGGCCGCCGGCCTCGGCGCATCGCGCTGACGCTCGGCCGACCCAGATGATCCCGTAGCCGCCGGGCGCGAGCTCGACGCCCTCGGTCCCGTGGCTCACGACGGCGTAGCGGCCGCGCACGTCACCTAGGCGCGCTTCCAGACTGCCTTCAGGGACCTCGCCAGCCGCTCGGGCTCGACGCGGTGCGGCGGGTCGAAGTGGTGGCGGTCCTCGAACACCTCGAGCTCGAAGTCGGGAAACACGCGGCCGAGCCTGTTGGCGATCTCCCGGTACTGATCCGGATTGCTCAGGGCCCCGAGCGCGACGTAGACGGGTCGGTCGAAGCTCCGCAATACGTCCGGGTCGAGGTCGTCCCGCGCGAACGCGCGCCCGAACGCCCGGATGCCGGCGGGGCGGGTCGCCATCCACGGCGGCGGGTCGTCGGGCGGCGTGGGGACCGCGACACCGGGTCTCACCGCGAGTCGCATGAACGCGGCCATGAAGTCCTCGGCGGAGAGCGCGTCGAGTCGTTCGAGCTCGAGCCAGAACGCCCTCTCGACCGGGCTCCGATCACGGCGTCCCGCCCACGCGGGCTCGAGCAGGGCGAGGCTCGCGAGCCGATCCGGACTGGCCGCGGCGACCGCGAGCGAGGCCGCTCCCCCGCCCGAGTACCCGACGAGGTGGAACCTCTCCCACCCGAGCGCGTCCGCTTCGCGCAACACGCCCTCGACCTCGAGGTCGAGGCTGTAGCCCTCGGGCGGCTGCGGGGTCGCGTAGAGCTCGAGATCCTTCGCGACTGCCTCGACGTCCGGGCCGAGGGCGGCGATCAGGGAGGAGTACGCGAGCTCGGCCGGGAGCACGGCCCCCGGGAGCAGCATCGCCCGAGCCATCGGCGCGCGCTAGGAGCCGCCGGCGCCGCCCGTCCGGCCGGCGAGCTGGACGCGGCCCTTGCCCCCGAGCTGGGCGTTGTCGAGCGCCTCGTCGGTGCGCTGGAAGAGCGAGACGGCGTCGTCCTCGGGACGGAGCTCGGCGATCCCGGCCGAGAGGCGGACCCGCTCGGCCGGCCCGGTCGAGCCCGACCCGACCGCGAACTGGATCCGGTTGTACAGCTGCTCGGCATCCCGCTCGCCCGCCTCGGGGAGGAGGATCGCGAACGAGTCTGCGCCGACCCGGCAGGCGACGTCGGCCTGGCGGACGATGGTGACGAGCCGGTCGGCGACGGCGGCCAGAACGGCGTCGCCGCCGAGGTGCCCGAAGTCGTCGTTGATCGCCGAGAAGTCGTCCACGTCGAGCATGAGGAGCGCGAGCCCGCGCTCGTAACGGTGCGCCCGCGCGCACTCGCGCGCGAGGGTCTCCTGGAAGTAGCGCCGGTTGTGGAGGCCGGTGAGCAGGTCGACGTCGGCGAGCCGGCGTGCCTCACGGAACCTGAGGGCGTTCTTGATCGCGGGCGCGCAGCTCGCGGCGAGGCCCTCGAGGTCGTCGAGCCCCTCGTCGTCCATCGCTCCCTCGTCGCTCCGCCAGAAGACCGCGAGGGACCCGACCGTGCCGACGTGGTCTTCCTGGACGGGGACGACGACGCCGCTCCGGATGACCCCGGGCCCGGCGACGGGCGCCGGCTCGTCCGCCGAGCCGTACCGGAAGGTGACCTGCACCGCGCGCGCGCCGGGCGCGGGGGAGGAGGAGACCTGTTGACGGGCAGCCTCCTCGGCCGTCATGCCGGTCGTCGCCACGAGCGGGTCGTCGTCCTCCTGGTCGATGACGAGCAGCGCCGCGTCGGCACCGGCCGTGCTCGTTGCCGCGTAGAGAGCGCGCTGGAGGACGACGTCGAGGTCGAGGCTCGAAGCGATCTCGCCGTGCGAGCGCCGCATCCACGGCCACACGCGCCTGGTCGCCGGGAGGCGCGCACCCTCGGGCGGCGCGTCGGGCTCGAGCGCGGCCTCCTCGTCGTCGCCCCGCCGCACGACGACCGCGAGGAGCACGAGCGAGACGGCCAGCGCGACGACCGCCGCCGCGGCGGCGGCACCGATTGCGAGCCACGTTCCCGTCTCGGCGAGGGGAGACATCCCGGCGTCCCTCCGTCTCGTTCCCGGCGTTGCTACAGGGCGCCAGGGGACAATACGCCCATTCGGGCAGGGGCGGCAACGGGCGCGTTGCGGCCGCCCGCCGGCAGCTGCTAGCATGCCGCGAGGTTCGGCATGGGCCTTGCCCCACGCCGGCCTTTTGTTGCGTCTGGAAGTCCCCTTACGAAGCAGGAGTGAGGCACACGTGCCGACCGTGAACCAGCTTGTGCGGAAGGGTCGCAAGGCCCCCGTCGTCAAGACGAAGACACCGCACCTCCACGGAGCCCCGCAGAAGCGGGGCGTCTGCACGCGCGTCTACACGACGACGCCGAAGAAGCCGAACTCCGCGCTTCGCAAGGTCGCCCGCGTGCGGCTGACGAACCAGGAGGAAGTCGGCGCGTACATCCCCGGCGAGGGGCACAACCTCCAGGAGCACTCGGTCGTCCTCATCCGCGGCGGCCGCGTCAAGGACCTGCCGGGCTTCCGCTACAAGGTGATCCGCGCCGCGCTCGACGCCGGCGGCGTCGCCGACCGGCGCCAGGCCCGCTCGAAGTACGGCGCGAAGAAGGGCAGCTGATGCCCCGGCGCGCCGAGATCCAGGTCCGCGAGCTCGAGCCGGATCCGCTCTACAGCTCGAAGCTCGTGACCCAGGTGGTCAACAAGGTCATGGTCCGCGGCAAGAAGTCGACGGCCGAGCAGATCGTCTACTCCGCCCTGGAGAAGGTCGGGGAGCGCACGGGCAAGCCGCCCGTCGAGGTCCTCGAGCAGGCGGTGAAGACGGTGACGCCCGTGCTCGAGGTCCGCTCGCGACGCGTCGGCGGCGCCAACTACCAGGTGCCCGTCGAGGTGCCCCAGCGGCGCGCGCGCACGCTCGCCGTGCGCTGGCTCGTCGGCTTCGCGCGCGACCGGCGCGAAAAGCAGATGGACGAGAAGCTCGCCAACGAGATCATGGACGCGCTCAACCAGCAGGGCGGCGCGTACAAGCGCAAGGACGACCTCTACCGGATGGCGCAGGCGAACAAGGCCTTCGCGCACTACCGCTGGTAATCGAGATGAGCGCCGTCGCCACACCGGTCGGGCTGGACCGCGTCCGCAACATCGGGATCATGGCCCACATCGATGCCGGCAAGACGACGACGACCGAGCGGATCCTCTACTACA
>DATBJE010000188.1:0-1782 GCA_036556565.1 Gaiellaceae bacterium
CGACGTCGGACATCAGTCGATCGTGAAGTACTCGGGGCTCTGGTAGCGGCCCGTCCGCTCCTTGCGGATCTGCATGAGGACGTCGTTGAGGAGCGAGGACGCGCCGAAGCGGAAGAGGTCGGGCGTGAGCCACTCCGTCCCGAGCGTCTCGTGGAGCAGCACGAGGTACTGGACCGCCTGCTTCGCGTGGCGGATCCCGCCGGCCGGCTTCATGCCGATCTTCCTGCCCGTCTCCTCGTAGACGTCGCGGATCGCCTCGAGCATGACGAGCGTGACCGGGAGCGTCGCCGCCGGCTGGATCTTCCCGGTCGACGTCTTGATGAAGTCGGCGCCGCCGGCGATGGCCAGCAGGCTTGCGCGGCGGACGTTGTCGTACGTCCCCAGCTCGCCGGTCTCGAGGATCACCTTGAGGTGCGCGTCGCCGCAGGCGTCCTTCACGCGCCGCACCTCGTCGTAGACCTTCGCGTACGCGCCGGAGAGGAAGGCACCGCGGTCGATGACCATGTCGACCTCGTCCGCGCCCATCGCGGCGACGCGCGCCGCCTCCTCGACCTTGAGGTCGGTCGGCACCTGTCCGGCCGGGAAGCCCGTGGCCACGGAGGCGACCTTCACGCCGCTTCCCTTCACGCGGTCGAGCGCGTGCGGGACGAGATTCGGGTAGATGCAGACGGCGGCGACCGAGGGGACGGTGAGGTCGGCCGGGTCGGGCCGCATCGCCTTGGAGCAGAGCGCCGCGACCTTTCCGGGCGTGTCGGCGCCCTCGAGCGTCGTCAGGTCCATCATGCGCACCGCCAGGTCGAGCGCGAAGAGCTTCGACTCGCGCTTGATCGACCGGCGCGCGAGCGCGGCGGCCCGTTCCTCGACCCCGACCTGGTCGACGGAGCCGATGCGCGGCAGTCGCGGCTCGAGCGGGAGCTCGAACCCGCTCGGGAGGGCGGGCGCCTGCGCCATGGCACGAAGTGTAGCCCTCGCGTAGCCTGCCCCCGTGCCGCCTCGGGCGCTCGCCGCCGGTCTCGCCGAGGCCGTGAACGTCGCACGGGAGGCGGGAAACCGGCTCGTCGGGATCCCCGAGCTCGCCGGCAGCCTCGCCGGCTCCCGTCGGCCGAAGCGCCTGCGCGTCAGGGTGGCCATCCTCCGCGACGAGCAGGGACGGCCGGTGGCGACGCCGACCGAGATCGAGCCGAGCCTCGCCGAGGCCCCCGCGCCCACCGCCGCCCTGGACTCGCCGTGTGCGAAGGGCTCCTGGCGAGCCGACCTCGGCGCGGGCGGCGACTTCTTCCGCCGCCACGCCGAGCGCAGCCCGGCGACCGGCTCGGGTGCCCCGATCACCGTCTTCGTCGTCCGCGACGTCCTCGGGAAGGCCGGCTGCTCGCTCGGCCCCCTCGTCGACCACGTCACCGTCGACCGGTCGGCCCACGCCGAGCCGCGGCTCCGGGTCCTCGCCCACGAGCTCGGCCACGCCTGCGGGCTCCCCCACTCGAGCGCGGCCGAGAACCTCATGCTCCCGAGCCGGATGGGCGACCGCCTCCAGCCCTGGCAGGTCGCGGTCTTTCGCAGCTCCCGCCACGTGACGTACCGCAAGTAACAGTCTGTTACTTAGGCTCCACTCGGCCTCATCCCGGCTGCGCCTCGTGTCGATGAAAGGAGGCATGAAGAGCCGGATGAGCACGAAGGCCGCCCTCGTCGGCCTCGCGACGTCCTTCGCCGGGTTCGCGGTCGCGTCGGTCGCGTACTTCGGCGGCCGCCGCTAGGCGACGACGAGCTCGCCGAGGAGCGGAGACG
>DATBJE010000189.1:0-52164 GCA_036556565.1 Gaiellaceae bacterium
CGCCATCAAGCTCGAGAGCGAGGGGCTGCCGAAGCTCTGGGGCCTGCCTCCCGCCGGCCTCGACTCCGACGAGCTCAAGCACTGGCGCAAGGACAAGATCCTCGAGACGTACCTGAACCAGGTCTACTTCGGCAGCCACGCGTACGGTGCGGAGGCAGCGGCGCAGACGTACTTCTCGAAGCGCGCGGTCGACCTCGACCTCGAGCAGGCGGCCCTCATCGCGGGCCTGCCGCAGGCGCCCTCCGTCTACGACCCGTTCCGCCAGCCCAACGAGGCCCTGCGCCGCCGGAACGAGGTGCTCGCGGCGATGCTGGACTCCGGCTACATCGACCGGGACGCCTACCAGCGCGCCCTCGAGGCGCCGCTCACGCTGAAGGCGGGCCAGATCTACACGAAGATCCGCGAGCCGTACTTCTTCAGCTACGTCCGCGAGCAGCTCATCGACACGTACGGCGCGACCACGGTCCGCGGCGGCGGGCTCCGCGTCTACACGACGATCAACCCCCGCTACCAGCGGCTCGCCGTGAAGGCGATCAAGACGACGCTCAACCAGAGCGGCGACCCGGCCTCGGCGATCGTCTCGATCGACCCCAAGAACGGCGCTATCAAGGCGATGACGGCCGTCGTCCCCGGGAAGAAGAACATCCAGTTCAACATCGCGGCGCAGGGCCGCCGGCAGGCGGGGTCGTCGTTCAAGACCTTCGTTCTCACCGAGGCGATCCGCCAGGGCGTCAACCCGTACACGACGCAGTACCTCTCGGCGCCGTTCCACTGGCAGCCGGACCCGAACTCCGAGCCGTGGGACGTGGCCACGTACAGCCACTCGTACATCGGCGCGGTCCCGATCGCGACGGCCACGCTCAGCTCCGACAACACCGTCTACGCGCGCCTCACGCTCGACGTCGGCCCCGAGAACGTCGTCAAGACGGCGCGGCAGATGGGCATCACGACGAAGCTCCTCCCCGTCGCGTCGATCGGGCTCGGCTCGAACTCGGTCTCCGTCCTCGAGATGTCCTCCGCCTACGCGACGCTCGCGGCGGGAGGCATCTACTCGGAGCCGTTCGCCATCCGCAAGGTCGTCCTCCCGAGCGGCAAGACCGACAGGACCGCCGGCTGGGGCGCGGCGAAGCGCCGGCGCGTCCTGTCCGACGGCGTCGCGTACGAGGTCACGAAGATCCTGCACAACAACGTCCTCGGCGGGACGGGCACCGGCGCCAACTACGGCGACCCGTCCATCTCCGGCAAGACCGGCACGACCGACAACTACGCGGACGCCTGGTTCGCGGGCTACACGCCCCGTGCATCGACCGTCGTCTGGGTCGGGTACCCGAACGCGCAGATCGAGATGACGAGCGTGCACGGCATCACGGTCGCGGGCGGCACCTTCCCGGCCTCGATCTGGCGCCTGTTCATGTCGGGCGCCTACGCGGGCGTCCCGTACCGGAGCTGGCCGGCGCCGAAGCACCCGGCCGTCTGGCTCCCGTTCGACGGTCAGTACCGGTTCGTCGGCGCGCCGCCGAAGCCGGAGAAGCCGAAGAAGGGCGGCGACAAGCCGTCCGAGACGAAGTCCGACGAGCCGCCGCCGCCGCCCACCGAGACCGAGCCGCCGCCAACTACGACTCAGCCGTAAGTGGCGGGTCGGAGCGCCGCGCTCGGGCTCGTCGCCGGGGCGCTGGTCCTGACGCTCGTCGGGACGGCGATCGCCTTCGCCTTTCCCGGCAGCTCGCCCATCGTTCCCGAGCACGACGGCCACGATGCGACGTGGTCGTGGCTCTACCTCGTCTCGGTCGCGGGCGCGTTCGCCGCGTACGTCGCCGGGATCGTGCTGCTCCGACGGGCCGGGGGGGTTGCGAAGCGCCGGGCGGTCGTCGCTCTCGCGGTCGCGATCCAGGTCGTGCCGCTCGCCGCCCCGGTCCTGCTCTCGACCGACGTCTACACCTACTGGGACTACGGCCGCATCGCGGCCGTCCACGACGGCAACCCGTACGTCGACGTCCCCAACGACTATCCCGACGATCCCGCGTACCCCCTCATGGGGTCGCGCTGGTACGACACCACGTCGGTCTACGGCCCGGGGTTCACCCTCGCCTCGGAGGCGCATGCGCGTCTGGTCGGCGACTCGCCCGACGTGGCGGCCTGGACGTACAGGGTGCTCGCCGCGCTGGCGATGGTCGGACTCGTCCTCCTGGCGGCGCGCCTGTCGCCGCAGCCCGCGTTCGCGGCGGCCTTCGTGGGGTGGAACCCCCTCCTCGCCGTCCACTTCGCGGGCGGGGGGCACAACGACGCGTGGATGATGGTCTTCGTCCTCGCCGCGCTCGCGCTCGCCGCGTCGAGGCGCGTCGCCCTGGCGGGTGTCTCGTGGGCGGCGGCGATCGCCATCAAATGGGTGCCGCTCCTGTTCCTCCCCCTTCGCCTCCTCGAGGGGCGGCATCAGGGTCGGCGCGTCGACCACCGGGGCTTCGCGGCGGCGGCGATCGTAATCGTGGCGATTGCCACGATCTCCTACGGCGCGCACTGGGTGGGCGCCGCCGGGCCGCTCGCCACCAACGTCGTCCAGGACCGCGCGCGCTACGCGATTCCCGTTCGCGTCGCGAGCCTCGGCATCCCGGAGGGGGTCGTGGCGGCCGCGTTCGCCGTCGGCTTCGCCGTGGCCTACGTCTGGCTCCTCCGTGAGGCCCGGCGCGGCCGGGCCCGGCTCGGCCTGACTGCCGGCCTCCTGCTCGTCGCAACGCCGTGGCTTCTGCCCTGGTACGCCGTCTGGGCGGTGCCGCTCGCCGCGATCGAGGAGGACCCGCCGGCGCGCTGGCTCGCCGTGGCGCTGTCGGTGTACATGCTCCGCGACGCAGTGCCTCTCTGACGGGCTCGCGTGGACTAGCGTTACGCCCGACGTGGCCGACCTGATCCGGATCGAGGAGGCCCAGCGGCTCGTGCTCGAGCACGCGAAGCCGCTCCCGAGCGAGCGCGTCCCCATCGAGCGCGCGGCCGGGCGCGTCCTCGCGGAGCCGGCCGCCGCGGCTGTCGACCTCCCGCCGTTCGCGAGCTCCGCCATGGACGGCTACGCGTTGCGGTCGGCGGACACGGCGAACGCACCCGTCGTCCTCCCCGTCGTGGACCGCATCGCGGCCGGTGCTCCCGCCCGTGGCCCGCTGGGCGCCGGCGAGGCGATGGCGATCGCGACCGGCGGCGTCGTGCCGGATGGCGCAGACGCCGTCGTGCCCCTCGAGGTCGTCGAGGAAGGTGAGGACGGCCTGCGCGTGGCCGAGCCCGTCGCGGAGGGGGCGAACGTGCGCGACCGTGGAGGCGACGTGCGGCTCGGTGAGACCGTGCTCGAGCCGGGCGCCGTTCTCGGGCCGGGCCAGGTCGCGGCGCTCGCCGCTGCCGGGGTCGCCGACGTCCGCTGCGCCAAGCGTCCGCGCGTCGGGATCCTCGTGACGGGGTCGGAGCTGCGCTCGCCCGGCGAGAAGCTCGGCCCGGGGCAGATCTACGAGTCGAACGGGCTCTTGCTCGCGACCGCGCTCCACCTCGCGGGCGCCGTCCCCGCCCAGCTCGGCGTCGTGCCGGACGACGAGGAGGAGCACCGGCGGACGATCGAGCGTGCTCTGCTCGGCTTCGACATGCTCGTGACGACCGGCGGAGCCTCGGTCGGGCCGCACGATCTCGTGCGGAAGGTCCTCGCCGAGCTCCGCGTCGACGAGCTCTTCTGGGGCGTGGCGATCAAGCCGGGGAAGCCCGTGGCCGTCGGCGTCCGCCGCGACCACCTCGTGTTCAACCTGCCGGGTAACCCGGTCTCCGTGCTCGCCGGCTTCGAGCTCCTCGTTCGGCCGGCCGTGAACGCGCTCCAGGGCGTCCCCGAGCCGCTGCCGGCCTTCCGGCTGGGAACGCTCGCCTCGGCGGTCAGGCGGCTCGGCGACCGCGACGAGTTCCTGCGCGCCCGCGTCTCCGCCGACGGCGACGAGCCGCTGCTCTGGCCGCTCCCCGGCCAGGAGTCGCACATGATCGTCAGGTCGGGGCGGGCCTCGGCGCTCGTGTGGGTCGAGGCCGGCGAGGGCGAGGTCCCCGCAGGGGCGCCGGTCAGGTACCTGGAGCTCGGCCCGTAGGGCTCACCCGGGGGCGGCGACCGCGTAGGGCGCCCCGGTACGCGGGCGCACCTCCACCAGCCGACCGAACACGATCCAGCGGTGGCTGGCGCTGTAGAGCGGGTGGCAGGCCGAGAGCATGATCGCGTCGAAGCCGCGGTTCTTGATGACGCTCCAGTCGTCGGAGTCGACGACCTTGTGCGCGAACACGCGGTAGCGGAAGGTGGCGTAGGGCATGTGCAGGGTGATCATGTCGCCCCGCTCGAGGCGGTCGATGTGGCGGAACGGCGCCCCGAACATCGTCCGATGCCCGGCGATGCCGACCGTCTGCCCGAGGCCCGGCACGCTGGTCTGCTCGTAGTGTCCGGGGCCGCGAGTGAGGTCGGCGCCCCAGCTCGTCCCGTGGACGACGACGGCGTCGAGATCGAGGCGCGGGATCGTGAGCCGGCCGAAGGCCTGCCCTTCCTCGAGCGTTTGGCGGAACCGCCGCGCGTCCCGGGTCGTGACGAGGCGGGACGCGAGGCCGGCGCGGTCGCCAGCCGGCGGCGCAGAGCCCTGCCACTCGCCGAACTCCTTGTCGAGAGCCGACTCGAGGCGGTTCTGCTGGTAGCGGTTGTAGAGATCCGAGGCCGGGTCGCGCCAGAAGACGACGGCCGCGGCGTAGGCGAGGACGAGCAGCCCGGCGACGACGAGGACGATTCCGAGGCGCCGCGACCGCATCAGCCCTCCGCCGACTTCGCCTCGGAGTCGGCGTCGGCCGACTCGACCGCCCGCAGGTGGCGCCCGCGGGACCTCCGCCAGACGAGGACTCCCTGGCGCGTTGCCTCGCGGATCGGGCCGCGCGACCGCTCCGCCGCCTCGGGGTACGGCGCGTAGCGGCGCGCGACGACGGCGCCCACCTGGGCCGCAGCGGCGCCCCAGGCGAGGAACGCGATCACGAGCGTGACGGGCACGTAGCCGACCGACGTCAGCGCGATCAGGTACCAGAGCGCATCGAAGCCCATGTCGAAGCGGAACGCGAACGAGCCGACGAGCAGCAGGGGTCCCACGAAGCCGAGCGCGTACACGGCCGCCTGCGCGCCGCCCCGGCGGTCGGAGACCTGCGGCAGCCAGAGCCAGGCGTGGAGCGAGGGGAGGACGAAGATCAGCGAATAGGGGTTCACGGCCGCGACCACGAGCGCGACGACGCCGAGGACGAGCATGGCCGCGAGGTGGCCGCCGAGCTCCTCGGCGCGCGTGATCGAGCGCGTCGGGGCGAGTCGTGGCCTCACGACGAGCCAGGCGAGCGCGGAGACGGCGAGCAGGGCCGCCATCGCCGTCACGGGCCAGTCGCCCGCGGTCGGCGTGTCCGGCGCGACGGGGCGGCCGGAGCCCGTCGGGAGGATCCCCGCGACGACGAAGAGCGCGAACATGACTCCCAGCCACAGCCAGACGGCGAGCCTGCTCAGGTAGCTCCTCAGGGCCGGCCAGAGCGCGATTCGCCGTCGCCGGCACCGCGCGAAGAGGTCGACGGTGGCGGCGAGGAACGGGATGAGCGCGGCGACGAGAACGAGCTGGAGCGTCCAGCCGTACAGGAGGCGCGTCCCGAAGAAGACGTAGGACTGCGTGCCGCCCGCGACCTCGGCTGCCTCGTCCAGGGAGCCGAGCAGGGACTGGGCCGCGCGGCCGAGCTCGCCGAGCCGCTCCCGGTCGAGCTCCGCGAGCGTGTCCCCCTCGGGCGGGCGCGGGCGCGAGCCCCCCGTCGTCACCGTGACGGCGGGGACCCCGCGCGTCACGAACGGCGCCTGCTCGTAGAGGCTGAAGGGAAACGCCAGGTCGACGAGCTGGGCGAAGGGGCCCGGGTGCTCGGGGTCGACGCCGGCCTGCTCGTGGACGGCGGCGTCGGTCGTGGCGAGAAGGGTCGGCGAGGGGACGCGGGGCGCGTCGGCCCCGAACTCGATGCGGGGCGGCGCCGAGGCGCCGATCGCGTCGAGGTTGACGACCGCGGCCGTCTTGCCGGCGTACGGCCCGCTCTCGGCGAGGTGGGCGGCGCCGAGGCCTCCGTACGCGCCCGCGTCGGTCGAGACGAGCACGAACGGATGCGCGAGCGAGGCGGTGCCGAGGTCGCGGGCGAGCTCGAGCAGGGCGCCCGTCCCCGATCCGTTGTCGTCGGCGCCGGGAGAGAGCCCGAGGTTGTCCCGGTGGGCGAGGACGACGATCGCCCGCTGCGACTGGACGGGGGCCCCCTGAGAGCGTGGCGCGACCGCGACGATGTTGACGAGCTCCTCCTCGCCGAGCCCCGGGATCGTCGCGGTGAACGTCTGGCGCTCGACGTCGAACCCGTACTCGCGGAGCTGCCCCTCGACCCAGGTCGCGGCGTCCCGGCCTCCCTGCGAGCCGGGGACCCGGTCGGGGAACCGCCGCGTCAGCTCGGCGGTGAACTGCGCCGCCGTCGCCTCGTCGAAGAAGGGGCGAAGGCGCGGGCTCGGCAGCGGCTCGGCGCGGCCCACGCTGAATGCGGCGACGAGGACGGGGACCGCCACCACGAGCCAGGCTGCGCGGTAGATGCGGGTCGAAACGGGGCGTTCGAGCGATCCGCGCCGGGGCCGCCTTCGTGGGGCGTCTGCGGCCATGGGCTCGTTGAGTGTAGATGAGCCCGCCGCCGTGCCTATCCTTATCCGAGCGATGGAACGGCCCCTCACGGTGCTTCTCGTCGACGACGAGGAGTCGGTGCAGAAGCTCCTCACGTACCCGCTCGAGAAGGAGGGCTACCGCGTCGTCCAGGCGCGCGACGGGGAGGAGGCGCTCGACCGCTACCGGGAGGTCCCCGTCGACCTCGTCATCCTCGATCTCATGCTCCCGCGCCTCGACGGCCTCGCGGTCTGCAGCCGTCTCCGCGAGGAGCGGAGCGCCGTCCCGATCATCATGCTGACCGCCAGGGGCGACGAGGGCGACAAGGTGCTCGGCCTCGAGCTGGGCGCCGACGACTACATCACGAAGCCGTTCTCGATCCGCGAGTTCATGAGCCGCGTCCGCGCGCTGCTCCGGCGCGCTCAGCTGCCGCCGCACCTCGCCGGCGACGAGGCGATCGAGGCCGACGGGCTCGAGATCGACACTGCGCGCAGGACGGTGCAGCTGCGCGGAGAGCCGGTGCAGCTGACGTACCTCGAGTTCGAGCTCCTGCGCACCCTGGCGGGGAACCCTGGCCGCGTTTTCACGCGAAAAGCCCTCCTCGACGACCTCTGGGGCGGTTCGGACTTCCGCGACCCGCGGACCATCGACGTTCACGTGCGGCACCTGCGGGAGAAGATCGAGGCAGATCCCGCCGAGCCGGAGTACATCCACACCGTGCGGGGGGCCGGCTACCGCTTCCGAGACGCTCGATGAGCTCGCCGACCTGGCTCAGCCTTCGCGTCAAGGTCGGCCTCATCCTCTTCGCGGTCGTCGCGGGCGCGCTCGCCATCGTCTACGTCGCGGTCATCCCGCAGCTCGAGTCGCGCCTCGTCGACGCCAAGGTCGGCGAGCTGAGCGACGTGGCGAGGACGATCCAGCCGAGGGTGGCCAGGCCCGGGACGTCGATCGAGCTCCAGAACGACGTCCGCAACGCGAGCGAGGTCTTCAACACCCGCGTGGTCGTCTTCGCGCCGTTCACGCAGGACTCGTTGCAGAACCTCGCCGACTCGAACGTGTTCCGGGCGAACGAGCTCTTGGAGGACACGGTGGCACTGGAGGTCGCGAGCACCGGCCGCCCGAGCGGCGACCGCGTCTCGCGCGAGGACGCGGAGTTCGCAGAGGCGGCCCGCCCGCTCCCCAACGGCAGGATCCTCCTCGTCTCCTCGCCGCTCGGCGACGCGCTCGACAACGTGCGCCTCATCCGCCGGAGCCTCCTCGTCGCCGGCGCCGTCGCGCTCGCGATCTCCTGGTTCGCCGGCTACCTGCTCGCGTGGAACTTCACGCGGCGGATCGCCAGGCTCGAGACCGCGGCCGAGCGCGTCGCGGGTGGCGATTTCGAGACGCCGATCGTCGACACCGGCCGCGACGAGGTCAGCCAGCTCGCCAAGGCGTTCGACGACATGCGCGCGCGCCTGGCCGCTCTCGACCGTGCCCGGCGGGAGTTCATCGCCAACGCCTCACACGAGCTCCGGACGCCGCTCTTCTCGCTCGGCGGGTTCGTCGAGCTCCTCGGCGACGAGACGATGGACCCCGTCGTGCGCCGCGACTTCCTCGGCGAGATGCGGGATCAGATCGACCGCCTGACGCGTCTGGCGACCGACCTCCTCGACCTCTCGCGCCTCGACGCGGGACAGCTCGAGGTCGAGACGGTGCGGTTCGACCTCGCCGCCACCGCGCGTGCGGTCGCGGAGGAGTTCCGCGCCGTAGCCGAGACCGAGGAGCACGAGCTCGCCACCGACGCCGACGAGCCGGTCGAGGTGCTCGCGGACGAGGTGCGCGTGCAGCAGATCGCCCGCGTGTTCGTCGAGAACGCCATCCGGCACACCCCGCGGGGCACGACGGTCGGGGTGAGGGCCGGGACGACCCGCGACGGAGCCGTCCTCGCCGTCACGGACGACGGGCCCGGGATCCCCGACGAGGACCGGCCGCACCTCTTCCAGCGCTTCTACCGCGCCGGCGGCGGCAAGGCCTCCGGGAGCGGCCTGGGGCTGGCGATCGCGTCGGAGCTCGCGACGAGGATGGCGGGCAGGATCGACGTTCGCTCGCGTGCGGGCGAGACGGTCTTCACGCTCGTCCTGCCGCTCGCCGCCGCGCCCTCCCCGGGCGAGGCGCCGGAGGAACCGGTCGCGAGCCCCGCCGGCCGCGGCGACTCGTAGCGATCGTCACGAAGTGCCCAGGGGATGACGGGGAGGCGCCCATCACTACGATGAGCCTGACGTGACTCGCCCGGCAGCCATCGCCGCGATCGCGGTCGTCGCAGCCCTGCTCGGGGGGACGACCGCGCTCGTGCTCGCCAAGGCCGTCGGCTGGGTGGACCACGATCCGGGACAGGCCGAGACGGTCGTCCTCGCCACGCCGGCCGACGGGCCGCCGTCGCAGGTCGTCCAGGCCGCCGCGGCGAAGCCGCTCGTCGGGAACGGCTTCGACGCGAGCGAGATCTACGCGAAGCGCGCCAGTGGCGTCGTCACGATCTACTCGGTCTTCGGCGACGACGCGAACGGCGGCCTCAGCGGCGCCGCCCAGGGCTCGGGGTTCGTCGTCTCCGACGAGGGCTACGTCCTCACGAACTCGCACGTGATCACGACTGCCGGCGACGTCGCGGCCGACGAGAAGCCCGAGGCGGCGGACACCGTCTACGTCGAGTTCCGCGACGGCGAGCGCGTGCCGGCGACGATCGTCGGCTGGGACCTCTACGACGACGTGGGCCTCCTCAAGGTCGACCCGAAGGCCCATCCCGTCGCGCCCGTGCCGCTGGGCGACTCGAGCACGGTCGTCGTCGGAGAGCCCGTCGCGGCGATCGGGAGCCCCTTCGGGCAGGCGACCTCGCTCAGCGTCGGCGTCGTCTCGGCGACCGAGAGGTCGATCGCGTCGCTCACGTCTCGGTACAGCCTCGTCGACGCGATCCAGACCGATGCGCCGATCAACCGCGGGAACTCCGGCGGGCCGATGTTCGACGCCGACGGCGACGTCATCGGGATCAACGCCCAGATCCGGAGCGAGTCGGGCAACGCCGAGGGCGTCGGCTTCGCCGTCCCCATCAACGCGGCGAGGCGATCCATGGAGCAGCTCATCCAGACCGGTCGCGTGCGCTACGCGTGGCTCGGCGTCACGACGCAGACGGTCACGCGGGGAATGGCGAAGACGCTCGGCTACTCGACGAACGGGGCGGCGGTGCAGGAGGTGGTCGCGAACAGCCCTGCCGCCACCGCCGGGCTGCGCGGCGGCGACGACCAGCGGCAGGTCGAGGGCCAGGCGTTCGTCGCCGGCGGCGACGTGATCGTGGCGATCGACGGCCGGCCCGTGCGCTCCGCCGAGGACGTCGTCCGCGCGATCACACAGCGGCTCGTCCCTGGCCAGCGCGTCGAGGTCACCTACGTCCGCGACGGAGACGAGCGGACGGTGACGGTCGTCCTCGGCGAGCGGCCCGAGACGCCGCCGAGCCTCAACCGGTAGGCGATCTACACTCGGGCGGGTGGCGGCGCCGGCCGAGGACGCGATCCTGCTCGGGGACAACCTCGAGCTGCTGCCGGGCTTCGACGACGGCAGCTTCCAGCTCGTCTACGCGGACCCGCCGTTCAACACGGGGAAGGAGCAGCGCCGGCGCACGCTCGCGACGACCGCGTCGCCGAGCGGTGATCGGGTCGGCTTCGGAGGCCGCCGGTACGCGACGCGCCTGGTCGCCGAGTCCTCGTACCCCGACTCGTTCGACGACTACCTCGGCTTCCTCGAGCCGCGCCTGCGCGAGATCCGGCGGGTCCTCGCGCCGGCGGGCACGCTCTACCTCCATCTCGACTACCGCGAGGCCCACTACGTGAAGGTCCTTCTCGACGAGATCTTCGGGCGGACGTGCTTCCTCAACGAGATCGTCTGGGCCTACGACTACGGCGCCCGCCCGCGACGGCGGTGGCCCGCGAAGCACGACACGATCCTCGTCTACGTGCGAGACCCCGAGCGCTACCGCTTCGACGCCGAGGCGGTCGAGCGCGAGCCGTACATGGCCCCGGGCCTCGTCACGCCGGAGAAGGCGGCGCGCGGGAAGCTCCCGACGGACGTCTGGTGGCACACGATCGTCTCGCCGACCGGCCGCGAGAAGACCGGGTACCCGACCCAGAAGCCGGAGGGCGTCGTCAGGCGGACGGTGCAGGCGTCCACCGGCCCGGGGGACTGGTGCCTCGACCCCTTCGCCGGGTCGGGCACCCTCGGGGCGGTGTGCGCGCGGCTCGGGCGGAGATACGTGCTCATCGACTCGAGCCCCGACGCCGTCGAGGTCGCGCGTGGGCGGCTGGAGGCGGTTTGGGCGACGGCCGGCGCGGGTACTGGCGCAGGGTGAGCCTTTGACGGGCGAGAACGGAAACGCGGCGGGCGTCGTCTCTCTGATCATTCCCGCGAAGGCCGAGTACATCGCGCTCGGACGCCTCGCGCTGGTCGGGATCCTCCGGCCGCTCGCGATCGAGCCGGAGATCGTCGCCGACATCAAGCTCGCGCTCACCGAGGCCTGCACGAACTCGATCCGCCACGCCTACGCCGACGGGCGCACCGGCGAGGTCGAGATCCGCTACGCGCTGGGCGAGGGCCTCCTCGAGGTCGAGATCTCCGACGAGGGCGACGGCTTCGACCTCGGCCTTCTCGACGCCGCGACCGACGAGCTCGACGAGGGCGGCCTCGGGATCGCCATCATCAGCGCCGTCACCGACGACCTCAGGGTCGAGGCCCGCCCGAACGGCGCCGGCTCCTCGCTGCGGTTCACGAAGCACCTGACCTGACCTGCCCGCGCGGTATCCTCCGCCGCCGTGCAGCTACAGCAGGTCAACGTCGGGACGAAGCTGTTGGCCGACTACGCGTCGCTGGCGAGCAGGGGCCTCATGGAGCAGATCAAGTCGCTCGCGGAGCCGCTGGCCGGCAAGCGCATCCTGCACCTCTCCGCCACCGCCTTCGGGGGCGGCGTCGCCGAGATCCTCTACACGCTCGTTCCGCTCATGCGGGACGCGGGGCTCGACGCGGAATGGCGCGTCATCCACGGCGAGGACGAGTTCTTCGACGTCACGAAGACCATCCACAACGCGCTGCAGGGCGACCCGGGCGGGCTCTCGGCAAGCCAGCAGGAGACGTTCCGGCGGTACAACCGGCTGAACGCCGAGGCGCTCGACGACCACTTCGACTACGTCATCGTCCACGACCCGCAGCCGACGGCGATGATCGAGGACGCGCGCGCCGCCGGCGGCCGCTGGATCTGGCGCGCCCACATCGACCTCTCGAACCCCAACCGTGAGGCCCTCGAGTTCCTCTTGCCCTGGCTCTCGCGGTACGACGCGGCCGTCTTCCACCGCCGCCAGTACGTGCCGCGCTCGGAGGGGCTCCCGCCCGCGTTCATCTGGCCGCCGGCGATCGACCCCCTTGCGCCGAAGAACATGGCGCTCTCCCCCGAGGACGCCGCGTACATCCTCGACCAGTTCGGCATCGACGTGCACCGGCCGCTCGTCACGCAGGTCTCGCGCTTCGACCCGTGGAAGGACCCCGTCGGCGTGATCGACGCCTGGCGGACCGTCCGCGGCTCGCACCCACGCACCCAGCTCGCCCTCGTCGGCTCGATGGCCCACGACGATCCCGAGGGCTGGGAGTACTACAACCGGACCGTGGAGGCCGCGGAGGGCGACCCCGACATCTTCATCCTCTCCAACCTGAACAACGTCGGCTCGGTCGAGGTGAACGCCTTCCAGGTCCACTCGGCGGCGCTCGTGCAGAAGTCGGTCAAGGAGGGCTTCGGCCTGACGGTCACGGAGGCGCTCTGGAAGGCCCGCCCGGTCGTCGGCGGGCGGGTCGGCGGGATCGTCGACCAGATCCAGGACGGCGAGACCGGGTACCTCGTGGACTCGGTCGAGGGATGCGCGAGAGCCCTGTCGGCGATCCTCGACGACCCCGTGACCGCGAGGAGGCTGGCGCTCCGCGGCAAGGAGTTCGTGCGCCGCAGCTTCCTCTCCCCGCGCCTCCTTCGGGACTGGCTCGCCCTCTTCAACGAGCTCTCCGGCAACGACACCGGGGATCTCGAGCTCGTGACCGCGCTCCGGGCAGTCTGACCCCCGGTCGGTAGGGTGTCCGACGGTGGGTGCCCCGCGTAAGCTCATCGTCGTCTCGAACCGCGGCCCGGTCGTCCACGACCTGGATGCGAGCGGGCAGCGGGTCGCCCGGCGCGGCGGCGGCGGGCTGGTGACGGCGCTTCGCAGCCTCGTCGAGCACCACGACGTGACCTGGATCGCGAGCGCGATGTCCGACGAGGACCGCGCGGTCGTCGCGGAGTCCCGAGGCGCCGCCGTCGATGAGACCGCGCGGAACGGCGCACCGTACCGGCTCCGGCTCGTCGACCACGACCCCACGGCGTACGACTGGTACTACAACGTCGTCTCGAACCCCGTCCTCTGGTTCATCCAGCACTACCTGTGGGGCCTCGCGCAGGCGCCCGACGTCGACCAGGGACTGCACAACGCGTGGAACGAAGGCTACGTCGCCGTCAACAGGAACTTCGCCGACGCCGTGCTCGAGGAGCTCGACCGCGAGCCGGAGGCAGCCGTCTTCTTCCACGACTACCACCTGTACGTGGCGCCCGCGTTCGTGCGCGAGCAGGCGCCGCGGGCGCTCCTCGCGCACTTCGTCCACATCCCGTGGGCGATGCCCGACTACTGGCGCGTCCTCCCCGACCCGATCAGGCGGGCCGTCCACGAGGGGCTGCTCGCCAACGACGTCGTCTGCCTGCACACGCGGCGATGGCGGCAGAGCTTCCTGCGCTGCTGCGAGGACATCCTCGGCGCCGACGTCGACTTCTCGGCGTGCGAGATCCGCGCCGGCGACCACCTCTGCGCCGTCCGGGCGCGCCCCATCTCGGTCGACCCCGAGGAGTTCGACGAGATCGCGGCGAGCGATGCCGTGCGCGCGGAGGAACAGGCGATCACCTCCGTGCGGCCGGAGTATCTCGTCGTCCGGGTCGACCGGACCGATCCCTCGAAGAACGTCGTGCGGGGCTTCCGCGCCTACGAGCTCTTCCTCGACGCCCATCCCGAGCTGCACGGGCGCGTGCAGATGCTCGCGCTGCTCGACCCCTCCCGGCAGGACATCCCGGAGTACGCGGAGTACCTCGGCGCGATCCAGCGGGCGGCCCGCGCGGTGAACGACCGGTTCCAGCAGGAGGGCTGGGTTCCCCTCGACCTGCGGATCCAGGACGACTTCGCGGGCGCCGTCGCCGCCTACAAGCAGTTCGACGCGCTCCTCGTCAACGCGATCTTCGACGGCATGAACCTCGTGGCGAAGGAGGCGCCGCTCGTGAACGGGCGCGACGGCGTCCTCATCCTCTCCGAGAACGCGGGCGCGCACGAGGAGCTCGGGGAGTGGACGCTGACGGTGAACCCGTTCGACGTCGCCGGGCAGGCGGAGGCGATCTACGAGGCGCTGACGATGCAGGTGGAGGAGCGCCGGCGACGGCTCGACGAGATCGTCGGGCACGTGCGCGAGCACGACATCGCGGCCTGGATCGCGGGGCAGCTCGCCGACCTCGACGAGGCGCGCGACCGGCTCGGATCACCGCTTTCGGCTTAGTCTTACGGTGTGAGCGAGGAGCTGAGCCACGTCGACGAGTCGGGCGGGGTCCACATGGTGGACGTCGGCGCGAAGCCGCCTGCGCGACGTCGCGCAACGGCCCGCGCCTTCGTCCGCATGCGGCCGGAGACGGCGGAGCGCCTCGGGGCGCTGCCGAAGGGCGACGCGCTCGCGACCGCGCAGGTCGCCGGCATCCTCGCCGCGAAGCGCACGCCCGAGCTCATCCCCCTTTGTCACCAGCTCCCGTTGAGCGTCGTCGACGTGCGCCTGGCGGTGGAGGAGGGCGGCGTCGCGATCAACGCGAGCGCGGAGACGACGGCGCAGACCGGGGTCGAGATGGAGGCGCTGACCGCCGCGGCCGTGGCGGCGCTGACCGTCTACGACATGGCCAAGGCGGTGGACCGGGAGATGGTCATCGAGGAGGTCCGCCTGCTCGAGAAGACGAAGGAGGCGCTCTCCTGAGGGCGGCGGTCCTCACCGTGTCGGACGGCGTCTCGGCGGGCGAGCGCGAGGACAGGAGCGGGGAGATCCTCGCCGAGCTGCTGGCGGGAGACGGGTACGAGGTCGAGCGTCGCGTCGTCCCCGACGAGCGCGACGCGATCGCCACGGCGCTGCGTGAGCTCGCCGCCGGCGCGCGTGTCGTCCTGACGACGGGCGGGACGGGGCTCGGCCCCCGCGACGTCACGCCGGAGGCCACGGCCGGCCTCCTCGACCGCCCGGCGCCGGGAATCGCCGAGGCGATTCGCGCCGACTCGATCGCGAGGACGCCGCACGGTCTGCTCTCCCGTGGCCTGGCAGGCGTGATCGGCACGGCCCTCGTCGTGAACCTCCCCGGCTCGCCGGGCGGCGCCCGCGACGGCTTCGGGGTGCTCAGGCCGGCGCTCGGCCACGCGCTCGAGCTGCTCGCCGGCGAGCCCACCGCGCACCGGCAGTCCTGAGGGAGCCGTGAGCGCCGCGATCCTCCACTACCCGCGCCTGTTCTTCTCGCTCGTGAAGTTCGAGCACACGGTGTTCGCGCTGCCCTTCGCCTACATCGGCGCCCTGCTGGCGGTCGACGGCGTCCCGGGCGGGGCCGACCTCCTCTGGATCACCGTGGCGATGGTCGGGGCCCGGTGCCTGGCGATGGCGCTGAACCGGCTCATCGACGTGGGCATCGACGCCCGCAATCCACGGACGGCCGGGCGCGAGCTTCCGCGCGGGGCGCTCAGGCCCTGGCAGGTCGTCCTCTTCTCGCTCGCATCGCTCGCCGTCTTTCTCGTCGCCGTCTTCCAGCTGGCGCCGATCGTCCACTGGCTGTGGCCGATCCCGGTCATCGGGTTCGTCGTCTACCCGTATCTCAAGCGCGTCACCTGGCTCTCGCACGCCTGGCTCGGGGCCGTCGACGGTCTGGCGCCCCTCGGGGCCTGGGCGGCGGTGACCAACGAGCTTCCCTGGCAGGCCTGGGCGCTCGGCGCGGCCGTCGCGGTCTGGGTCGCGGGCTTCGACGTCCTCTACGGGATCTTCGACGTCGACTTCGACCGGGCGCACGGGCTGCACTCCGTCCCGGCCCGGTTCGGCGTGCCCGCAGCCTTCGCCGTCGCGCGGGCGTGCCACGTCGCCACCGTCGCGTTTCTCGTCGTGGCCGGACTCGGGCTCGACGTGGGCCTCCTCTACTGGCTCGGCGTCGGCGCGGTCGCGGCGCTCCTCGTCTACGAGCATTCGCTCGTCTCGCCGAGCGACACGTCGCGCCTCGACACCGCCTTCTTCACCATGAACGGCGTCATGAGCCTCACCTTCCTCGCCTTCGTGCTCGGGGACGTGCTCCTGTGATCCGCGCACGCGGCCTGGGCCGGAGCTTCGGGGCGACGCGCGTGCTCCGCGACCTCGACCTCGACGTGGCCGAGCGCGACTTCCTGCTCGTCACCGGCCCGAACGGCTCCGGAAAGTCCACGCTGCTCGGCCTCTGCGCCGGCCTCCTCGCGCCGACCGCCGGCGAGCTCGAGGTCGCCGTCGAGCGGGGCCGCATCGGCTACCTCGCGCACGAGCCCCTCGTGTACCTCGAGCTGACCGCCCTCGAGAACCTCGACCTCTACGGGCGGCTGTACCGGATTCCCGAACGGCGGGAGCGCAGCGGGATGCTGCTCGAGCGGTTCGGGCTGTGGGAGGCGCGCCACCAGCGGGTCGCCGCGTACTCGCGCGGGATGACGCAACGGCTGGCCCTCTGCCGCGCCCTCCTCCACGAGCCCGACCTGCTCCTCCTCGACGAGCCGTTCGCGGCCCTGGACGAGGCGGGCGCGGCCGTCCTGGACGCCGAGCTGGCCGAGCTCGCGGGCGAGCGGACCCTCGTGCTCGCGACGCACGAGCCCGAGCGGGTCGCGGCCCTGGCCACCCGGAGGCTGGCGCTCGCGTGACCTACCTGGCCGACGTCGGCGCGCTCGCCCGCAAGGACCTCCTGCTCGAGCTGCGGTCGCGGGACACGCTGCCCGCGATGCTCCTCTTCGTCGTCTCGACGCTCGTCGTCTTCAACTTCTCGCTCCCCGCCGACGCGTCCCCGCGGGCGGCCTACGGGCTCCTGTGGGTGGCGATCGTCTTCACGGCCATCCTCGGCCTCACGCGCGCCTTCGCCGCGGAGCGCGAGCAGCGCGTCCTCGACGGCCTCGTCCTCGCGCCGTGCGATCGCAGCGCGATCTGGCTCGGGAAGGGGATCGCAGTCCTCGCCTTCCTCGCGCTCGCCGAGGTCGTGGCGCTGCCGGCGTTCGCGCTGTTCTTCCAGCCCGTGACGTGGGAGCTCGTCGCCGGCGTCGCGCTCGCGAACGTCGGGCTCGCCGCCGTGGGGACGCTCCTGGCGGCGATGGCGGCGGCCTCGCGGGCACGCGAGCTCCTCCTCCCGCTGCTCTTCCTGCCGCTCGTGATCCCGATCGTCGTCGGCGGAGTGGGCGCGTCGATCGCGGACGACCCCGGCCGTTACCTCGCCTTCCTCGTTCTCTACGACGTGATCTTTGCGATCCTTTCCTGGGCGAGCTTTGAGTACGTGGTTACGGAATAACAGCGCGGTCACGCTGGCGGCCGTCGCCGCGGTCCTGCTCCTGGGGGGCCTCGTGCTCGCGTTCACGTGGGTGCCGAACGCGCCGCTCGAGGGCTTCCGCCAGCGCATCTTCTACATCCACGTGCCGGTCGCCCTCACGGCGTACGCGTGCTTCGGCTGGGCCGCATGGAAGGCCCTGCGGCTCCTGTGGACGCGCGACCAGCGCTACGACCTCGAGAGCTACACCGCGGTGCACATGGGCGTGATCTTCGGCGTGCTCACGCTCGTCACGGGGTCGATCTGGGCGCGGACGTCCTGGGGCGTGTGGTGGAGCTGGGGCGAGCGCCAGCTCGTGCTCTTCCTCGTCCTGTTCCTCTTCTACTCGGCCTACTTCATGCTCCGCTACTCGGTCGAGCCGGGGCCGCGCCGGGCGAGCATGTCGGCCGTGTACGCGCTCTTCGGCGTCGCCCTCATCCCCGTGAGCTTTCTGGCTATCCGGCTCGCGGAGGGGCTCATCCACCCGGTCGTCTTCGATCGCGACGTGGGCGAGAACCTCGCGGGCAGCCAGCTCCTCACGTTCCTCGTATGTCTCGGCGGCACCATCGCGCTGGCGGCTGCCCTGTACGTCAACGAGCTCACCGGCAAGCGCATCGACGCCCGCCTGGGCGAGCTGCGGGAGGCGCTCGAGTGACCTCCGCCGAGAAGTACGTCACCGCCGCGTACCTCGTCGTCCTCGCCGTCCTGCTCGCGTACGTCGTCATCTACGCCTTCAAGCTCGCCCGGCTCGAGCGCGAGGTGACCGAGCTGACGGAGCTCGCGCGGCGGCGCAAGGAAGCCCGGGAGGCGTCCGAGCCCGAGCGGGAGGAGGCCGTGCGCTGACCGAGACCGCGCTCCTCCTCTTCTGGCCGGCGCTCGTCGGCTACACGGAGGCCGCCTTCGCCTACGCCGGTGACACGGTGCGGCCGGGCAGGCTCGTCCGCCACGCGATCTGGGGTGTTCGGCTCGGCTGGCTCGCCCAGACCGTGCTCCTCGTCGCGCAGGCTGCCGGGGCGGACGGGTTTCCCTGGGACAGCTGGGCGGGATCCCTCAACCTCTTCGTGTGGATGTGCGTCGGCGCGTACCTCATCTGGGGCTGCCGCGCCCCGTTCCGCCTCCTCGGCCTCGTCGTCATGCCCCTGGCCGCGGCCCTGCTCGGGCTCGCGTGGATCTTCGGCGGCGCCGGGACGCAGGCGGGCTCCGGCTCGGGCAGCATCTTCCTCGCCTTCCACGTCGGCCTGATCCTCGCGGCCTTCGCGGGCTTCACCCTCGCCGCCGCGCTCTCGGTCCTCTACCTCTGGCAGGAGCGGCGGCTCAAGGAGCGGGCGCCGGGCGTCCTCAGGCTCCTCTCGCCGTCGCTCGAGACGCTCGAGGCGCTGACGGTGCGGACGATCGCCGTCGCGCTGCCCGCGCTGACGGTCGGCATCGGGCTCGGACTCGCGCGACTGCGCGAGGACGGCGCCGGCTTCGACGCGATCATGGGCGTCACGCTGCTCACGTGGGTCGTCTACGCTGCCTTCCTCGTTCTGCGCTGGGAGGCCGGCTGGCGTGGCCGTCGTGCGGCGTGGCTCGCGCTCGCCGGCTTCGTTCTCGTCATCCTCGTCCGTCTCGTGTTGACGCCCTTCGCCCACTTCTGAGATGAGCCTCCTCCTCGTCGGCACCTCTTACCAGCGCGCCCCGGTCGAGCTCCGCGAGCTGCTCGCCTACGACTCGACCCTGCGCCTGGAGGCGCTGGAGCGACTCGGGGTGGGCGACGCCGAGGCGGCGGTCCTCTCGACCTGCAACCGCACCGAGGTCTACGCGGTCGGCGACGAAGCGGAGCGGCTCGAGGAACGGATCTACGGGGAGCTGTCGAGCCTCTCCGGCCTGCCGCGCGCGGAGCTCGCCCCGGCGCTCTACACGGTCGGCGACGAGGCCGCCGCGCATCATCTCTTCCGCGTCTCGGCGGGCCTCGACTCGATGGTGCCGGGCGAGGCGCAGATCCTCGGCCAGGTCCGCGAGGCCTACGAGGCGGCGCGCTCGGCGCACACGGCAGGGCCGATCCTCCACCGCCTCTTCCGCCAGGCGCTGCGCGTGGGCAAGAAGGTTCGCACCGAGACCGCCATCGGCGAGAACCCCGCCTCCGTCTCGGCCGCCGCGGCCCAGCTCGCCGAGCGGGTCTTCGAGGGGCTCGCCGGCCGCCGCATCCTCCTCATCGGCGCCGGGAAGACCGCCGATCTCACGGCGGCGAACCTCATCTCACGCGGCGTCGGGGAGATCGTCGTCGCGAACCGCTCGCCCGAGCGGGCCGAGGCCCTCGCACGAAGGTTCGAGGGCCGCGCGGTGGGCCTCGACGATCTGGAGGCCGAGCTCGAGCACGCCGACGTCGTCGTCTCCTCGACGGGCTCCCAGGACGTCGTTCTCACCGCCGAGCAGGCTGCGCGCGCGCTCTCCAGGCGCGGCGGCCGGCCGGTGTTCTTCATCGACATCGCCGTGCCGCGCGACCTCGACCCGGCGATCAACGACGTCGAGGGCTGCTACCTCTACGACATCGACGACCTCGAGCGCGTCGTCGCGGAGAGCGTCGCCGGGCGGCGCGAGGAGGCCGTGCGCGCCGCGGCGATCGTCACCGAGGAGGCGGACGCCTTCCGGGCGTGGCAGCTCTCGCTCGACGTCGTCCCGGCGATCGCCTCGCTGCGGGCCCAGGCCGAGTCGATTCGCCGCTCCGAGCTTCGGCGGGCCGAGGGCCGCCTCGCCTCGCTCTCGCCGAGCCAGCGGCAGGCGGTCGAGGCGCTCACGAGCCAGATCGTGGCCAAGCTCCTCCACCGGCCGACCATCCGCATGAAGGAGGCGGCGACGGCCGCGGACGGCGTACTCTACGCGGACGCCGTGAGGCACCTCTTCGGGCTCGGCGACGATGCTGACACGCCTCGGGTCGAGGGGCAGTAGGCTCGCGCTCACGCAGGCCGAGCTCGTCGCGGAGCGGCTGCGGGCCGCGAGCGCGGCGCTCGAGGTCGCCATCGTCCCGATCACGACCGCAGGCGACCGCGACCGGTCGAGGCCCTTCGGGGAGATCGGCGAGCGCGGCGTCTTCGTGAAGGAGATCGAGGAGGCGCTCCTCGACGGCCGGGTCGACGTCGCCGTCCACTCCGCGAAGGACATGACCTCCACGAACCTCGCGGGGCTGACGGTGGGCGCCTACCTTCCGCGGGAGGACCCACGGGACGCGCTCTGCGGCGAGTCGGCGCTGCGGCCCGGCCTCCGCGTCGGCACGGCCTCCGTTCGGCGGCGGGCGCAGCTGCTCGCGCTCGAGCCGACGCTCGCGATCGAGCCGCTGCGCGGCAACGTGGACACGCGCCTGCGCAAGATGCGGGAGCGCGGCCTCGACGCGATCGTGCTCGCGGCCGCGGGGCTCGAGCGCCTCGGGCTCGCGGAGGAGATCGGCTATCGCTTCCCGCCCGCGGAGGTCCTGCCCGAGGCCGGCCAGGGAGCGATCGCGCTCCAGGTGCGCGCCGGAGAGGAGGAGCGCGTGGCCGCGCTCGACGATCCCGAGACGCGACGGCGCGTCGAGGCCGAGCGAACGTGCGTCGCCCGGATCGGAGCGGGCTGCCTCGCGCCGGTCGCCGCGCACCACGACGGGGAGACGCTCACGGCGCTCGTGGCCGCCGAGGACGGCTCCTGGGTCGAGCTGCTGAGCGGACGCGACCCGGTGGCCCTCGGCGACGAGCTCGTCGCGGCCGCCGCGCGGCGATGAAGGTCGTCCTCACCGGGACCGAGGCCTCGGCGCGCCCGCTCGCCGCAGCACTCGAGGCATCGGGGTTCGAGGTCGAGACGTGCCCGCTCGTCGACATCGAGCCGGTGGACGGGCCGCCCGTCCGCGCGGAGGGCTACGACTGGGTCGTGCTCACGAGCCGGAACGCCGTCGAGGCCCTCTACGCGCGGCTCGACGGGCCGCTTCCGCGCGTGGCGGCGATCGGGCCGGGCACGGCGGATGCGTTGCGCGACCACGGGGTCAGGCCGGAGGTCGTCGCCGACGTGGCGACGCAGGAGGGCCTCGCCGCGGCGCTTCCCAGGCCGGCCGGGCGCGTCCTCTTCCCGGGGGCCGAGGGCGCGAGAGACGTGCTTGCGCGCGAGCTGGACGCCGACGTCGTCGTCCTCTACAGGACGATCGAGCTCCGGCCCGTCCGGTTCCCGGAGGCGGATCTCGTCGTGCTCGCGTCGGCCTCGGCGGCACGGAGCCTGGCGGCGCTCGGGCTCGACCCCGACTGCGTCTCGATCGGCCCCGTGACCTCCGCCGAGGCGGCCGAGGTCGGCCTCAGGGTCGTCGTGGAGGCGCGGAGCCACGACCGGGAGGGTCTGCTCGAAGCGGTTAAGCTCGCCGCATCGACCGCCGGTTCATCACCTTCCTGACGGACTTCGGCCTCGAGGATGACTTCGTCGGGACGTGCCACGGCGTGATGAAGAGCATCGCGCCCGCGGCCGAGGTCATCGACCTGACGCACGGGATCGCGCGGCACGACGTCCTCCAGGGCGCGCTCGCGCTCGCGAACGCGCTCCCCTACACGCCGGTGGGCGTCCACCTCGCGGTCGTCGATCCCGGCGTCGGCGGCGATCGGCGGCCGGTGGGGCTCCGGAGCGGCGACGGCCGGCTCTTCGTCGGCCCCGACAACGGGCTGCTGCTCGTGGCCGCGGATCGTCTCGGCGGCGTCTCCGAGGCAGTCAAGCTCGTGGAGCCGGCGTACCGGCTGGAGCGGGTCGCGTACACGTTCCACGGGCGCGACATCTTCGCCCCGGCTGCGGCGCACCTAGCCGCGGGCGTGGAGCTCGAGCAGCTCGGGCCGAGCCTCGACCCCGGCTCGCTCGTCCGCCTCGACCTTCCCGAGGCCGAGATCGGGACACGCAGGATCCGCGCCACGGTTCTGCGCGTGGACCGCTTCGGGAACGTCCAGCTCAACCTGTCGACCGGGGACCTCGAGCGGGCCGGGATCACGCCCGGGACGACCGTCGAGCTCGAGGTCGGGCTCGAGCGCTACTACGCGGTCGCGGCCCGGACCTTCGCCGAGGTCCGGCGCGGGGACATCGTGCTCTACGAGGACGCCTCGTGGACGATCGCCCTCGCGATCAACCACGGAAACGCGGCCGAGATGTTCGGCGCCGCCCCGGGCCAGGAGATCCGCGTCGCCCGGGCCGACCCGTGACGCTCGAGGAGCTCAGGTTCGCGGCCGGCCGCAAGCTCGCGCGGGTCGCGACGCGGGCCGTCGTCGCGCAGCCGGTGCTCTGGCGGGTCTTCCGCCGTCCCTTGCGGGCGCAGTTCGACCGCCTCGCTCCCGTCTGGGAGGACGTGGGCGGGCCGGACGCGCTCGCCCCGGTCGCGGCGGCGTTCGACCGCCTCGGCGCCTCGCCGTCCTGGGTCCTCGACGTCGGCACGGGGACGGGCAAGGCCGCCCGCCTCGCCGCCGAGCGGTTCCCCGAGGCCCACGTCGTCGGCGTCGACCTCTCGGCCGGGATGGTGGACGAGGCTCGCAGGCGCCTCCCGCCGGGGCTCGTCGGCCGGATTCGCTTCGAGGTCGCCGACTCGGAGCGGCTTCCGTTCGTCGACCGGGCCTTCGACCTCGTCCTGCTCCTCAACATGATCCCGTTCTTCGACGAGCTCGCGCGCGTGACGGCGCCGGCCGGGACCGTCGTCGTGGCGACGTCCTCGGGGCCGTCGACGCCGATCTGGACCCCGCCCGAGACCCTCAGGGAACGGCTCGCGGACCTCGGGTTCGGCGACTTCGAGGAGATGGCCGCCGGCGCCGGGACAGCGTTCCTTGCCCGGCGCCCCGGGTCGGGTTAGGATCCCGCAAACGGCGTTCGCGGCACGGTCGCACCGGCCCGGACGTCGTTTTTTCGCGCGTCTAACCAGGGTCTGCCGCGGTCGTCCCACTCCACGGTGTCGCTAGCCGCCTTCGTCCTCCGACGCGTGCTCTGGGCGATCCCGATCGTCCTGCTCGTGATGCTCGTGACCTTCGCGCTCATGCGCGGCGCCGGCGGGACGCCGTTCCGGCCGCCGGAGGGCACCGCCGCCCTCCCGCTGCCGCTCCAGAAGAAGCTGAGCGAGTTCTACCACCTGGACGAGCCGTGGTTCGTCGAGTTCGCCTTCTACGCCAAGAACGTCTTCACGTTGCACTTCGGCCCGAGCCTCGTCAGCCGGTACACCTCCGTCGACGACGTGATCAGGCAGGCGTTCCCGGTCACGATCGAGCTGATCCTGCTCGCCGCTGCCTGGGCGATCCCGCTCGGGATCCTGCTCGGCCTCCTCGCCGCCGCTCATCGCGCCTCGCCCGTCGACCACCTGGCGACGTCGACGGCGACGGTCGCCCTCGTCGTCCCGGTCTTCTTCGTGACCTACGTCTTCTCGCGCTACCTCGTCTACGAGTGGGATCTCTTCCCGCTCGGCTGGGAGACCTGGCAGTCGAAGATCCTGCCGGTCTTCGTCCTCGGCCTGGCGCCGCTCGGCTACACGGCTCGGCTCGTGCGCGGAGCCGCCGTCGAGGCGCTCCAGAGCGACTACGTGAGGACCGCGAGGGCGAAGGGCCTCCGCCGGACGCGGATCGTGGGCGCGCACGTCCTGCGCAACTCGGCGACACCGCTGCTCTCCGCGGTCCCGCCGATGCTCGCGCTCCTCGTCACCGGGGCGCTCTTCGTGGAAGGCGCCTTCGGCGTCCCCGGGGTCTCCGCGGTGTTCCTCAATGCCGCCCGCGCCCGCGACTACCCGATGATCCTGGGGCTGACTGTCGTTCTCACCGTGCTCGTGCTGTTCGTGAACCTCGTCGCCGACGTGGTGGCGGCGATCCTCGATCCGCGCATCCGCGAGGAGCGGGCATGACCGTCCTTCGCGGTGTCCTTCGCGCGCTCGCCCGCAACCCGAGCGCCCGCCTCGGCGGCGGCGTTCTGCTCCTCGTCGTCGCCTACTGCGTGCTCGTCCCGGTCTTCTCGCCGTACGACCCGAACGACGCCGACTTCACTGCGGTGCGCGAGCCGCCGAGCGCCGAGCACTGGCTCGGCACCGACCAGTTCGGGCGCGACATCTTCACTCGCCTCGCCGCGGGCGGAGCCATGACCCTCCTGATCGCGGGCACAGCGCTTGCGCTCATCCTCGTGCTCGGCGTTGCCTACGGGGTCACCGCGGGCCTCGCCGGCGGGCACGTGGACTCCGCCCTGATGCGGCTCCTCGACGGCCTGATCGCCATCCCGCGGCTGCCCGTCAGCATCGTCATCCTCGTCGTCCTCAGCCTCCGGGCGCAGAACGTCCAGACGGTCGTGTTCGCGCTCGCCATCGTGAACTGGATGATCACGGCCCGGCTCGTGCGCGGGGAAGTTGTCTCGCTCAAGCGTCGCGACTTCGTGGTTGCTGCCCAGGCCCTCGGCGCCAACCGCCGCGCGGTCGCGCGGCGGCACATCCTTCCGAACTCGGCCGGGATCGTGGTGGTGGCCGTCTTCCTCGAGCTGCCCGTCCTGATTCTCGGCGAGTCCTTCCTGGCCGTGCTCGGTCTCGGTCCCGAGCCGCCCACCCCGACGTGGGGAAACATGGCCCTCGAGGGCATCTTTTTCAGCCGCCTCTGGCTCGTCTTCCTGCCCAGCCTCGCCATCGCGGTCTTCGCCGTGGCCGCGAACCTGTTCGCGGACGGCCTCAGCGATGCCGTCGACCCCCGGCGCTGGTCGACGGCGAGCAGAGGGCGGTTTCAGGCTCGCGGCCCGGCCCGGCCCGTCGAAGCACCGCCCGTCTGAGGCGCTGGAGAAAGCCCTCGTCGCTCGTCCAGTGGCGAGGGCCGGAATCGAACCGGCGACACCACGGTTTTCAGCCGTGTGCTCTACCAACTGAGCTACCTCGCCGCGGCATCGAAGTGTAGCCTCACGAGCCGTGTCCGACGGAAGCGCGCGACAGGTGGCCGTCATCGGCGCGGCGCTCGACCTCGGGGCCGGTCGCCGCGGGGTGGACATGGGCCCGTCGGCCATCAGGTACGCGGGGCTCGACGACCGGCTCACGGAGCTCGGCATCACCTGCGCCGACTGGGGGAACGTCGAGACCGCCGTCGCGGAGGCGACGGCGAGCGGAAGCCCCAGGGCGCGGTTCCTCGACCAGATCAAGGAGGCGTGCGAGCGGATCGCGCGCCGGGTCGCCCACGCGGTCACCGGCGGGTCGACGCCGGTCGTCCTCGGCGGCGACCACTCGATCGCCCTCGGGACGCTCGGCGGGCTCGCGTCGGTGCACGGGCCCGGCGCGGTGCTCTGGTTCGACGCGCACGGCGATCTGAACACCCCCGAGACGACCCCGAGCGGGAACGTGCACGGCATGCCGCTCGGGGCCACGCTGGGACGCGCGCCCGAGGAGTTCGCGAGCGAGGCGTGGCCGCTGCCGGCGGTCGAGCCCGAGCGGGTCGTCATCGTGGGCGCCCGCTCGCTCGACGAGGGGGAGCGCGCCTTCGTGCGCGAGAGCGGCGTCGCCGTCTACACGATGAGCGAGGTCGATCGCCGCGGGATCCAGGAGGTGATGCAGGAGGCCCTCGCGCTGGTCGCCGAGGCGCCCTTCGTCCACGTCTCGCTCGACATGGACGTCGTCGACCCCGACGTCGCGCCGGGCGTGGGGACGCCGGTACGGGGCGGGCTCTCCTACCGTGAGGCGCACCTTGCGATGGAGCTCGTCGCCGAGTCGGAGCTCCTCAGCTCGCTCGAGATCGTCGAGGTGAACCCGATCCTCGACCGCGGGAACGAGACGGCCTCCCTCGCCGTCGAGCTGGCGGCGAGCGCCTTCGGCGCCCGGATCCTCTAGGGCCGGCTCGTTTACGCCTCGGCAGGCGGCCCGAACCAGTTGGTGAGGGCCTCGGGGAGCCCCGCGTGGTCGTGGTCACCCACCCAGGCCACATGGCCGTCGGGGCGAACGAGGACGGCGATGGGGGCCGGGACCGCGCCCTCGACCGGAAGCTCCCACACGCCGACGTGCTCGGCGTCGATCACTCGGACCCGGTCGGCCCACGGGGCGATGTCGAGGCCGCCGGGCTCGCCGAGGTCGAGGAGCACCGGGCGGGCATCGTGGAGCAGGGTGAAGACCCTCAGCGGGCCGTCGGCGGTGACCAGGTCGAGGTCGGGCATGCGCCGGCCGAGGAGCGGGTGCCCGTCGCCGAGGTCGTAGCGGATGTCCAGGCCGGAGATCGCCCCGGCGAGCCGCTTGCGAGGCTCGTCCAAGCTCAGCAGGTCGGCCAGGACGTCGCGCAGGGCGTCGACGCGCGCATCGGAGCGGAGGAGCGCAGTCGCCGCCATCGTGTTCTGCAGCACGCGGGCAGCGACCGGATGCCGCTCGGCCTCGTAGGTGTCCAACAGGCTCTCAGGCGACGTCCCGCGAACCGCCTGAGCCAGCTTCCAGCCCAGGTTCACCGCGTCCTGAACGCCGACGTTGAGGCCTTGCCCGCCCACCGGGTAGTGCACGTGCGCGGCGTCGCCCGCGAGCAGCACGCGTCCCTCCCGGTACGAGGCGGCCTGTCGGGTCATGTCCGTGAAGCGGGAGATCCAGGTCGGGCCGTGCGCTCCGTAGTCCGTGCCCCAGACGGCCACGAGCGCATCGCTGAGATCCTGCAGGGTCGGCTCGCCGGATTGCCCGACATACCGCTCGCTCACCACGACACGGATCCGCCCGTCCTCCAGCCTGCCCATGCCGTGCTGGCCCCTGTCGTCACGGCGAATGCCCAGCTCCGGCTCCTCGCTCATCTCGACCTCGGCGATCAGGGAGCTGACCGACGGATCCCAGCCGGGGAACGCGATGCCGGCGGCCTTCCGGATCAGGCTGCGGCCCCCGTCGCACCCGACGAGGTAGCCCGCCCGCAGGGACTCGCCGCCGGAGATCTCGACGTCGACGCCGGTGTCGTCCTGCGCGAAGCCCGTCACCTCGCGGTCCCGCTGGATGGGCACGCCCAGCTCGTCGACCCAGCCGCCCAGGATGCGCTCGAAGTCGCTCTGCCACAGCGCGAGCCCGTAGTTATGGCGGGTGGGGAAGTCGCCGATGTCCAGGGGGATCCCGGCGAAGCTCTGGACTTGCATCGCCTGCCCCTCGGCGAGGAACCGGTCGGCGATCCCGCGCTGATCGAGCACCTCGATCGTGCGCGAGTGCAGGCCCCCCGCCCGCGAGCCGTCGAGGTCCGGGCCGGCTCGCCGCTCGAGAACGGCGACGTCGACCCCAATCAAGGTGAGCTCGCCCGCCAGCATCATCCCGGTCGGGCCCCCTCCGGTGATCACCACCGCATGCTCGGCCATTGCTCTATGCGGCGAGGAACGCGTCGATCGCGGCTGCCGTCTCCTCGTAGGCGTCCCAGAGCACGATGTGGCCGCCCGGGACGACGGCGACGGCGAGCAGACCGCCGAGCGCGGCGCGGAAGAGCTCGAGCTCGGCGGCGCTGACGAGCTTCGCCTGCTCGGCGACGACGAGGAGCGTCGGCACGCGGAGCGCCTCCCAGGTCGGCGGCGGGACTGCCATCTGTCGGTACGCGGCCGCCACGACCTCCCGTGAGTAGCGGAAGAAGAAGCGGCCGTCGGGCAGCTCGACCAGGTGCTCGCGCATCTCCTCCTCGAGGAAGGCGCGCGGCGCGCGCGGTGCGGCCGCCACCCTCGACCCGATGGCCTCCTCGACGGACGCGAACGGGGTCTTGGCCAGCTCGCCTTCCGCGAGGCCGTCGGCGACCTCGGCGGGGACCCAGAGCGCGGGGTCGAGCAGCACGGCGCGCTCGACGAGCTCGGGCTCGCGCGCCGTCACCTCGGCAACGAGGCGGCCGCCGAAGCTGTGCCCGATCCAGGTCGCGGGCTCGGCCACGGTCTCGAGGACGTCCTCGACGTGCTGGTCGATCGTCCACGGCTCCTCCCAGCCGGAGCGGCCGTGGCCGCGGAGGTCGAGGGCGCGGACGTGAAAGCTCCGTGCGAGCCGCTCCTCCGCCAGGCGGCGGAAGCGGAGCCCGTGCCCGCACACGCCGTGGAGGCAGACCACGCGCGGCGCTCCGGGCGTGCCCCACTCGTGCTCGCCGAGCCTCAGGGGAGCTTGCCCTCCAGGGCGGTTACGAGCGGCGGCAGGGTCTCGCGCCAGTCCCCGACGAGTCCGACGTCGGCATGGGCGAAGACGGGCGCCCCCTCGTTCGTGTTCAGCGCCACGATGACGCCGGCCTTCACGGAGCCGACCTGGTGCTCGAAGGCGCCGCGGACGCCGATCTCGACCTGGAGCCGCGGCGCGATCGCGCGGCCCGTGAGCCCGATCTGACGGTTCTTCGGGAGCCACCCCGCGTCGGCGACGCCGCGGCTCGCCCCGACGGCCGCCCCCAGCCGAGCGGCGTAGGTCTCGATCTCCGGGATCGCGTCGGGGCCGCCGACGCCCTTTCCGACGCAGAGGCAGACCGCTGCCGAGTCGAGCATCCAGCCGGCCGTGTCGGGGCGGTGTTCACGTTCCACCAGGCGCAGCGACGAGGCCTGGTCGACCGGCTCCGCGCGCGTCACCTCCGTGCGCGCGTCCTCCCTCGGCGCGACGGGCGAGAACATGCCAGTCCTCACCGTCGCGAGCTGGGGCGTCGTGGCGCCCATGATCACGGAGACGATGTTGCCGCCGAAGGCGGGCTTGTACTGGATGAGCCTCCCGGCCCGGTCGATGCCGAGGTCGACGCAGTCGCCGGTCATCCCCAGCTCGAGCTCGCCGGCGACGCGGGGCCCGTAGTCCCGGCCGTATGCGGTCGAGGGGATGAGGAGCGCGTGCGGCTTGACGTCCTCCACGAAGGCCCGGAGCGCCCCCGCGTAGACGTCGGGCAGGTAGTCGCCCGGGACCGGGAGGACGACGATGCGCTCGGCGCCCCACCCGGCGAGCTCGGATGCGTCCTCGTGCTCGCCGAGGACGACCGCGCAGTTGTCGCCGCCGAGCTTGCCGGCGAGCTCGCGGCCCTTGCCGAGCAGCTCGAGCGAGACGCGCCGCGGGCGCGAGCCGTCGAGGAGCTCGACGACCGACCAGCAGTCGTAGCTCTCGCCCGGCTCCTTCCCGAGCCGCTCCGGCTTCTCCCAGGGCGACGTGGGCGGCCCTTCGGCCTCGGCGAGCAGCTCGAGCACCCGTTCCGCAGCCTGCTCCGGCGAGGAGGCGATCTCGCCGAGGCGCTCGGGCGTGACGTCCTTGACGGCGAGGACGCGGGTCGGCGAGCCGGTCTGGCCGAAACGAAGGTCGTACTCCTCGACCTCGTCGACGAGGTCGGTCGCCTGCCAGACCGCGATCCGTCCCTCGGTCGGGGTGGCCTCGACGTCCCTGCGCGCCGGCCAGATGCCCTCGTTGATCCCCTCGGTCACCGAGACGAGCGCCGGGAGCTCGAGCTCGTACGTGTCGTAGCCGTCGTCGGTCTCCCGGCGCGCGCGCAGCGCTCCCTCCGCGAGCTCGAGCCGGTCGGCGTTCGTGACCTGCGGCCAGCCGAGGAACGCAGCCGTCTCCGCCGGCACCTGCCACGTCTCGGAGTCGAGGGTCTTGCGGCCGCACAGGACGAGGTCGCCGCCCTCCTTCGCAACGGCCAGGGCGAGCGTCCGCGACGTCCCGAGCGTGTCGGCGACGGCGAAGACCCGGTCGCTCAGGTGGATCGCGCGGTCGGCGCCCATGTCGAGCGTCGTCCGCAGCGCCTCCTCGGCCTGCGGCGGCCCCATGGTCATCGTCACGACCTCGCCGCCGTGCGCCTCGCGCAGGCCGATCGCCGCGGTGACGGCGTAGACGTCGAACTCGTTCAGCTCGAGCGGGACGCCCTCGCGCACCAGCCGCTTCGTCTCAGGGTCGAGCGTCACATGGCTCGGGCTCGGGATCTGCTTGACGAGGACGACGATCTTCACGCAGGAGAGCCTATCCGCAGATTTCCGCGCCCTTCCGGCCACGGCCGGGGTCTGACCCCGGCCATGGCCGGAAGGGACGAGCAGCAGGACGGTACGACTCGAGCGGCTGCAGAGGTGCGGGCCTTTTCGTCAGCGGCCTCGCTCGCCGGAGGCCGTAGGAAGCCGTCCAAAGCGGCCACGGCCGGGGTCTGACCCCGGACATGGCTCGACGGACGGTGGTGGAGGCCTGGGCTCCGCGTGCCCCGGGGCCTAGGGGTCGCGCTCGTCGTCGGGCTCGTAGTAGCGACGGCCCGCGAGCTCTTCGGGCAGGTGGTCGACGTCGTAGCCGGCGGGGTCGTCCGGCGGGTAGACGTAGCCCTCGCCGTGGCCGAGCTTCCGCGCGCCGCGGTAGCTCGTGTCCCGGAGAGACTTCGGCGGCCGGATCGCCCCATGCTCCCGCACGTCCCGTTGGGCGGCTCCGATTGCCTTGATCACGGCGTTCGACTTCGGCGCCCGCGCCAGGTAGATCGTCGCGTGCGCGAGGTTGATGCGCGCCTCGGGCAGGCCGACGTGCTCGACCGCGTGCGCTGCGGCGGCCGCGACGAGCAGGGCCTGCGAGTCGGCCATGCCGATGTCCTCGGACGCGTGCACGACGAGCCGGCGGGCGACGAAGCGGGGGTCCTCGCCGCCCTCGAGCATGACGGCGAGGTAGTAGAGGGCGGCGTCTGGGTCGGAGCCGCGAATTGCCTTGATGAAGGCGGACGTGAAGTCGTAGTGGGCGTCGCCGGCCTTGTCGTAGACGACCGGCCGCTTCCGGGCGGCGTCCTCGACGTGCCGTTCCTCGAGCGGGACGCCCTCCGACCGTGCGCTCCACCAGGCGAGCTCCAGGATCGAGAGGGCATTCCGGCCGTCGCCTGCCGCCTTCGCCGCGATCAGGTCGACGAGGCCGTCGCCGACCTCCGCGTCGAGGTGCGCCGCGCCGCGCCGGACGATGACGGCGAGCTCCTCGCCCGTCAGCGGCTCGAGCTCGTAGACCTGCGTGCGCGAGAGGAGCGCCGAGTTGACCTCGAAGTAGGGGTTCTCCGTCGTCGCGCCGATCAGCGTCACGAGCCCGGACTCGACCGCCGGCAGGAGCGCGTCCTGCTGCGCCTTGTTGAAGCGATGGATCTCGTCGAGGAAGAGGATCGTGCGCCGCCCGTTGGCGCCCAGCCGCTCGGTCGCGCGGGCGAGGACGGTGCGGACGTCGGCGACCGAGGCGGAGACCGCCGAGAGCTCCTCGAACGCGGCCCCCGTGGTCGCCGCCACGATGCGGGCGAGCGTCGTCTTCCCGCTTCCGGGCGGGCCGTAGAAGATCGCCGAGCCGACGCGGTCCTCCGCGATCGCGCGGGCGAGCGCCGAGCCTTCTCCGACCACGCTCGCCTGCCCGACGAAGTCGTCGAGGCTGTCGGGCCGCAGACGGGCCGCGAGCGGGGCATTCCCGGCGGCGCGCTCCTCGGCGGCGTCGGAGAAGAGGTCGCTCACGAGACCAGTATGCTCGCCGGAAGGAAAAGGAGGAGCGATGCCGTTCGAAGAGCTCAAGCAGAAGCACAGCGTCGTCTGGGGGACAGGCCCGTACGAGCGGGTGAGCGCCACCCTCGCCGACATGCACGACGAGCTCGTCGGCCGCCTCGGGCCGGGCCCGGACGTCCGCTGGCTCGACGCCGCGACCGGGACCGGCGAGGTCGCCAAGCGCGCCGCCCGGGACGGAGCCGACGTCGTCGGCCTCGACCTAGCGCCCGGTCTGATCGAGACGGCGAAGCGGGAGGCGGGCGAAGAGGGCCTCGACGTCGACTTCGAGGTCGGCGATGCCGAGGCGATGCCCTACGACGACGCGTCCTTCGACGTGATCTCCTCGGCGGTGGGCGTCATGTTCGCGCCGGACCACGCGGCGATCGCCCGCGAGCTGGGCCGGGTCTGCATGCCCGGCGGGCGCATCGGGCTCGCGTGCTGGCGCCCCGACAGCACGATCGGCGACGTGTTCCGGGTGATGGCGCCGTTCCAGCCCGCGCCGCCGCCGCCCGGCGCCGGCTCCCCGTTCGACTGGGGCCGCGAGGAGCACGTGACCGAGCTCCTCGGCGGCGACTTCGAGCTCGAGCTCGTCGGACTCGAGTCGCTGTTCGTCGTCCCGTCCGGCATGGCCGCCTGGGAGCTCTTCTCGACGTCGTACGGGCCGACAAAGGTCCTCGCGGACGGGCTCGACCCCGACCGCCGGGCGGAGCTGGCGGAGGGGTTCGAGGCGCTCCACGAGGAGTACCGGGACGGCGACGAGATCCGCATGCCGCGGACGTACCTCCTCACGCTGGGAACTCGCCGCTAGTGGCCGTCACCACCCTGCGAGACGAGGCCGTCGGCCTCCTCCAAGACCTGCTCCGCCTCGATACGGTCAACCCGCCCGGGAACGAGACCGTTGCGGCCGAGCTCCTGCGCGGCTACCTCGAGGACGCGGGGCTCGCCTGCGAGCTCTACGCGCGCGAGCCCGAGCGCGCCAACGTCGTCGCGCGCCTCCCCGGCCGCGGCGACGGCCCGAGCCTCCTGCTCCTCTGCCACACGGACACGGTCATCGCCGATCCCGCGGAGTGGAGCGTGAGCCCATGGTCGGGCGACCTTCGCGAGGGCTGCGTCTGGGGCCGGGGGGCTCTCGACATGAAGGGCCACGTCGCCGCGGCCGCCGTGGCGATCGCCACGCTTGCCCGCGAGGGCTTCGAGCCGCCCGGGGACCTGGTGTTCGCAGCCACCGCCGACGAGGAGGTGGGCGTCGACGTCGGCCTCTCGTGGCTCTGCAGGGCACACCCCGACGCGGTGCGCACGGACTTCTGCGTCAACGAGGGCGGCGGCGACCGTGCCGTCGTCGACGGGCAGGTCGTCTACCTCTGCACGACGGCGGAGAAGATGAGCGCGCCGTTTCGCCTGCGCGTCCACGGGCGCAGCGGCCACGCCTCCATGCCCACGATCGCCGACAACGCCCTGGTGCGCGCGGCGCGGCTCGTCGAGCGGGTCGCTGACGTCAGGGAGCCGCCGCGCCTGCTCCCGGAGACCGAGGCGTTCTTCGGGCTCCTGGGCGAGGCGCCCGGACCCGACGAGCTCGAGGAGGCCGTCGCCGCCCTCCCGCCCGCGCTCCGCGCCCAGGTCGACCCCATCGTCGGCGTGGCGATCTCCCCGACGATGATCTCGGCCTCGACGAGCGTGAACGTCGTTCCCGGACTCTGCGAGGTGATCTGCGACTGCCGGCTGCTACCCGGGGAGACGCCCGCCGACGTCGAGCCCCTCATCCGCGCCGCCCTCGGCGACGAGGGCTACGAGCTCGAATGGCTCGAGGCGATCGGCGGCACGCGCTCCGAGCTCGACACGCCGCTCTGGGAGGCGGCCGAGTCGTTCGTGCGCGCCGAGGAGCCGGATGCGCGGCTCGTCCCCGTCGTCGCGCCCGGCTTCACCGACAGCCACTTCCTGCGCGAGGCGTTCGGGACCGTCGCCTACGGCTTCTTCCCGATGCGGACGATGAACCCGGAGCTCGCGGCCCAGCTCGTCCACTCCGCCGACGAGCGCATTGCGGTCGAGGACCTCGAGCTCGGAACGCGGTTCCTCCTGCACGCCGCCCGTACACTGGGAGCATGAGCGAGACGAAGGCGATTCGCCTGGGTGGGATGGCCCTGGCGAACGGCGTCCTGGTGCACGGGCCGCGGAGCTGGGCCTGCGCCGTGCGCGCCGAGGACGGCGAGCTCAGGCTGGCGTCCGGGAAGAAGCCGCTCCGCGCCGTGGACGTCCGGAGCCGCCTCCTCCGCGGCCCCGTCCGCGTGGCGGAGATCTTCGCGCTTCTCCCGGAGGTGCGCCGGCGCCTGCCCGAGGCGGCGCTGCCGTTCCAGCGGCCTGGCGTCCTCGGGGCGATGGCCGGGAGCATGGTCGTCATCGGCGCGATCCGGCGCTCGCGGCTCTCGCCGCTCGCCCAGGAGTCGGCGGCAGCGCTCCTCGCGCTCGGGCCGGCGGTGGCCGCGCTGCGCGGGACCGCCCTCGCCGAGTACCACGGCGCCGAGCACATCACCATCGGCACGTACGAGCACGGCGAGCCGCGCACCCGCGAGCACGAGCGCTGCGGCTCGCACATGATCGGCCCGCTGCTGGTGACGACCGCGGCCGGGAGCGCCCTGGCCTCGCGCGCGCCGCACCACCTCCGTCCGTTCGCGCGCGCGGCCGCGGGGGCCGGGGCCGTCGCCGCGGCGGTCGAGGTCTTCTCGTGGATGGTGGCGAACGAGCGTCACCCGGTCGCCCGTGCGCTCGCCCTTCCCGGCCACGAGCTCCAGCAGCGCCTCGTCACCGCCGAGCCCTCGCCCGAGCAGCTCGAGGTCGCCGAGGCGGCGCTCGCCGAGTGCGTCCGCCTAGAATCGGCCCCGGATGGCGCTGGAGACCGAACGGCGGAGGACACGCCTCCAGCCTGAGATCTTCGACCTCCCCGTCGAGAAGATGCGGGAGGGCTATTACACGGACGTGTACTTCAACCACGCCCGCGAGACGCTGCTCGCGGACGGGAAGCACCCGCGGGTCGTCATGCAGGTCTTTCAGAAGAAGCACGCCGTGCTCGGCGGGATGGACGAGGCGATCGCGATCCTCAAGCTCTGCTCGGACGACTGGGAGGCGCTCACCGTCCACGCGCTCTACGACGGCGACGAGGTCGTCCCCTGGGAGACCGTGATGACGATCGAGGGCGACTTCTCGCTCTTCGCCCACCTGGAGACGTGCTACCTCGGCGTCCTCGCGCGGCGCACGCTCATCTCGACGAACGTCCGCGCGGTCGTCGAGGCCGCGCGCGGCAAGCCGATCCTCTTCTTTCCGGCCAGGCACGACCACCACCGGGTCCAGACCGGGGACGGGTACGCCGCCCACGTCGCGGGCGCGATCGGCGTCTCCACGGACGCGCAGGCCTCCTGGTGGGGCGGGCGCGGCCTCGGCACGGTGCCGCACGCGCTCATCGCCGCGTACGGCGGCAACACGGCGCTCGCGGCGGCGAAGTTCGCGGAGTGGGCCGACGAGAACGAGCCGGACGTCAACGTCGTCGTCCTCGTCGACTTCGAGAACGACTCCGTAGGGACGTCCCTCGAGGTGGCCCGGGCCCTGGGCAGCCGCCTCTGGGGCGTGCGCCTCGACACGTCGCGCACGCTCGTCGACCGGTCGCTGTTGGGCGAGATGGGCGACTTCGACCCGCGTGGCGTGAACGAGCGGCTCGTCCGCAAGGTGCGCGACGCGCTGGACGAGAACGGGTTCGAGCGCGTGAAGATCGTCGTCTCGGGCGGCTTCGACGTGGCCCGGATCCGCGAGTTCGAGGAGCGCGGCGTCCCGGTCGACTCCTACGGCGTCGGCTCGTCGCTGATCCGCGGCGACAACGACTTCACGGCCGACATCGTCCTCACCGACGGCCTCGCCTCGGCGAAAGTGGGCCGCTCGTACCGCCCCAACGCCAGGCTCGAGCTCGTCGAGTAAGAGCGTCAAGGTTTCCACGGCCGCTGCCGATGGAACCGCGGGGTGGACGCTGTCGTCAATTTCGTGCACGACCTGCCGGAGATGGCGCTCACGTGGCTGCCGCTCGTGTTCCTCGGCCTCATCTGCTTCCTGATCTGGAAGTCGCTGTCGCTCATGCCTCGCGTGCGGCCGACCGAGGTCGACCCGTCGTCCAAGTCCTCGGTCACCTGGGACGACATCGCCGGCGTCGACGAGGCGGCCACGGAGCTGCAGGAGGTCGTGGACTTTCTCAACGACCCGCGGCGCTTCGCGCGGCTCGGGGCCCGCGTCCCCAAGGGCATCCTCCTGTACGGGCCGCCGGGCACCGGCAAGACCCTCCTCGCCAAGGCCGTCGCGCACGCGTCCGGCGCGACCTTCTACTCCCAGAGCGCGTCGGCGTTCGTGGAGATGTTCGCGGGCCTCGGCGCCGCACGCATACGCAAGCTCTTCGAGCGCGCGCGCAAGAACGCCCCGGCGATCGTCTTCATCGACGAGCTCGACGCCGTCGGCACGCGTCGCACCGGCTCGGGCTTCAACCGCGAGCACGACCAGACCCTGAACCAGCTGCTCGTCGAGCTCGACGGCTTCACCCATCGCGAGCAGATCGTCATCATCGGGGCGTCGAACCGCCTGGACGATCTCGACCCCGCCCTGCTCCGGCCCGGGCGCTTCGACCGCCAGGTGCTCGTCTCCCCGCCCGATCTCGCCGGGCGCGAGGCGATCCTCCGCGTCCACACCCGAGGCAAGCCACTCGTCGAGGACATCGACCTCGGGCAGCTGGCGCGTCAGACCGCAGGGCTGACCGGCGCCGACCTGGCCAACATCTGCAACGAGGCGGCCATCTTCGCGGGCCGGGCGAATCACGCCGAGATCACGGCGGAGGATTTCGACTCGGCGCTCGAGCGGGTCGTCGCCGGCCTCCAGCAGCGGAAGGTCGTCAGCGACAAGGAGCGGAACATCCTCGCCTACCACGAGGGCGGGCACGCCCTCATGTCGCACCTGATGGGCGACGCCTTCCCCGTCCAGAAGGCGACGATCGTCTCCCGCGGCTCGGCGCTCGGCTACACCCTCCACCTCCCCGACGAGGACCGGTACCTCCTCACGAAGGAGGAGATGATCGACTGGATGAAGATCGGCCTCGCCGGGCGCGCGGCCGAGCAGATCGTTTTCGGCCGCGTGACGAACGGCGCCGCCAACGATCTCCAGAAGGTGACCGACCTCGCGCGGGCAATGGTCTTCGAGTACGGGATGTCGGACGTCTCGAGCTCGCGGACGCTGCGCGCCGACAACTATGCGCTCTCCGAGGAGACGAAGCGCTTGCGGGACCAGGAGCAGGCGCGGCTCACGGACGAGGCCTACGAGGAGGCGCTGCGCCTGCTGAGCCTCCACCGCCCCGCCCTCGACCGCGTGGCGAAGGCGCTCCTCGAGAAGGAGACCCTGCTCCGCGCCGAGCTCGCCGCGCTGCTCGAGGACGTCAAGCCGGCCTCGAACGCCTCGGAGCGCGTCGGCACGCCGCAGGCCGTCTCGCTCCCGACTGAGAACTCGATCCAGAACGAGGCCCCGAGTCGGTAGGATCGGCCGCGTGGACGTGCGCTCCGTGCACCACGTCGCCTTCGCCGTCGAGGACCTCGACGAGGCGGTCGAGACCTACCGCTCGCTCTTCGGCGCCGAGGTCGAGCTTCGCGGCACGCTCGACGACCAGGGCGTCGAGGCCGTCTATCTCCGGCTCGGGAGCGGCCGCGTCGAGCTGATGTCAGCGCTCGGCGAGGACACGCCCGTCGGCCGGTTCCTCGCGCGGCGGGGGCCGGGGATGCACCACGTGGGCTTCGGGGTCGAGGACGTCGCCTCGGCGGTCGACGACCTCGCCGCCAGGGGCGTCGACGTGATCGACCTCGAGCCGCGCGTCGGGCTGGGAGGGCACCTCGTGTCCTTCGTCCACCCCGGCTCGCTCCACGGCGTCCTCGCGGAGATGGTCGGTGCCTGACGCCAGCGTGCGCATCCAGGTCGCCTTCGAGGGCGGCCAGTCGGTCGGCGCGACCGTCACGCCGGAGATCGCCGACGCCCTCGCGGCGGCGCTCGCGGCCTCGCACGCCGTCTTCGAGCTCCCGACCGAGGACGGCACCTGCCTGCTCGCGCTCGCGAAGGTCGTCTACGTCAGGCGCTCGGAGCGGGACACGCAGATCGGCTTCGCGGCGACCGCCTGACGCGGCGGCGCAGCGCGGCTCAGGACTGGGAGTCCTGGATCAGCTCGACCAGATGCTCGAGGAGCTTCCAGGCCACGTCGGGATCGTTCTGGACGTAGGCCCGGAACTCCCAGACGGTCGTGACGAGCGTCTGCAGGTCGGTCTCGGCCGTGACCGTGGCGGTGCGCACCCGGTCGCCGATCAGCGCGATCTCGCCGAAGTGGTCGCCCGGACCGAGGGTGTCGAGCTCCTCGCCCTTCCGCGTCACGCGCGCCTCGCCGTCGGCGATGACGAAGAAGCCGATCCCCCGCTCGTCGCCCTCCTTGACCACGACGGTGCCGGCCGGGAACGCGCGCTCGGTGAAGGAGCGCGCCAGGGCGTTCAGCTGCTTCGAGTCGAGCCCCGACAGGAGCGGGACGCGGCTCAGCGCCTCTGTGGTGTCGATCGCCACGGGGCGATCGTACTGTGCTCGCCCGCAGGGCGTCTAGAGTCGCGTTCCGATGGCGCTCGAGGTCGGGATCGTCGGGTTGTCCAACGCGGGCAAGACGACGCTCTTCAACGCGCTCACCGGCGCGGACGTCGCCGTGCCCGGCCGCGAGAACGTCGGCGTGGCCCGCGCGGCCGACGAGCGCCTCCCGCAGCTGGCCGCAACCGTCGGCGCGCGGAAGGCGACACCCGCCGCGATCAGGGTCGTGGAGGTGCCCGGGACGGGCGCCCAGCTCCTCGGGAACCTCCGCCAGGTCGACGCCCTTCTCCTCGTGCTGGACGGCTGGTCGGGCACGCGGAGCCCCGAGGACGACCGCGTCACGATCGGCCTCGAGCTTCTCCTGGCCGACCGCGACCACGTCGAGCGCCGGCTCGAGCGCGTCGCGAAGCAGGCGAAGTCGGGCGATCCGGCGCTCCGGGCAGAGGCGGGCGAGCTCCGGCGGCTCCTGGAGCACCTCGACGCGGAGCGCCCGCTCGCGGAGTTCGGCGAGCTTCCGGACGAGCTCGTCCCCCTGACGACGAAGCCGGTCATCGAGGTCGTCAACGGGCCGGCGGGGATCGATCTCGCGCTCGAGGCCGAGCTGGCGGGGATGCCGCCGGAGGAGGCGGAGGCCTTCCGCGAAGGCCCGTCCGCGCTCGAGGAGGTGGTACACCGGCTGTTCACCGCCCTCGACCTCGTCACGTTCTTCACCGCCGGGGAGACCGAGACCCGGGGCTGGACGCTCCGCCGCGGCGGGACCGCGCTCGACGCCGCCGCGGCGGTGCACACAGACATCGCCCGCGGCTTCATCCGCTGCGAGGTCATTCGCTGGGACGACCTCGTCGCCGCGGGCTCGCACGCCGAGGCCGCGCGGAAGGGCCTCATGCGCCTGGAGGGGAAGGGCTACGTCGTCGCGGACGGCGACGTGCTCAACGTCCGCTTCAGCCCGCCGCCTCCGGGATGAGCGCTCCCGTGGACGTGCGGACCGCCGAGGTGCTGGTCGTCGGAGGCGGCGTCGTCGGGCTGGCGGCCGCGAGCGCGCTCCTCGACGCCGGCGCCGACGTCCGCTGTCTCGAGCGGGCCGAGCCGGGCAGCGGCCAGTCCGCCGGGTACGTCAGGGTCTTCCGCCACGTCCACGATCGCGCCGACCTCGTCGAGCTGATCCGCGGCGCGCGGGACGAGTGGGACGGCTGGAGCGCGCGGGCCGGGACGCCGCTGATCGGGCCGGAGGGCGTGCTCTACGCGGCTCCCGACGCTGCCGACATCGCGGCGCTCTTCGCCTCGGCCGGGATCGAGCACCGGTGGGCGGGGCCCGAGGAGCAGCGCGAGCTCCTGCCGATCGTCGCCCCGCCCGCCGAGCGCGCGCTGGTCGACGTTCGCGGCGGCGGGATCCGCGTCCGGCCGACGATCGGCGCGCTCGTCTCGTGGCTCGGCGACCGTCTCGTCCGCGAGGAGGCGCTCGCCGTCCGGCCCGACGGGGACGGCGCGCTCGTGCCGACTCCCCAGGGCGTCTGGCGCGCCGACCGCGTGCTCGTCTGCGCGGGGACGGGGACGCCCGTCCTCGCCGAGCCGCTCGGCGTCCGCTCGCAGGCCGAGGCCCACCTGCACCTCCGCGCCACGTTCGCTCCGCGGCCGGCGCACCGCGACCGGAGCCTCGCGTGCCTGCTCGACCGCACCGGCGTCCACGGCGCCACCGTCTACTCGGGCCCGGTCCCCGAGCTGGACGGTTTCGCCGTGGGGCTCGCGACGGAGGACCCCGGGATGCGCGGGGATCTCGCCCGGTCGCTCGCCCGCGTCCGCCACTACGTCGAGCGCGGCCTGCCGGGCCTCGTCCCGGAGCCCATTGCGCTCCGGCCCTGCTGGCTCACGGTCCTGCCGTGGCACGCCGACGCCTTCGTCGCCCGGCAGGCGGGCCCGGTCGTCGTCTTCGAAGGGCACAACCTCTTCAAGTTCGCCCCGACCCTCGGGCGGCTTCTGGCCGACGCGGCGCAGACGGGGCGCATGACCGCTCCGCTCAGCCCTCCGCCCTGACCGGCCGCATCGCCGCGGCCGCGTCGAGCTGGTTGGCGTGGTGGAGGACCGACGCCTCGGCGGTTCGGGCGGCCCGCGGGTCGTGGTGGACCGAGACGGCGTGCAGGATCTCGGCGAGGACGTCCGGCTCGAGCCCCGGCGCGCGCTCCTCGATCAGGCGCAGGCCGAGGTGGATGTGGCCGAGGAGCTTGCCCTCCGGCGTCGGTAGGAAGAGCGGGCCGCCGTCGAGCTCGCGCACGCGGCCGCAGTCGTGGAGAAGCGCCGCCGCGAGGAGGATGTCCCCGCGGAGCCGGGGGTGGAGCTGCGCCGCCTCGCGGCAGAGGGACGCGACCGCGACCGTGTGCTCCAGGAGGCCGCCGGGCCAGGAGTGGTGGCCGTCGGGCGTCGCCGGCAGGATCCGCACTCTCGCCCGGAACGCCGCGTCCCCGACGAAGCGGTCGAGCAGCGACCGGAGCCCGGGGTGGGCGATCTCGGCGGCGAGGAACTCGAAGAAGCCGTCGAGCTCTTCGACGTCCCGCTTCGGCTCGGGGACGAGCTCGGCCGGGTCGGCCTCGGCCGGCTCGAGCGAGCGCACCTCGAGCTGGAGCCGGTCGCGGAAGCGCTCGACTCTGCCGAGCACGCGGACGGCGTCCCCTTCCCGAAACCGCCGGTCGAGGAGATCGACGTCGTTCCAGACCCTCGCGTCGATCCGGCCGCTCGGGTCGACGAGCTCGAGGGCGAGGTAGGGACTGCCGGATCGGGTTCGCAGGCGCCGCTTGCTGGCGACGGCGTAGAGGCCCTCGACGACCCGGTCCTCGGCCAGCTCCGCGATCGACACCCTGCGATTCTAGGTCCGGAGACGGATGGTACGCTGGCCCGCGATGCCCCTGCTGAAGCCGTTTCGCGCCCTACGGTACGACGTCGGGGCGGCGGGGCCGCTCGACGACCTGGTCGCACCGCCCTACGACGTGATCACGCCGGCGGTGAACGCCAGGCTTCTCGAGCGGAGCCCGTGGAACGCCGTCCGCCTCGTCCGCCCCGATCGCGCGGAGGATGCCGCCCGGGCGCTCGCCGCGTGGCAGCGGGAGGGGATTCTCGTGCGCGAGGACCAGCCCGCCGTGTGGCTGCTCGAGGAGGAGTTCACGGGGCCCGACGGCGTCACCAGGACCCGGAGCGGGATCGCCGCGCGCGCCCGGCTCGAGCCGTACTCGGGCGGCATCGTGCTCCCGCACGAGGGAACCTTCGCGGAGCCCAAGGAGGCCCGCCTCGAGCTCATGCGCGCGACCCGGACGAAGATGTCGCCGATCTTCATGCTCCACCAGGGGACCGCGCCGACGCCCGCGGGCGAGCCCGACCTGACGGCAGAGCTCGACGGCGTCGTCAGCCGTGCCTGGCGGGTGAGCGATCCGGCGACGGTCGACGAGGTCCTCGCGGGCGTGCGCGGCCCGCTGCTCGTCGCCGACGGCCACCATCGCTACGAGAGCGCGCTCCGCTTCCACGAGGAGGACGGGAGCCCCGAGACCGCGCACGTCCTCGCCGTCCTCGTCGCCAAGGACGACGACGGGCTCGAGATCTTTCCGACGCACCGGCTGATCGCGGGCGCGCTGCCCGAGCTCGACGGCCGCTTCCGGCTCACCCCGCTGCCGGGCGGGGACGCGGCCGCGGGGGCCCTGGCCGGCGTCTCGCGTGACCACGCCGCGTTCGTCCTCATCGAGCCGGGCGGCGCCCTTCTCGTCGAGGCGGACGAGCAGGAGCTCGACACCGCGCTCGTCGACGGCCTCGCGCTCGAGGACGTCGGCTACACGACGAGCGCCGGCGAGGCCGCCGAGGCCGTGGCGAGCGGGGCGGCGACGGCTGCATTCCTCGTTCGCGCGCCGACGGTGGAGCAGGTCGAGGCCGTCGCCCGGGCCGGCCGGCGGATGCCGCCGAAGAGCACGTACTTCTTCCCCAAGCTCGCGAGCGGGCTCTTGTTCTCGCCCTTCGACGAGTGACGGACTGGCTCGCCGTCTGCCGTGACGCGGCGGCCGCCGTCGACGGCGCGCTCGGCGACCTCCCGACGCGCCTCGAGCGAGAGCCGCGCGTCGGCGAGGGGGAGGGAGGGGACGAGACGACCGCGATCGACGCGGCGGCCGAGGCCGCAGTCGTCGCCCGCCTCGAGGAGGCAGCCGCCGCCGGCGCCGGGTTCACCCTCGTCTCCGAGGAGCTCGGTGAGCGCGTCTTCGGCGACGGGGGTGGAGGGCGCGTCGTCGTCTGCGACCCGATCGACGGGAGCCTGAACGCCAAGCGCGGGATCCCCTTCTTCTCGCTCTCGCTGGCGGTCGCATCGGGGCCTCTGATGGAGGACGTCGAGCTCGGCTATGTCTTCGACTACGGGAGCCGCGAGGAGTGGGTGGCGGTCGGGGGCAAGGGCGCGCAGCTCAACGGCCGGCCGCTCGCCGGCCCCGGCCCCAAGGAGACGATCGAGATCCTCTCGTTCGAGGCGACCCGGACGGACCTCGTCGCCGAGCGGGTCGGGCGCATGGTCGGGCTCGCACGGCGCACGCGGATCATGGGCTCGCTCGCCCTCTCGCTCTGCCACCTCGCCGCCGGGCGTGTGGACGCCGTCGTCTCGCTCAAGGCCGCGCGCAGCGTCGACATCGCCGCCGCGCAGCTCCTCGTGCGCGAGCGCGGCTTGACCATCGACCTCCCGGAGGACCCGCCCTTCGGCAACGCGCCGCTCGACCTCGCCGCACGCTCGCGAGTCGTGGCCGCCGCGACGCCGGAGCTCTGCGCCGAGCTCCACGCCCGGCTCACCAAGTAACAGTCTGTTACTTGCGCGCGAGGCGCGCCTCGAGATTCGACCTCACGGCCGGCCACTCGTCGTCCGTGATCGCGTAGTAGGCGGAGTCCCGGACCTGACCGTCGCGGACGAGCATGTGCTTGACGAAGATCCCCTCGAAGCGGGCGGGGAGCGCCTCGAGCGCCGCGCGCGAGCGCTCGTTCCTCGCGTCGGTCTTGAACTCGACGCGCATGCAGCCGAGGGTGTCGAAGGCATGGCCGAGCAGGAGGAGCTTCGCCTCGGCGTTCGCTCCCGAGCCCCAGGCGCTCGGGGCGAGCCACGTCCAGCCGATCTCGAGCCCGCGGTGCTCCGGGCGCAGGTTCAGGTAGCGGGTGCTTCCGAGCGGCGCGGCGGTTCGCGCGTCGACGACGGTGAACGGGACGTCGAGGCCCGCGTCGGCGCGGGCGAGCGCGTCCTCGAGCCACAGGTGGAAGCTCTCCCGGTCGGCGACGGCGTTCACCGGCAGCCAGCGCCAGACCGCCTCGTCCAGCGCCGCCTCCCAGAGCCCTTCCTCGTGCGCGGGCACGAGCGGCTCCACGACGACGATGCGTCCCTCGAGCCGTTCCGCGACGCGCTCCCACACGCCGCAATTCTGGCGGAACGCCTAGGTGGGGAGGATGTAGACCGGCGTGCCCTCGTGGACGCGCTCGTAGAGCCACTCCGCGTCGGAGACGAGCATGCGGATGCAGCCGTGCGAGGCGGAGTAGCCGATCGAGGCCGAGTCGGGCGTCCCGTGGATGCCGACGAGCGGGTCGGACAGGCCCATCCAGCGCGTGCCCAACGGGTTCCCCGGGCCCGGCGGGATCGGCGAGGCGCCCGCCGCCCAGGGCGAGTCGGGCGGGTACCACCAGGGGTTCAGCTGCTTGTTCTCGATCGTGAAGCTCCCGAGCGGGGTCGGGTAGATCGACATCCCGGTCGCCACGCGGAACTTCCGCCAGACCCGCATGCCCTTCGGCCCGCCCGACCGGTAGAGGGTCAGCCGGTTCGAGCTCCGGGCGACGACGACGGCCGGCCCGACCTTCCGGTCCGTCACCGTGGGCCGGACGGTCCGCACGGGCAGCTCGACGGGCTCCTGATCGCTGGTGCGCAGGGCGCCCGCGATCGAGATCTGGGCCCAGCGGCGGTAGAGCTTCTGCCCCGGCCGCGACGGGCGCACGTGGGGGCGTGAGCGGCGAAGCACGATCGTCGCGTTGCGCGCCTTGACGTCGAACGTGCGCGCGAACTCGGTCGTCCAGCGTGCGAGGGCCGCGCGGTCGACGGCGACATCGGCCTGCGCTTCCGTCCGCGGCGGAGCCGCGAGCGCCGACTCGACGGCGCCGGCGACGTCGAGCTGGGCGCCGAGCGTCTGCGGCGCGAAGCGCCAGGCCCGGCCGCGGTACGTCAGCGTGACCCGCTCGTAGGAGCGATCCTCGAGCGCCGCCCTCGCCTGCCGCGCCGTCAGGCTGGAGAGGTCGACGCCCGCGGCGGTGACGCCGCTCGCGACGGTCGGGGTGACGGCCGCCTCGCCCGACTGCTGCGCGCGCGCTCCGGCCTCGACGCCGACGAGGATCGCCGTCACCAGCACCATGCCGGCGCCGAGCCGGCGCCGGACGTAGCGATCGCGAAACCCGCGGACGGTCATTCCCCCCTCCTCACGGGAGGAATGGTTCGACGCGGGTCGGCTGTCTCCTCATCTCGACCACTGGTGTGACGAAACGCGCTGGTAGCCTAGGTCCCATGCCGGTTTCGCGGGACGAGATCTTCGCCGCGCTCGCGGGCGTCATGGATCCCGAGCTCGGGCGGTCCGTGATCGAGCTCGACATGGTTCGCGACGTGTCGGTCGACGGCGGGCGGGTCGCGGTGACCATTGCCCTCACCGTGCCCGGGTGCCCGCTGCGCGCGAGCTTCCAGGAGCAGGTCGACGCGGCGCTCATGCCGCTCGACGACGTCGAGGAGGTCGCGCTCGATTTCGACGTCATGTCCCCCGAGGAGAAGGCAGCGCTGACGACGCGGCTGCGCGGGGGCGTCTCCGAGCGGACGCCGGGGATCTCGGTCGACGCCGCCACGCGCGTGCTCGCAGTCGCGAGCGGCAAGGGCGGCGTCGGGAAGTCGTCGCTCGCGGCCAACCTCGCGGCGGCGTTCTCGCGCCTCGGCAAGCGCGCGGGCGTGCTCGACGCCGACGTGTACGGCTACTCGATCCCGCACATGCTGGGCGTCCACCAGCGGCCGGTGGCCGTGGAGGACGGCGAGCGGACGATGATCGTGCCCCCCGTCCGCGGCGACCTCAAGGTGATGTCGATCGGGTTCTTCCTCGACGAGAACACGCCGATCATGTGGCGCGGGCCGATGCTGCACCGCGCGCTCGAGCAGTTTCTCTCCGATGTGCACTGGGGCGACCTCGACGTCCTCGTCGTCGACATGCCTCCCGGCACCGGGGACGTCGCCATCTCGCTCGGGCAACTCCTCCCACGTGCCGAGGCGATCGTCGTGACGACGCCTCACGGGGCCTCGCAGCAGGTCGCCGTCCGGGCCGCGCAGATGGCGCGGAAGACGAACATGCGCCTCCTCGGGGTGGTCGAGAACATGAGCTACCTCGAGCGGGAGGACGGCTCTCGCGACGAGCTCTTCGGCGCCGGCGGCGGCGAGGCGCTCGCGGCCGAGGTCGAGGCGCCGCTCCTCGGGCGCATTCCGTTCGACCCGCGGCTGGGCGCGCTCGCCGACGAGGGGGAGCCCATCGTGCTCGTCGAGCCGGAGGCGAACGTCGCGCGGGAGATCCTCGCGCTCGCGGAGGCGATCGACGCGACGCGCCGCGAGCAGGGCGTCGGCATCGTGAAGCCCCTCCCGCTCGTCTCTCGCTGATCGGTCCTCGTAGACTCCTCGGGCCATGACGCGCGAGGCGTTGCTGCAGCGGTTCGAGAGCGCCGGGCTGAGCGCGCGCGTCACGCCGCTCGAGCCGAGCACCGGCGATCTGCTCGTCATCTGGCTCACCCCGGTGCTCGCCGAGCACGAGACCATCGAGCAGCTGCAGACCGCCGGGGCCGAGTGGATCTTCGGCGACGTCGCCGACGCGACGCGCGCGCGCCTGAAGAAGCACCGCGCCGACCTCGGCGAGCGCGTGTGCGTTCTCTGGCCGTTCGACGCAGTCGCCGTCGAGATGGCGCTCGAGGACTTCGCAGACCACTTCGACGAGCTCTGGTTCCCGGCCTCGGACGACGTCTGGCTGCTCTCCCTCCACCGTCGCCGCTTCGTCATCCTCAACCGCGAGGAGCTCCTGCTCTACGCCGATCTCGGCGGGCCGGCGCACTGGCCCGTCCTGCACCGGCCCGCGCACCCGTGAGCGAGGCGGGCCCGGCGGCCAGGCTCGCCGCGCTCGGGTTCGGCGAGCGCGAGGCCGGGATCCTCGCCGACCACTTCCTCGCAGCCGACGTCCGCGGGCGCCGGGGGCACGGCGTGAGCCGGATCGACTGGCTCGCGACGCTGCCCGGCCTCGATCCGTCGGCGCGGCCCGAGCGGGTGGTCGCCGAGGAGGGTTACGAGCGCTGGGAGAGCCGGGGCGCGCTCGGATACCTCACGCTCGCGGCGATCGTCGACGCTCAGCTGGCGTCGCCGCCGGACCGGGCCCGGCTCGTCGTCGCGCGGGACTGCTTCCCGACGGGCGTGCTCGGCTACTGGGCCCGGCGGCTGGCCGAGGGCGGGCTCGTCGCGGCGCTCACCGCGACGTCGCCCCCGAGGCTCGCGCACCCGGACGGCGGCCCGCCCCTGACCGGGACGAACCCGCTCGCGATCGCGATCCCCAGCCCCGGCGGCGACCCCGTCGTCGCCGACGTCTCCATGGGGGCGGTCACGCACGGCGACGTCCTCGCCGGCGACGCCTCGCCCGACGAGCTCGTCCCCTTCGGGGGCGCGCAAGCGCACAAGGCCTTCGCGCTCGCGGTCGGGCTCGAGCTCCTCGTGGGCTCGCTCGCGGGCGAGGGCCACGGCGCCGTCCTCCTCGTCGCGCAACCCGAGGCCGACCCCGTGCCGGCGTTCAGGGAGCGAGCCGGGAGCGGCCGCCTCCCCGGCGACCCGCGCTAGCCCGGGCGCCGACCAGCCGCTTGTGTTCCACGCGCACGCATGCTTCGGCCATGTCCCGAGCGACCATCAGGGCACGCGCCCGACGGCGCGAAGAGCCGGAATCGAGAGGAGACGGAGGCTTGTGCGGTGGAACACAAGCCGTCCGTTGACGGCACCGCGCTAGCCGTACGTGATCCGCCGGAGATCCAGGTCGCGGAGCTCGCGCCGGTCGGCGGGCACGACGACGCAGGCCACCTCCGGCCGGGCGAGGGCGCGGGCGACGCTCTCGGCGTCCGCCGCCCGCACGACCACGGGGGTCCCGGCGGCGTGCGCCTCGCGCAGCCGCTCGAGGTCGGAGACGTCGTCGAGGACGAGAGCCTCGTCGAGAGGCGGCTCGTCCTCCCCCTCGACGGTGATCTCGGGGACGCGGCGTCCCGTCGATCCGAACCAGCGCTCGCGCACCTTGCCGCCTACACCGTGACGCTCTCGCCGGGCTCGGGCGCGAGCACCTCGCAGTTGGTGGTGAGCCGCTCGCGGCATTCCTCCGGCGTCCCGGCGAGGAGGGGGAACGTGCCGTAGTGGCAGGGGAGACAGCGCCCGACGCCCAGGAGCTCGAGGGCGACGGCGGCCTCGCGCGGGTCCATCGTGTAGTGGCCGCCGATCGGGAGGACGGCGAGGTCGGGCTCGTAGATCCGCCCGATGAGCTGCATGTCGCCGAAGACGCACGTGTCGCCGGCGAAGTAGATCTTCGTGCCGTCCTCGACCTCGAGCACGATCCCGGCCGGCTCGCCGAGGTAGACGGGCTTGCCGTCCTCGAAGGTGCCGCTCGAGTGCTTCGCGTCGGTGAAGGTGACCTTGACGCCCTCCTTCTCGACGGTGCCGCCCTTGTTCGCGGCCTCGGTCGCGTCCTCGGGGAGCCCCTGCGTCGAGAGCCACCCACGGAGCTCGACGAGGCCGATGACCGGGCAGCCGAAGCGCTGCCCGAGCTCGACCGTCTGCCCGACGTGGTCGTCGTGGCCGTGCGTGAGCGCGATCAGGTCGACGCGCTCCGGGTCACGCTCGTCCTCGGGGCACTTGGGGTTTCCGAGCCAGGGGTCGACGTAGACGCGCTTGCCTCCGGGCGTGTCGACCCGGAAGGCGGCGTGGCCGAGCCAGGTGACCGTCGTGTCCGCCATGCAGCCTCCTTGTCGTCGCTCGCGGCCAGCGTAACGAAAGGAAAGCGCCCGTCGGAGTCGAACCTGCGCGGCATGTGGGAGTCGAGAACGGGCGCCGGGGCCATGGCCGTCGAGCTGGCCGGCCTCCTGCTCCTCGCCGTCGCCGTCTCGGACGCGCTCGGCTTCCCCGCGGCCTCCTTCTACCTCCTGGTGCTCGGCGTCCCGCTGACCGCCGCGGCGGGGCTCCTCTGCTTTGCCCGGGTCGTCGACGCGGTCAACGGCTCGGGCGGCGACGCCCTCGGCCGCCTCCAGGCGGTGCTGGCCACGGTGCTCGTCCTCGCCGTCGTCGTCGGCGCGGCCGCCCGCGCGCCGGCGGTCACGGAGGGGGTCGTGCCCCCGGTCGCCGCAGTCGCGCTAGGCATCGCCTTCGCCGTGCTCGTCCTCCAGGCGCTCGTCGCGCTCGTCCCGGTCCGCAGCCAGCGCGCGTAGGACGTACGCCCGCACGGGCTGCTCCTTGCCCTTGACCGGGAGCTCGCCGAGGTCGTCGACGGATGCCCGCGGCCCGAGCGCAGCCCGAGTCGTCCCGGCGATGACGACCTCGCCGGCCCGCGCCTGTCCCTCGAGGCGCGAGCCGGTGTTGACGACGTCGCCCGTGAAGCCGTAGGAGCGGGCTCCGGGCGCCCGGACGAGGCCGGCGTGCGTCTCGCCGGAGTTGATCCCGACACGGAACCGCGGCCACCCGGGATGCTCGTCGGCGAGAGCTTCCGTCGCCGACTGGAGCTCGAGGCCGGCCGCTGCCGCGCGCTCCTCGTGGCCCTCGCCGCGGAACACCGCGAAGACGGCATCCCCGACCGTCTGCACGAGCTCTCCGCCGTTGCCCTCCACGACCGGCGCGATCGCCGCGAAGTAGCGGTCGAGCATGGCGCGCACGTCCGCGGCCGGGGTGCGCTCCGTGAACTGCGTGTACCCCTGGAGATCGGCGAAGAGGACGCTCAGCGACTCGCGCCGGCCGAGCGTCCGGTCCTCGTAGAGGTCGGCGAAGATCTCCGCGCTCGAGCCCTCGCGCTTCCACTCGCTCCACACGCTGCGGGCGACGACTGCGTACGCCGCGAGCATGAGGAGGTGCCACTCCCACCAGGTCGCGTGCCAGTTGCGGGAGACTGCCACCGCCAGCATCGCCTCGGCCAGCAGCACCCAGCCGGCCGTGACGGCGAGCGCGACGGTCGTCCGCCGTTGCGCGAACACCCGGCCGTAGCGGTACGCGGCGTACCCGTAGAAGACGAGGCCGATCACCCAGAGGCCGATGAGCGGGTTGCGGGCCGCCTCGGGGGTGATCGGGTCGTCGAGAGGCGGCAGGGTCCCCAGCGCGACGACGGCCCACGCGATGAGCGCGGCGCCGACGCCGGCGACGAGCAGCGGGCGATTGCGGACGACCGCCTCGGCCTGGCCCGGGCGGAACGGGAGCGCCGAGGCCGCTGCGAAGATCGACCCGAGCAGCAGCCCGATCGCGCTGGCGATCTGGAAGCCCGCGTTCTTGCCCGCGATCAGCACGCCGGGCGTGGCGAGGGCGTGGAGCCCGAGGAAGCCGGACGTGATCAGGAACGCGAGCGCGACGAGCAGGACGCGGGCGTCGCCTCGCCTCGCCGCGGCCTCGCCCATGAGGAAGCCGAGCGCGAAGCTCGTGATCGCCGATGCGAGAACGAGCCAGAAGTGCGGAGCCTGGTGCTCCCAGTGGAGATCGAGGCGCGGGATCCCGAGGAGGAGGAAGAGCCCCGCGAGGGGGAGCGCGAGGACGGCCGCCCAGACGGCCGGCCGCGTCACAGCGCCGCGCTGAGCTCCCGCTCGTACGGGGGCCCGCGGAAATCGTGGAGCTGGTGCGGCTCGAGCAGGCGTTCCCGCACGTCGCCGTCCTTGGCCACGTAGACGGCCGGGTAGATCGCTCCGGCGGCGTCGGCCTCGACGGCGATGCAGACGGATCTGGCGCCGGGGTTGTCGACCCAGTCGGAGAGGGGGACGATGTCGGCCTCCCCGCCCTCCGAGACCATGCGTGCGAGGTAGGACTTCTGCGTCCAGAGCTCCGGCGCGGTCGTCGCCTCCTGGAGGAGGTACGGCACGAGCCCGCCGGGGTCGATCCTGGGGCGCGGGAAGGTCGCGTCGAGGTGCGTCTCGGCGAGGTGCCTGGCCATGACGCGCGCGTTGTAGCGGAACCCGTGAACGGCGGGCGACGAGGCGCCGACGCCGTGCTTCCTCAGGCCCGGGGCGCCCTGCGTCGCGTTGCCCGCGAAGTAGATGCCGGAGCCGGGCTCGCTCTCCCAGAACGGGGTGAGAGCCGGAATGCGCCCCTGCGAGACCGTGCGCACGCCCAGCTCGGGGAGGTCGAGGAGCGGCGTCGTGAAGCCGGTCGCGGCGATCACGTCGTCCACCTCGAGGTCGATCGGGCCCGGCCGCGTCGTGCCGTGTCCGCTGACGCGCCAGCGGTCGCCGCGGCGCTCGATCTGCTCCACCGCGAGGTCGATCGCGCACGTCCCGCCGCCCAGGGTCGAGTCCTCGTAGGGCTGGAGGTAGCGGACGCGCACGCTGGCCTGCGCGATCACCGCCGTCTGCACCGGCCGGGGTGAGCCGAGGATCACCTGCTTCGCCCACGGCAGGAGCCCGTCGGCGATCTCGAAGGCCGAGTTCCGCTTGCCGACGACGAAGACGCGGCGGCCGCGGTAGTCCGGGGGCTGGCGGCAGTCGACGTAGTGCGGGACCTCCTCGATCCCCGGGATCGGCGAGCGCCAGGGCGTCGTCACGCCGAGCGCGAAGACTGCCGCGCGGCAGCGGTACTCGCCGTCGCTCGTGGTGAGGACGAGCCGCCCGTCCTCGTCGCGCCGGGTCGCCTGCCACTCGCATCCGTAGCGGACGACGACGGGCGCCCGCTCGGCGAACGCGGCGAGGCCCCGCTCCATCTCCGGGCGCGAGGGGACCATGAACGCGCGGTCCATGAAGGTCGGGACGAGCGCCTGGAGCTCGGGCTCGTCGGCGACGAGGCTGTTGTGGTCGAACCACTCGTACTCGCGGGTGCCGCGCTCGGCCGGGGCGTCCGGCTTCGACCAGGAGAGGAGGCGCTGGAAGATCGGATAACGGCAGAACATCCCGCCCGGCGTCTCGTCCTGTGAGACGACGGCGTGCTCGACGCCCAGCCGCGAGAGGCAGTAGCTCGCCTGCAGCCCGCCGGGACCGCTGCCGACGACGACGACGGGGTAATCGGCGGGAGGGAACGGCCGCTCGTTCCTGGTGGGTGGCATCTACTGCAGGAGGTCGCGGAGACGGCGCGTCACGGTCTGGAGCATCCGGTACGTCACCTGCGGGTAGTGCAGCAGGAAGGCCTCGAGCTCGGGGCCCGGAACCTCGAGGCAGTGGAGGGCCGACCGGGCGACGACGTCGGCCGTGGGCTTGCAGTCGAGAAGCGTCGACACCTCGCCGAAGAAGTCACCGCGGCGCAGCCGGCGCGGGTTGTCGGCGTCGGTGGGGAGCTCGACGGCCGCCTCGCCGTCGAGGATAACGAAGAGGCCACCCCCGGAGAGCCCGCGCCGCAGGACCCGCTCGCCGGCGGAGAAGCGGCGCTCCCACTCGGGATCGGCGATCGCCTCGAGGTCGGGATCGCGCAGGTCGGCGAACAGCGCGAGGCCCGCCAGGCTGCGGACGAGCTCGTCACGGTCGGTCATCGCCATCGAGGCTACAGATCGAGGTCGCGGGCCGCGAAGTGGACCGCCTCGGAGAAGGTCGGGAACGGCTGGATCGTGTCGCGGAGCACGTCCA
>DATBJE010000190.1:0-2882 GCA_036556565.1 Gaiellaceae bacterium
GACAACCCGTCTCGACCCCCTTAGGGTTCGCAGGCGCGAGGGGCGCGATCCCGCTCGAATACGGAGAGCCGACGCCCGGACTCGAACCGGGGACCCCTTCATTACGAGTGAAGTGCTCTACCAGCTGAGCTACGTCGGCGCGGCTCGTGGAGCCGGGGTTTCGAGTATAGCCGCGGGCGATCGCGGGTCCGACCCGCCCGCGGCCGGGCTTCGGTAGCCTGGGTCACATGGCGGTCCCGAGCCAGCAGGAGCCGGACGAGGAGCGCGAGGCCGAGGGCCGGGTGCTCTTCGGCGAGGAGCTCGGCGGCGCACAGCCGCGGCTGCCGGAGCTCCTGGCAGACGTCCAGCGACACCTCGAGAGCCTCGCCGAGCGCTACGGGCAGGCGCTCTCGGGCGACGAGAAGTTCCTGATCCTCGACGAGGCGCTGGACGAGCTCGACGGTGCGCTCGAACGGGTCCGCGAGGCGCGCACGAAGCTGCTCCGCATCGAGGTCCGGCTCGCGGCCTCGTACGAGCGGGCGGTCGCGAGCATCCGCACGGACGACCTCGAGCGGCCCTAGGGCTCGACGGACGGGGCGGCCCAGTCGGCGGGGACGTCGCCGCCGCCCTCCTCGCTGACGCGCGCGCCGAAGCGCAGGAGCGCCGGGTGGGGCGAGATCCTCCCCGCGGCGAGCGACTCCCCCTGCCGGAACGCGGTCGCGCGCTCGAGCAGGCTGCGCGGCACGAAGGAGAACACGTCGGCGACGAAGCCGAGGTCGGCGGTCGAGTTCATGCGCATGAGGAGCAGGTTGTCGCACTGGGAGAGGACGTTCTCGTGCACCTTCTGCGGCCGCTGCGTCGAGACGAGCAGGTAGAGGCCGAACTTCCTGCCCTCGCCCGCGATGCGCACGGCGTGCTCGGTGGCGAGCGCCGTGAGCGGGTCCTCCGAGTCGGCCGGGCAGACGTTGTGCGCCTCGTCGATCACCACGAGCACGGGCGAGCGGTCGGAGCGCCGCTCCCAGAGGCGGCTGAGCACGGCCTCCGCCGCGAGCGCCTGCTCGGCGTGGGGGCCGAGGGAGCCGAGGTCGACGACGAGGCAGCGGACGGACGGATCGACGGCGTCGTCGAGAATCGAGCCCTCGGTGCCGCGCGCCCAGATCGTCCACCGGAGGACGCCGAGGTTCTGGGCGCGCTGGAGGAGCAGCTGCGACTCCGGCGTCCCGTCGCCGGCCAGCTCGGCGAGCAACTCCGGGTTCCAGCGCTCGAGAGCCGAGATCAGCACCGCGTACTCCTCCCGGTCGGCGATCGGGTCGAGTCGCAGGACGGCCGCCTGCGCCGCGGTCTCGAGCTCAGGGAAGGACAGCCGCAGGGAGTCGTCCTCGTCGCCGGCCGTGCGCACGGCGATGTCCGCGGCGACGCCTGCGTACCGCGCCGCGAGCCCGGGGTCGACTCCTTCGCGGACCTGCCCGAGGCGGACGAAGTCCGAGTTCGGGTCGAGGATGACGATCCGCAGGTCGGTCTCGAGCAGGAGCCGCTCGAGCACGAGGCCGAGCGAGTACGTCTTCCCCGAGCCGGACTGCCCGCAGAGAAAGGTGTGGCGGTCGAAGCCGCCGGCGTCGAGCGCGAACGGGACCCCCGGGGCGAGCACGAGCTCGCCGACCTCGAGGCTCGCCCGCCGCGGGCGTGTCCGCTCGAGCCAGGCACCGACCTCTTCCGGCCTGGCGGGCCGCGTGCGGGCGTCGTGGAAGGGCCCGCCGTCGGCGTCCAGGAGGACTCCCTCCCCGCGGGCGTAGCGGAGCAGGATGCGGTTGTGGGCCGAGATGTCGTCGCCCAGCGAGACGGCGAGGTTCGGCCCCTCCTGGTTCGCCGGCTCGAGCGCGATCACCTGGCCGAGCCTGGGCCCGCCCTCGGCCTCGAGGACGACGTAGCCGCCCGCCTGGAGCTCGAGGCCGTGGAGCGAGGCCTGAAAGGCGAAGCGCCGGCCGTCCACGGAGGTGGCGAGGGGGACGACCGAGCGTTCGAGGTCGCGACGCAGGTCGCGATACTCCTCGAGCCTGCTGTCCAGCTCGTCCTGGGAGCTCACGTGACCTCGCTGCACTCGTCGATGAGCACGTCGCGGGCGCTCGCCTCGTCCCCGAAGTCGACCGTGCACGCGTCCTCCAGCACCTTGTAGGCGGTGACGACCCCCTCGCCGTGCGGCGTCGTCACGCGGCGGCCGACGCGCGGGGCACGGTCGCGAAAGCTCCGGTAGAGGGGATGCTCGAACGCGAGGCAGCAGCGCAGGCGACCGCAGAGGCCGGTGAGGCGACCGGAGCTCATCGGCAGGTCCTGGTCCTTCGCCATCCGCAGCGTGATCGGCTGCTCGTGCGTCGGGAAGCGGCGCGAGCACTGCTTCCCCCCGCAGAGCCCGTAGTCCCCGCAGATCCGCGCGCACTCCCGCGGGCCGACGGCGCGGAGCTCCACGCGACGGTGGAGGCGGTCGCGCAGCGCCGCCTGCAGGGCCCCGGCGTCGGGGCGCTCCTCGGACTCGTAGGAGAAGACGAGCCGAGAGCCGTCGAACACGAGCTCGGCGCCGACCGGCTTGAGCCGGACGCCGTGCTCGCGGACGACCTCCCGGAAGACACGCAGCGCCTGCCGCGCCTCCTCGCGGTTCGCAGCCCACGTTTCCTTGTCGACCTCGTTCGCGCGGCGGAGGACGCGCTTGAACGGGGTCGCGGGCCTCTCGGCCGGCTCGTAGTTCGCCTTCACGACGCGGCCGAGCTCCTGGCCGCGCGAGGTCTGGCAGACGACGCGCTCGTTCCAGGAGAGCTCGAGCCCGCCCGGGTCGAACGAGTACGGGCGGCCGCCGGGCGAGAAGACGACGTCGACCGCGACGGTCATACGGCCACGGTCCCGGCGAGCTC
>DATBJE010000191.1:0-4580 GCA_036556565.1 Gaiellaceae bacterium
CTGCCGACGGCGAGGCCGTCGCCGAGCCGGACGAGCCGGCCGGCCTCCTCGAGGTAGCGGGCGAGCTGCGCGTCCTCGACGGGAAGCGGTGTGAAGCCCGAGTCCTCGAGGGCGTCCTCGAGCCGGTCGGCCGCCTCGGCCCGGTCGCCGAGCTGCGCCGTCGCTCCGGGGGCGAACGCCTTGGCGCCGCGGCGCTCGATCGGCAGGAGAGGCAGGAGGGCCGGCGCCCAGGGCCGCGCGGGCAGGAGCTCGGCGACGGGAATGCCGGGGTCGAGAGGCGAGCTCGCCGCCCGCTCGTCGAGCGCGCGCAGGACGCCGTAGCGCAGCGCCTCGAGCAGCTCGGACGTCAGGTACCAGTCGCCTGCGCGCACCGCGGCGCCGAGCCCCTGGTCGAGCTCCGCGGGAGCGAGGAGGGCGCGCCGCTCGAGCTCGTCCCGGCGCACGGGCTCGTTGGCGCCGGACAGGGTCGCGAGGACGATGGAGGCCGGATCGCCACGCTCGAGCAACCCGAGCCGTTCAGCCGAGACGGCCCGGGGCGGCGAGGGATCGAGGACGACGCCGCCCCCGAGCGTCGCCCGCTCACGGAGGACCACGTGGTCGCCGCGGGCGGCGACCACGGGCGACGAGAGGCGGAGCTGCGCGTACCGGTCGCCGACGCGAACCACCCGCGCGAGGTACTCCCCCGTCCCGTGATGGACGTGCACGCGCGCACCGTCGGGGATCTCGCCCAGGCTCTCGAGGGCGACGTCGAGCCGGTAGCTCGCGGGGTAGGCGCCGGGCGCGACGAGGGCGTCGCCGCGCCTCAGGTCGCCGCGCTCGACGCCCGGCAGCGCGACCGCGACGCGCTGTCCCGCGTCGGCCCGATCGACGGACCGGTCGTGCACCTGGACGCTCCGGACGCGGACGTCGAGCCCCGCGGGCTCGGCCCGCAGCTCGTCCCCCTCGCCGATCGAGCCCGACCAGAGGGTGCCGGTGACGACCGTGCCGATCCCCCGCAGCGTGAAGACCCGGTCGACGAGGAGCCGCGTGGGAAGAGTCGACGGCCGCTGCTCGACGCGGTCGGCGACCTCGGCCAGCGCGGCCCGCAGCTCGTCGAGGCCCTCGCCCGTGCGGGCGCTCGTCGCGACGACGACCGCCCCGGGGACGAGCTCCCGCGCCTCCTCCAGCGCGAGCTCGCGCGTCTCGTCGTCCACCGCGTCCACCTTCGTGACGGCGACGACGCCCTGCTCGATCCCGAGCAGCCGGATGATCGCCAGGTGCTCCTCCGTCTGGGCTCGGGCACCCTCGCCGGCGTCGATCACGAGGAGGAAGAGATCGATGCCGGTGGCCCCGGCGACCATGTTCCTGACGAAGCGCTCGTGGCCCGGCACGTCCACGAGGGAGAGCCGCCGGCCGTCCGGGAGATCGAGCGGCGCGTAGCCGAGGTCGATGGAGATCCCGCGCTCCTGCTCCTCCGGCAGGCGGTCGGTGTCCTTGCCCGTCAGCGCCCGGACGAGCCAGGTCTTGCCGTGGTCGATGTGGCCGGCGGTGCCGACGGTCAGCGGCACCGGCGAACGGCCCCCGCGACCTCCTCGACCTCGGCGTCCGAGAGCGTCCGGCAGTCGAGCAGGAGCATGTCGTCGCGCGCGATGCCGACGACGGAGGGCTCGCCCAGCCGGAGCGGCTCCGCGAGCTCGAGCGGGAGCGCGCACGCGAAGCTCGGGATCTCCGCGAGCGGGAGCGCCCCGCCGCCCGAGCGGGCCACCGTCTCCTGCACGGTCCCGCCGGTCAGCTCGGCCAGCCGCTCGGCGCGGGCGCGCACCGCCTCGGCCGGCTCGTCGAGCATCCGGAGGACGGGGAGGTCGCGGCTCCCCGCGCGGTACGCCGCCAGGGTGCCCTCGAGCGCGGCCAGGGTGAGCTTGTCGGGCCGCAGCGCGCGCTGGAGCGGGTGCCGCCGCATGCGCTCGAGGAGGTCTCCCCGCCCGACGGCGATGCCCGCCTGCGGGCCGCCGAGGAGCTTGTCGCCGGAGAAGGTGACGACGTGCGCGCCCGTCTCGAGGCTCGCCCGCGCGGTGGGCTCGTCGGCGATCTCGACGAGGGCCCCCGAGCCGAGGTCGTCCACGAGCGCGAGGCCGTGCCGGTCCGCGAGCCGGGCGAGGTCGCGGGCGCCGGCGCGCTCCGTGAAGCCGACCATGCGGAAATTCGACTGGTGGACGCGGAGCAGCACCGCCGTGCGCTCCGTGATCGCGCGCTCGTAGTCGGCGAGCCGCGTCCGGTTCGTCGTCCCCACCTCGACGAGCGTCGCCCCGGAGCGTGCGAGCACGTCGGGGATGCGGAAGCCGTCGCCGATCTCGATGAGCTCGCCGCGGGAGACGATCACCTCGAGGCCCTCCGCGAGCGCGGCGAGGGCGAGAAGGACCGCGGCGGCGTTGTTGTTGACGACGAGCGCCGCCTCCGCGCCGGTCAGCTCGCGGAGCGCGGCGGCCACGTGGTCCTGGCGGGAGCCGCGGCTCCCCGCGCCGACGTCGTACTCGAGGTTCGAATATCCGCTCGCAGTCTCGCGCACGCGCTGGAGGGCCGCGTCGGAGAGCGGCGCGCGGCCGAGGTTCGTGTGGACGACGACGCCGGTCGCGTTGATGACGCGGCGCAGGCTGGGCATGAGGCGGGCCTCCAGCTCGGCTGCCGTCCGGGCGACGAGGTCGCCGGCCAGGAAGCCCGCGGCGATGTCCTCGCGGGCGCGCTCGAGCGCCGCACGGGCCGCAGCGACGACGAGCGAGCGCCCGTGGCGCTCGACGAGCGGGGCGAGCTCCTCTCGCCCGGCCAGCTCGTCCACGGAGGGCAGCTCGCGAAGGGGGTTCGGAGGCACGGGACGCCCATGATAGTGACCGCGTTTCTCGCTAACCTCCGGTGTTCATGACCGAGATCGCTGCCAGGCTCACGCGACCGATCCGGCGCCTGAGCTGGCCGGCCACGATCGCGCTGTTCCTCGCATTCCTGCTCGCGGCCGCAGGGGTGTACACCCTCGCCCGCGCGCTCTCGTTCAGGAACGCGGTCCTGCCGGGGATCACCGTCGCGAGCGTGGACGTCGGCGGCCTGTCCGCCGCGGAGGCCCAGGCGAAGATCGAGACGCGGCTCGAGCCGCGTCTCAACCGACCCGTGCGGGTCAGCGTCGGCGAGGGAAGCTTCGTCGTCAGGCCCGACCAGATCTGGTCGCTCGACGCCGCCGCGACCGAGCAGCGCGCGTACCAGGCCGGCCGCGAGTCGGCTCAGGCGCGGCTTGGCGCCCTTCTCGCTCCGTTCGCGTTCGGCAAGGACGTCGAGCCCGTGCTCGACCTTCGGCCCGCCGAGCGCCGCAAGCTCCAGACGATCCTGGACGGCGCCACCGACCGGCCCGTGAACGCGACGCTCGAGATGGACGGGACGCAGGTCGTCGTCGAGCCGGGCCGTACGGGCACCGAGGTCGACGTCGACACGCTGCTCGACTCAATCCGCTCGGTCGCGCTCCTCGGCGCCGGCGCCGTCTCCGCCGACGTCCAGACGGTCCAGCCGTCGATCACGACGGACGAGGCCCGGGCGATCGCCCTCCAGGCCGAGACCGTCGTCGCTGCGCCCGTGGGCGTCCGCTTCAGGCACAAGCGCGTCGGGGCGCTCGCGCCCGCCGACCTCGCCGCGCTCATCCGGTTCGAGCGGGACGCCGGCACCTACCGGGTCGCGCTCGACGACGAGGGCCTGCGCGACGCGCTCCTCCCGCTCGTGAAGGCGCGGACGAAGGACCCGGTCGACGCGGGCTTCAAGGTCGTCGGCAAGCGCGTCCGCGTCGTCAAGGCGCGACCGGGCACGACCCTGGACACCGGGCGCGCGCAGGCCGCCGTCCTCGCCGCCGCCCTCGAGCCGGGCGTCCGCATCGCCCCGATCGCGCTCACGAAGCTGCCGGCCGACTTCACCACGAAGGAGGCGAAGGCGCTCGGCATCCACAAGCGGATCTCGACCTTCACGACCGACATGGGCGAGTCGTCGGCCAACCGCATCTGGAACGTCCATCTCCTCGGCGACTACCTCGACGGGACGATCGTGAAGGCGGGTCAGACGTTCTCCTACAACAAGGAGGTCGGCCCGCGAACGGTCGAGCGCGGCTTCCGCGAGGGCCAGATGATCTTCGGCGGCGTCCTCATCCCGTCGATCGGCGGCGGCGTCTGCCAGACGGCGACGACGGTCTTCAACGCCGCGTTCGAGGCGGGCCTCCCGATCAAGCAGCGGACGAACCACTCCTTCTACATCAGCCACTACCCGCTGGGCCGCGACGCGACGGTGTCCTGGGGTGGCCCCGACCTCGTGTTCAAGAACGACCTCGAGCACGCAGTGCTCATCAAGGTCACGTACACGGACTCCACGTTCACCGTCAGCTTCTACGGGACGAGGCAGGGGCGGAAGGTCGTCTCGACGACGAGCTCGCCGACGAGCTACACGCAGCCGAAGCTCCAGTACGCGGTCGACCCCTCGGCGGCGCCCAACTCGCTCACGACGACGTCGGCCGGCGGCCCCGGCTTCGACGTGAACGTCCACCGCAAGGTCTTCCAGGACGGCAAGCTCCTCCGCGAGGA
>DATBJE010000192.1:0-5179 GCA_036556565.1 Gaiellaceae bacterium
AGGGCGAAGACCTCGCCCTGCTCGACCGCGAACGAGATCCCGTGCAGGACCTCTCGCCCCCCGTACGCCTTGCGCAGGCCCGAGACCGTGATCGCGCTCACCGACGGACGAGGATATCGGCGCACCTGTCCGCTACCGTCGTTTCGTGGACGTCCCCATCATCCACGCGGAGCGGCTCGACCTCGTGTCGATGTCGCCCGCGTTCATGGAGGCGGTGATCGAGGACCGGCGGGCGGACGCCGAGACGGCGCTCGGCGCCGCGATTCCCGCGGAGCCGCCGGACGAGGGCGACCTGGGCTTCTTGCGGCGGCGCCTCGAGCAGATGCGGAAAGACCCCGAGGTGCAGCGCTGGCTCGTGCGCGCGCTCGTCCTCCGGGAGGAGGGGGCGATGATCGGGCACGCGGGCTTCCACGGCGCCCCGGGGACGCAGGGCCTCGCGGCGGGAAAGGTCGAGCTCGGCTACTCGGTCTTCCCGGAATACCGGGGTCGCGGCTACGCGACCGAGGCCGCCGAGGCGCTCATGGGCTGGGCGGAGGGCCAGGGCATCCACGACTTCGTCGCGTCGGTCTCGCCCGGCAACGCGCCCTCGCTCGCGATCGTCCACAGGCTCGGGTTCGTCCAGACCGGCGACCAGTGGGACGAGGAGGACGGGCTCGAGCTCGTCTTCGAGCTCAGCCGGCGAGCGACGGTCTAGAGTCCCGGCGTGGCCGCCTACCGCTTCGTCGTCGCCGACGTCTTCACCGACGCCCCGCTCGAGGGCAACCAGCTCGCGGTCTTCACCGATGCGCGGGAGATCCCGGTGTCGCAGCTGCAGCCGCTCGCGCGCGAGATCAACTTCTCCGAGACGGTGTTCGTCTATCCGCCCGAGGCCGACGGCCATGCGCGGATCCGGATCTTCACGCCGGTGTCCGAGCTCCCCTTCGCCGGGCATCCCGTGCTCGGGACGGCGTTCGTCCTCGCCGGCCCTCTTCAGCTGCCGGAGATCCGGCTCGAGACGGGGAAGGGCCTCGTCCCGGTCGCGCTGGAGCGCGACGGCGCGCGGATCGTCTTCGGCCGTATGCAGCAGCCGATCCCGTCCGTAGAGCCCTTCGCGGCCGGGGACCAGCTCCTCGCGGCGCTGGGGGTCGAGTCGTCGGAACTCCCGCTCGACCTGTACGAGTCCGGCGTCGGCAACGTCTACGTGCTTCTCCCCGACGAGGAGGCCGTGGCTGCCGTCCAGCCCGACCTCGGCGCCGTCGGGCGCGTCATGGGCAGCGTGCATGCGAACTGCACGGCCGGCTCGGGGACGCGCTGGAAGACGCGCATGTTCGCGCCGGGCGACGGCGTTCCCGAAGATCCCGCCACCGGGTCGGCCGCCGGCCCGCTCGCCCTGCACCTCGCGCGGCACGGGCGCGTCGCCTTCGGCGAGGAGATCGCAATCGCCCAGGGCGCGGAGATCGGCCGCCCGAGCACGCTCTACGCGCGGGTCGACGGCTCGCCCGACAGGGTGGAGACGGTCGAGGTCGGCGGCTCGGCGGTCATCGTCGCGCGCGGCGAGTTCCGGCTCTAGCCCTGAAGGGGCATGTCCGGGGTCAGACCCCGGCCGTGTCGAATCAGGACGGTATTCCGTGGCTCACCAGAACACCGATGGCTGGAAACAGGCGGGTGGGCGTGTCGGACCGGGTTGAGGCCGACGCGGTCAAGCACCAGCGACAACGCGGCCGAAAGAGGCATGTCCGGGGTCAGACCCCGGCCGTGGCCCGAGCGGACGGGGGCTAGCCGCCCCACGCGACGTCGTGGATCTCGGGGAGCTCGACCCCGAGGGCGCGCCAGAAGCGGCCGCCGTCGCCCGAGACGTGGAGGCGGTTGCGGGCCCCGTAGAGGACGTGGTCGGGGTTCTCGCCGAGCGCGACCGCGCGGCCGGGTGGGAGGCCGGCGCCGCGCTCGCTCCAGGTGACCCCGCTGTCGTGGGAGACGAGCAGGGGCGGGCGACGGTCGAGGAGCAGGACGATGGTCGGGCCCCGGGCGTCGACGTCGAGCACCTGGCCCGCCGCCCAGGACGGCGCGAGGCCGAGGGGCCGCTCGCGCTCGACGGCGGCTCCCGGCTGCCGGCCTGCGAGCTGGTCCTCCTCGGCGCTCGGGCCGATCTCGACGAGGTACGTCCCGTCGTCGCAGCCGGCGATGACGATCAACGGCCTCACCCTCCGTTCCGGCCGCCGAGGATCGCGGTCAGCGCCGCGTTCGCGAGTCGCGCGGCCGACACGGGCGAGTGGCGCTGGCGCCGGTAGCCGAGGTAGGCCGTGGTCCAGGAGTCGCCTGCGCCCGTGGGATCGACGCCCTCGAGCGGGATCGTGGGGACGTGCTCCGCCAGCCCGTCGGCGTACACGACGACGCCGCCCGCCCCGAGGGTGATGACGACCTCGCGCACGCCCAGCGACGCGATCGAGCCTTCCACCAGCTCGAGCCCGAGCGCATCGAGCTCCTCGCGCGCGAGCTTGAGGACGTCCACGTGGCGGAGGAGCTCGGGGTCGTAGTCGTCGTCGAGGACGAGCTCGCCGACCTGCGCCCGGCGGACGAGCGCCTGGCCGTCGAGGCAGAGAACGTGGCCGCGGGAAAGCGCCGCGAGCGTCTCGGGCGGGAAGTCCGCGCGCGTCAGGGCGCCGGCGTGGACCCAGTCGACGCCGGCGAGCGCCGCGGCGAGCCACTCGCGGACGTCCGCGGGCGTCCATGGCTCGCCGAGCGGGTCGATCTCCATGTGCCGGCGGTCGCCGTCGTTCTCGATCCGGAAGCCGATCGTGCGCTCCGCGGGATGCGCCACGACGGGAATCCCGAGCGCGGCGAGCCGCGACCGGTCCTCGTCGGCCACCTTCGTCGCCACGATCGCCGCCTGGCCGAGCAGGCGGACGACGCGGGCTGCGTACACGGGCGCGCCGCCGAGCCGGGGGATGCCCCCGTCAACGCGATCCAGCGAGACGAGCCCGACGACGCCCAAGCGGCGCATGCGCGGAGCGTACGCCCGCGTACAGGGCGAAGGCGAGAGCGAACGCCGGCAGCGAGGCGCCGACGGTCAGGTCGCCCGCCCCGGGCGCGTCGGCGACCCGCTCGGTCCACCACGCCGGCCCCGTCGGCTGGATCCACTGGTAGAGGACGAACCCGGCGGCCCAGGCGGCGAGGCCGCTCCAGCGCACGGCGACGGGTCGCCCCGCCCCGAGCAGGAAGTCTGCGGCCAGGACGCCGAACAGCGGGACGAAGAACGACCCGAGGAGGAGCAGGAAGGTCTCGTAGGCGACGATGTCCACGAACAGGGCCCCCAGCGTGGCCGTCCCGGCGACGAGGAGGACGAGCAGCCGCTGCGAGGCCCCCGGGACGACGTTCTGGAGGGAGACGGCGGCCGAGTAGACGTTGGCGAAGGGCTCGTCAGACTCGTCGACGGTGAGCGCCAGGAGGGCGACCGCGCTCCCGACCCCGCCGGCGGCGATCGCGGTGAAGATGGCCCCCGGCTCGGCCAGCCCCCGCGAGAGCGCGAGCAAGGCGCCGAGGCCGTAGAGGAGGACGAGCGGGACGAAGTAGCCGGCGGCCGTCCCCCAGAACGCGGCGCGGCCGCTGCGCGAGAAGCGGGTGTAGTCGGCGGCGAGCGGCAGCCACGAGGCCGCCATCGCGACGGTCAGGTCGACCCCCTGCCAGAACGTGATCCCTCCCTCGCCGCCGGCCGACCAGAGACCGCCGTCCGCCCCGCGGACCGCCCACCAGACGAGGTAGCCGACCGAGGCGCCCACGACCCAGATCGCGAAGCGGCGCACGTAGCGTCGCACGAAGGAGATCGGTCCCGCCAGCGCGAGCCAGGTGGTGAGCGCGGCGAACGCGAGCACCCACGGCCAGCGCTGCGAGACGCCGAAGGCCTCCTCGGCCAGCGCGCTCGCGGCCAGCGACATGACGTAGAGCTCGAAGACCGCCCAGCCGAGGTTCTGGGCGACGTTCAGCCCGGTCGGGACGTAGGAGCCGCGATGCCCGAGCGGGTCGCGGAGGAGCACCATGCCCGGGACGCGGCGGTCGAAGCCGATCAGCCCGGCGAGGCCGAGCAGCGCCGTCCCGAGCACGGCGCCGACGAGGGTGGCGAGAAGTGCGCGCTGGAGGCCGAGGCCGGCGAGGAACGTCCCCGTGAAGAGGACGAGCAGGCTGATGCCGAGGTTGCCCCACAGGAGCCCGACGTCGAGGAGCGAGAGGGCGCGCAGCCGGTCGGGAACGGGGGCGACGCCCCAGGTGCGCTCCGACGGTTCCATCTCGCCTCCCTTCGCTGGCATGACCCAGATCAGGTTCGGCGGGTCGGGGCTCCGTAGCCCCCTCTCAGCCGCTAGGAAGCGACTCCCCGGTCTCCAAGAATCCTACCGACCACGCGCTCGATCCCCCTGACGGCCCGCTCGAGGGCGTCCTCGTCGAAGAGGAAGGGCACCGCGTTGCCGATCTCGTGGGCCGGCCCGTCGAGCGAGTCGGAGCCGGAGGCGCCGTTCAGCGCGTAGCGCACCGGGATCTCGTGGCAGACGACGAGCACGCTGCGGTGCCGGCTTCCCAGCAGGCGCCGGAAGGCTTCCCCGTAGCGGCGCGCGGCGTCGTCGAGGCTCTCCCCGTCCGGGAACGGCACGTCGCGGGCGTGCCCGTGCTTCCACTCCCGGTAGCGCTCGACAGGCTCTCCCTCCAGGGAGCCGACGTCGATGTCGTCGAGGAGCGGCTCCTCGACGAGCGGGACGTCGACCCGCTCGCCGAGCGCGAGCTCGGCGGTCAGGCGGCTGCGCGGGAACCGCGTGTGCACGCACGCGTCGAGCGGCACCTCGGAGACCTGGTGCCCGAGCGACCGTGCCTCCTCCTCGCCCCGCTCGGTGAGAGGGACCTCCACGGTCGGGTCGCCGTTCACGCGCCGCTCGACGTTGAGCGTCGACTCGCCGTGGCGCGCGAGAACGAACAGTCGCACTAGACCACGAAGGTCTCGCGCCGCTGCGCTCCTCCCTCGGCGAAGCGGTCGAGGGAGAGCGGCGAGAGGTCGAGGGTCGGCTCCCGGCCGGCAATGAGCTCGGCGAGGTGCTCGCCGACGGCGGGCGCCTGCTGGAAGCCGTGGCCCGAGAAGCCGGTCGCGTAGAGGAAGCGGCGGGGCTGCTCGGCCTCCCCGACGATCGCGTTGTGGTCGGGGCTCATCTCGTAGTACCCC
>DATBJE010000193.1:0-12139 GCA_036556565.1 Gaiellaceae bacterium
CACATCTCCGACCGGATCGCGGTCATGTACCTGGGCAAGATCGTCGAGATCTCGCCCGCGGAGGAGCTCTACGACAGCCCGCTCCACCCGTACACGATCTCGCTCCTCTCGGCCGTCCCGATCCCCGATCCGGAGGTCGAGCGGGAGCGCGAGACGATCCTCCTCGCCGGCGACCTGCCCAGCCCGGCGAACCCGCCGCCGGCATGCCGGTTCCACACGCGGTGCCCGTACGTCCAGCCGTCCCGCTGTCGCGAGGAGGAGCCGGCGCTCAGGAAGATCGCAAGCGGCCACGTCGTCGCCTGCCACTGGGCCGAGGACATCAAGGCGGGAAGGATCGAGCCGCACGAGGTCGAGGCGGTCTTCGAGGAGCAGCTTCCCGTTACCGCCTACGAGCCGCCGATCACCTAGCCAAGAGGGTTAGAGGGTCATCCCTCTTTGTGGTGTGTTGTCCACAGGGGCCTGTGTCGATCCTATGGCCCTATGGACGCCGCCGAGCGTAAGAACATCCTGAGCCGGTACCTGGACCACTCACGCCGCTTCGACGAGGTCGCCGCGCGTCGGAACAGCCGTGGTCAGAGCGCCGACGTGATCCCGCTCACACAGCCGATGCGGGAGCTCGAGCAGGAGCCGACGATGCGCGAGATCGAGGTTCTGCAGCTCATCTCGGACGGCCTGGTCAACCGCGAGATCGGCCAGCGCCTCTTCCTCTCGGAGGAGACGGTGAAGTCCCACGTTCGCCACCTGCTGGCCAAGCTGCAGGCGCGAAGCCGCGCCCACGCCGTCGCCATCGGCTTCCGCCGCAGCATCATCTCCTAAAGAGCTCGAATACGAGCGCTCCCTGCGTCCTTGCCTCGCGCTCGCCCAGGAACGCCCCGGCGACGAGGCTCATTGTGAACCGAGCTCTGAGGTTTCAAGCGGCAGAAGACCCCCCGCGTCGTACTGGGCGACCGGGTCTTCCACGCTTATCCACAGACTGTTGAAATCCCTCGTCGGAGGGATGTGGACACCTGTGGGAAAGCTAAGACTTCGGGAGGTTTACCAGGGCTTGCTGGATCCCGCGAGAGCAGCTACGGAGGCCGCCCATGCAAGCAAAGCCAGAACGCGTCGAGTGTTTCCGTACAGCACTGAGACTCCTCTCACTCCAGGAGACGACGGCGACGGCGATTCTATACCCCTTTTGGGGGATGGGCAAGCACCTTTGAGTACTTTTGCGGAGATTTTTCGCTCGGGTCTAGGCGCAACGGCGGCTTCCATGAGAACTGGCAGGCCAGCGTCATACCCGCTCTTTGTCTTTGCCGCAGGACTCACAGCGTCCTGCGTTGTCCTCGCATTCTTCTTGATTCGTCTAGGCACCCCAGTCGGGCCGATTTGGGCGATTCTTGCCCTCGGGGCCCTGGCTGCCCTGGCGGAGCGTCGGCCTGTTCGGGTCAGCCCAAACCTGGAAGTGACTGTGTCGTTGCTGCCAGTCGTCTTTGCAGCAGTTGCTTTCGGCCCACTAGGAGCCATGGCAGTTGCCGCGCTGGGGCTGGTAGCTGACTTCGGGCGACCGTACATTCGTTGGCTGATCTGGACCTGCATGAGAACACTTGCAGGAGGGTTCGCCGGTGTCACCGCGCTGTTAGTGCTGGGAGACGAGCCCTCATTCGGACGACTCTGCTTGGCGGTTGGACTCGCCCTACTCACGGAGGCGACGATCGATGCGGGCCTCGGCTCTCTGGTCGTTTCGATTCGCGGGACTGGCGATTGCCGCGGCCACCTTCAATCGATCAGGCCCATCCTTCTCGGGACCGTGCCGATTCATGGCCCGCTGATTGTCATCCTCGTGTTCGCGTACCAGGAGTTGTCGATCTGGAGCCTGGCGCTCTTCTTCGCACCGGCGATGGCTGCACAACAGCTTCACGGCCTCTATCGCGAGCAGCGCGAGACGACCGAGAAGCTCCAGCTGGCGAAGGAACGTCTTGAGCGGGCAAATCTGTCGTTCGCCACGGCACTCGTCGCCGCTCTAGATGCCCGAGATCAGTACACCGCTGGCCATTCGGCGGCGGTTGCCGTCTACGCCCGAGACATTGCGTCCCGTCTGGGCCTGAGCCATGAGGAACAGCGGATGGCTCATCTGTGTGGGCTTGTCCATGACATCGGCAAGGTCGGCCTGCCGGCTGGGCTTCTCGAGAAGCCAGGTGCGCTGACACTGGAGGAGCGTCGTCGCATGGAGGAGCACTCGGCGATCGGTGAACGGATCCTCGCGAAGGTCGACGACTACGCGGAGATCGCTCGCATCGTTCGCCATCACCACGAGCGCGTGGACGGCAACGGATATCCGGACAGGGTGCGCGGTGACGAGATCCCACTTCTCTCTCGCATCATCGCCGTGGCGGATGCCTACAACGCAATGACGTCGGGTCGTCCTTATCGGGATGCGATGCCGAGCCGCGTGGCTCGATTCCGTCTCGCGCAGGCGACAGGAACGCAGTTCGATACAACTGTAGTTGCCGCCTTCGAGGCGATCCTTGCCAGCGCGAGCGAGACCTACCTCTCAGGTGCTCGCTCAGACTTCACGATCGAGGCTCAGCGCCAGCCGGCCCTGCTTCCACGTGTTGCGGCTGGCGTAGCCTGACCATCTCATCCTCTGCCAAGAGTTCGCGCGCCATCAGAACCGCCTTGATGCGGTTCGGGACGCCGAACTTGTCGAGAATGTGGCGAACGTGCACTTTGGTGGTGCTGACCTCGATAAACAGACGCCCAGCGATCTCTTGATTCGTGAGTCCCTCTGAAAGAAGCTCTACGACCTCCAGTTCGCGCGCGGTGAGTGCTCCAAGGGCGCCGACTGGCATCTCAGATGGGAGTTCAAGCCCTGTTTTCCGGGCGAGCCTGTGATCATTGCTCATTGACAACGCAGCTCTCAGAACTCGTGCAACTTCCCCATTGTCCTCTCCCGCCTCGAGAAGCCGCGGATAGACGCGGTACGAGAGAACAAGGCCGTCCAGGTAGTCGGCATCTCCGCAGGCGAGAATTGCGTCCCCTGCGTGCCTGCGAAACTCGTCCGACCTGCCTTCGACGCCAGCGACGATCGCCTCGCTGAGCTTTGAGCAGTAGCGCGCTTCAATGTTCCTACTGTGCTGGCGAGCCATGGTGCCATCGGCTTTCGCTCTGGTTGTCTCCCCGGCAGCCGCGCGGATGATCGCCATGCTGCCGAGATAGACACCGAGCGCTCGGGACGGAAGAGGTCCCTGGGGGAGACTCTTTTCAGTGGCAAGCGCATCACCGATGGCCCCCTTCGACGCCAGCAGGCATGCAGCAATTCGGACGCCCTCGACGTAGAGATACGGATCCTCTTTCCGAAGACGACTCTGCGTGAACGAGCGAAGCGTCCGGGATGCTTCTGCGAATTGGCGGAGGCCGATCTCGGCCTCGGCCAGGTAGGCGAGGCAAGCCGCTCGACCGAAGTCCAGACGAAGATCGCTGCAGATGGAGAGTGCTTGCTGTGCCAGTTCGCGGGCTACGGCATACCGTCCACGCAGCTTTGCGAAAGACGCAGCGGTAGCGAGGAAACTAGACGCTGCGATCGGATCCTTCGAATGCTCTAGGGACGGGAGGAGACCCTCGAACTGAGCCCACTCATCGGCGATGGATGGGCTCTGTTCTGCCCGGGCGAAGCGTCCGACAGTAAGTCTGAATCGAACATCAAGATCGTCGGAGTACCGCGAACTTAGTTCCTCGAGGTAATCAGGAATCGTGTCAGGGGCAATTTCTGTGGCGGTCAGGACGAGCCCCCAGAGAGCGTCCTTGTGGTCGTCATCCTCACGGGCAAGCTCGCTCGCCCGTTGAAACGCGACGAAGGCGTCGTCTTCACGTGAGGTGAAGTGCAAGGCTCGCCCAAGGATGTTGCACCCTCTAGGAAGATCGGCGTGATCGGTCGCCAACCGGCCAATGGCGTCCTGAGCTATGGCGGTTGCGGCTGCCATTTCGCCCTTGCGGATCAGGAGCTCGGCGCGGGCGAGGGCGGCTCCGGGAACCGTGACAGCCGCGGCGCCGCAGGCCGAGAGCCACTTCTCGAGCGTCTCGCTCTGACCCGACGCCAGGAGGCTGCGGGCGGCGCGGCCGGCGATCTCGGCTGCCTCGCCGACACGGTCGATCTGGAGCGAGAGCTGGAACGCCTCCTCCCAGCGCCCGTGCTCGGCCGCGTCGTCGATGACCACCTGGGCCTTCTCGACGAACGTCTCCGGGTCCTCGGCGAGCAACCGCGCGTGGTGGAACTCGCGCAGGAGAGGATGGAATCGGAGGTCGCCTCCCGGTGACTGCTGCACGAGCCCGTCGTCGCGCAGGCGCTCGAGCCTGGCCTCCGGATCGGACAGGCCGAGGACGTCGCGGGCGACGCGGGCGTCGAGAGACACGGGTATGGACGCGAGGAGCATGAACCGCTGAACCTCGGGCGGCTCGCGGCGGAAGACCTCCTCGGCGAAGTAGCGATAGAGGGAGTCCGAGACCTTCTCCGGCGGAAACTCGAGGTCGGCCGAGAGGGCGGCGAGGCCTATCAGCGCGGGCCAGCCTTCGGCCTGGCGGACGAGCGCCCGCACCGAGTCGGTCGAGCGCCCCTCGAGCACGCGGGCCGCCTCGTCGTCGGTCATGGCGAGCTGCTCGCGGTCGATCTCGACCGCCTCCCCGTAGAGGAAGCGGCGGGCCGTCGCCCAGGACGGCCGTCGCCGGCTGGTGACGACGACGCGGATCCGGGCGAGCATGAGGAGCCAGTCGACGAACTCCTCGACGGGCTTCGACTCGGCGACGAGGTGGTAGTCGTCGAGGACGATGATCCCGTCGGTGGGCCAGGGCTCGAGGTCCTCGGCGAGGAGCTCGGCCAGGGGCCGCGCCAGGCGTTCCGTCTCGTCGCCGACGCGGAGGCGCTGGCGCACGCGCTCGCCGGCATCCGGGACGAGGTGCGCGACGGCGCTCGCCAGGCCGGTCGAGAGCGCCGCCAGGTCGGCCGAGGCCGGCGTGGCCTGGTACCAGGCGACGTCGTCGCGGCCCTGGAGCCACTCCTGGGCGAGGGTTGTCTTCCCGTAGCCCGCCGGCGCGGTGACGAGGATCGCCTGGGCCGTTGCCTCGTCGAGGAGCTCGGTCAGTCGCGGTCGGCGGGTGTGCTGCCGGAAGAGCGGTGTGAGGACGGCGCCCTGAGTGTCCGTCACTGCTTTCGCTCCCGTGTCGGGGGTGTGAGCCTAGCGCGTCGGAGGAACCCCTTCCACCGGCCGGCCGGGAAGGCGCCCGCGCCCTTGGCGCGAGCCGCGGGCGCGGGGCTTTCGCTCCTCGAGGCCGATCAGAGCAGCGTGCGGGAGTCGTCGCGCACGCCGAGGGACGGCTCGAGGCCTTCGAGAGGGTTCTCTCCCGTCGCCTCTCGGTAGGCGGCCGGGATCTGTCTCCGCCGGCTGACGCCGAGCTTGCCGCGAAGGACGTCCGAGTGAGCCTTGGCGGTGCGAGGGGACACGCCGAGACGGTCGGCGATCTCGAGGTTCGAGCACCCCACCGCGATCAGTCGGACGACCTGTCGTTGACGCTCGGTGAACCGGATTCCGCCGTAGACGCTGATCATGTGGGCGATCTTGGCAAGCGCCCGGGCGGGCGGCTATTGGCTTAGAGGGCGAACCTGCGCCCTACGCCCGCGGGCGTACGAAGGCGGCGGCGTGGCCGCGCGCGTTGACCTGCGCGACCTCGTCCGGCTCGAGCCCGCCGATGCGGAGCAGGAGCGCGAGCTCGTCGCGGAGGTGAGTCTGCATCATCTCCGGCCCGTCGGTGGCGATCGTGAACGAGACGCCGCCGTCTGCGAAGGCGCGCACGGTGTCGCGCAGCTCGCCCTCGTCGCGGAGCGCTCCCGTCAGGAGGTTCGAGCTCGGGCAGATCTCGAGGACGGTCCCGCGCTCGCGGAGGGCGCGCATGGTCTCCTCGTCCTGCGCGGCGAGGATCCCGTGGCCGATGCGCTCCGGGCGCAGGTGCTCGACGACCTCGCCGATCTCCTCGATGCCGTGCCGGCCGCCCTCCTCGCCGACGTGGATCGTCACCCCGAGCCCCGCCGCGCGAGCCTCGTCCACGAGCGGCGCAAGCTCGCGGTAGGGGTAGGCGCCGCCGTCCGGCCGGGGGCCGGCGATGTCGACGCCGACGATGCCCCGGTCGGCGTAGCGGATCGCCTTCTCGACGATGACCTCGTTCTGCTCGTGGGTGAACGTGCGGTCCATCATCAGGATCAGGCCCGCGCGCACCTGGGGGTACTCGAGACGGGCGCGGTCGAGACCGCGCGTGGCCGCCATGATGATGTGGTCGAGGTCGCGCTCGCCGCCACGGTTCCTTTTCATCGGGTTGAAGCGAAGCTCGAGCGTCGTGATGTTCTGCGTGCGGTACGCGCCGCCGATCGCGCCGTGGACCGAGAGCTCGACCGCGATCGGGCTCGACTGGATGAGCTCCGTCCACTTGTAGATCGCGTCGAGCTCGGGCAGGCCCTTCACGCCGCGCGGATCGACCGTCACGAGCTCGACGAAGTCCCAGTAGTCCCTGACGGGGAGCGCGATCCCCTGCTCGTGGGCGAGCGTCCACATGACCGCCGGATGGACGGAGCCGCCGAGGTGCGTGTGCAGCTCGGCGAGCCCCTCGCGGCTCAGGTCGGCGACGAGGGCGAGGCTCTCGTCCGACACGCCTAGCCCCGCTGCTCGACGGCCGCGGCGATCGTCCCGCCGGCGACGCGCTCGGGGATCGTCTCGAGGCGCTCGACCGGCTCGGCGCTGAAGACGAAGCGCACGTGCCGCCCGGCGACCGGCCCGCCCCAGCCGACCATGGCCGTCGCCGCGATCGCGCTCTCCTCGAGGAGCGCGCGCGAGGCCTCGTGCGGGTCGAGCCCGAGCGAGGCGACGTCGAGGAGCAGCGACCACCCGCCGCCGGGACGAACGAAGGGCCAGTCGGGCAGCCCGGCGAGCATGGCGTCCCGGCGCCGCTCGAGCTCGGCGACGCACTCGGCGACGTGTCCCTGGTCCCCGCGCAGGACGGCGGCGCCCGCCGCGCGGGAGAGCCCGACCGGCGTCGTCGTGTTGTAGACGTGGGCCCAGCCCGCGTCCTCGACGGTCTCCGCCGGTCCCGCCACCCAGCCGACCCGCCAGCCGATCATGCGGTGCTCCTTCGAGAGCGAGCCGACGACGATCGTCCGCTCGGCCATGCCGTCGTGGTGGAGCGGGTGGACGAGCGGGCGGCCGTCGAAGAGCAGCCGCTCCATCGCCGCGTCGTAGATGAGGAACAGGTCGCGCTCGCGGCAGAGGTCGCAGATCAGGCGCCAGTCGTCCGCGTCGAAGGTCCCGCCGGAGGGCATCGACGGGCTCATGAGGAGCATCCCCGCGGTCCCGTCCCCGACCGCGGCCGCGAGCGCGTCGCGGTCGAGCCGCCACTCGCCGCCGACGACGACGAACGGGACGAGCCTGGGCGTGCCGCCGGCGAGGTGGACGCGGTTGACGATGCCCGCGTACGTCGGGTCGGTGACGATCACCTCGTCGCCTGGGTCGACCGTGACGAGGAGCGCGTTCAGCAGCCCCTCCATCCCGCCGCACGTGATGACGATCTCGCGCTCGGGGTCGTAGCGGTGGCCGGTCCGCTCGGCGGTGAAGTCGCCGATCGCCGCGCGCAGGTCGTGGTCGCCGGTGAACGGGAGCCAGCTGTTCGCCGGCGGCGTCTCGAGGCTCGTCGTCGTGATCGGGATCGCCTCGGGCGGGAGGGGGAGATCCGTGTCGAGGTTCTCCATGCGGAGGACGGGCCAGCGGGGATCGGCCTTCGCGGGCTCGTCGGCGGCGGCCGCCACGCGGTCGATGCCGAACCCCCGAACCGGCTCCATTCGCCGCGCCCGCTTGATCATCCGGCGAGTCTAATCGTCCCCGCCGGGTAGGGTTTCGCTGTGAAGGTCTGCATCGTCGTGCCGTACTCGTGGTCCTTCTGGGGCGGGGTCCAGGAGCACGCGGACCACCAGGCGCGGGCGCTCCGGCGCCTCGGCGTCGACGCCCGGATCGTCATCGGGCACGACCCGCCGGGGCGGCTCACGTGGCTGCTCCATCCGAAGCTCGGCCGGCACACGCGGCCGCCGGAGTACGTCCACCCGGTCGGCCGGTCGGTGATCGTCCCGGCGAACGCGTCGCTCCCCAACATCGTCCTCAGCCCGCAGGCCGTTGTTCGGATGAGACGGTTCTGGGAGGAGGAAGGCTTCGACGTCGTCCACGTCCACGAGCCGTTCGCGCCGCTGCTCTCGGCGATCGCCGTCGCGCTCTTCCCCGGGCCGGTCGTCGCCACGTGCCACTCGGCCGGCGAGCGGCTGGGCTGGTACCAGGCCGGGAAGGTCATGTACGGCGTCATCGGCGACCGGATCGACCATCGCATCGCGGTCTCCGACGCAGCCCGCCGAGCCGCGGAGCCGGTCATCGGCGGCCCGTTCGAGATCATCCCCAACGGGGTCGAGCTGCCGCCGGAGGTCGATCCCGGGAACCGCAACGGCAACGTCGTCTTCATCGGCCGCAACGAGCCGCGCAAGGGGCTCCCCGTCCTGCTGAAGGCCTGGCCTCGCGTGCACGAGCGCACGGGTGCCCGGCTTCGCCTCATCGGGGCCGATCCGCTCACCGTGCGCTGGCTTGCCCGGCGGCGCGGGTTCTCGCTGGGGGGGATCGACCTGCTGGGCGCCGTCCACGACGACGAGCTCACCGCGGAGCTCCAGGCCGCCAGCCTGCTCGTGGCGCCGTCGCTCGGCGGCGAGAGCTTCGGCATGGTGCTCACGGAGGCCTTCTCGTGCGCCACGCCCGTCGTCGCCTCCGACATCGAGGGCTACTCGCAGGTGGCCGGGCCCGAGAACGGCATCCTCGTCCCGCCGGGCGACGTCGAAGCTCTCGGCGCGGCGCTCATCGAGCTCCTCGAGGACGATGATCGCCGGCGCGCGCTCGGCGTCGCGGCGCGGGCGGCGGCAGAGCCCTACTCGTGGGACCGCATCGGACGACGCCTGCTGGAGATCTACGAAGGCCTGACGTCACCGGCTGCCGTCAGGGTGGCGGCATGAAGCGCCTGAAACGGCTCCGGCTGCCGAGGACCCGCCTCGGGCGCGCCGCGCTCGTCGCCGTGCCCATGCTCGGGCTCCTTGCGCTGGCGGCCTGGCGGGCCCCCGACGTCGGCCCGATCGAGCGCGCGTTCCGGGCGGTCGAATGGAAGTGGATCATCGCCGGCGTGCTCCTCAACCTCTTCTCCACCGCGGTTCGCGCGTACGCCTGGAGCATCGTCATCAAGCAGGCGATCCCGCCGCCGTGGCCCCGAAACCGGACCGTTTTCTCCTCCTTCTGCGTCGGGCTGCTCGGGAACGCCGCCCTCCCCGGGCGCGTCGGCGAGCTCGCGCGCGTCGCGGTCATCACGCGCCACGTCCGCCGGCGTCCGGGCACGTGGGCGGCGATTCTCGGCACCGTCTTCGCCCACCGGCTGTTCGACGTCGTCGCGGCAGTGCTGCTCGTGCTCTTCACGCTCTACGCCGCGCCGATCCCGAACTGGGCCGAGCCCGTGCTCGGGGTGGTGCTGGGGATCGGGCTCGGGCTGCTTCTCGCCGGCTTCCTCGTCGCCCGCCGGCACCATCGCCCGCTCACCCAGGAGCTCGGCGCCCTCCGCCGGGTCCTCCACATGGCGCGGCAGGGTCTGGCCGTCCTCCGCCGGCCGGTGCCCGCGCTCGAAGCGGTGGCCCTGCAGATCGTCGGCTGGACGCTTCAGCTTGCGGCCGTCTTCGCCGTGCTGATGGCCTTCGGGATCGACGCCTCGGTGTCGATGGCCGCGCTGATCCTCGTGATCATCAACCTCGTCATGGTCTTCCCGTTCTGGCCGGGCAACATCGGCCTCGTGCAGGCGGCCGTCGCCGCGGCGCTGTTGCCCTACGGCGTCAGCTACGGGCACGGCCTGCTGTTCGGGATCGGCCTTCAGGCCGTCGAGGCGTCGGTCGGGATCGGCCTCGGGTTCCTCTTCCTCGCGCGTGAGGGGTTCACGTTCGCCATGCTGAAGCGCATGCCCGACGTGACCGAGATGGAGCTCGACGAGGACGAGCGCGTCGAGCGGATCGCCTAGAACTCGGTTCGAAAGAGGTTCTTAGCTAGGCGCTCGCGTCCTCGGAGCCGCCCGGCAGCCTCTCCTTCGCCTCGTCGACGGCCTTCTCGCCGGCGTCCATCGCGTCGCTGCCGAGGTCCTCTGCCTTGTGCCCGGCGTCACCGGCCATGTCGCCGGCCTTGTCCGCCGCGTCGCCGCCGACGTCCTTCGCCTTCGACGCCGCGTCCTCGCCCCTGCCAAGTAGCTTGTCGAGCCAACCCATCTTGGGATTCAACCCCCTCCGTTGCTGGAGCCGGCAGCTTATCCGGCCTCGACTGGAAGCGCGTCCTCGAGAAAGTCGAGCACGAGCCGGTTGAACTCGTCCGGCCGCTCGAGAGCCGGGAGGTGCGCCGCGTCGAAGACGGCCTTGCTCGCGCCGGGAATCTCCGCCGCGAGGCGGTCGGAGATGGCCCTGAACTCCTCGACGTCGTAGCGGCCGACGACGACGAGCGTGGGCGCCCCGATCTCCGCGAGCCGCGTCGCCGTGGGGGGGTCGGCCCAGCCCACGGGCCCGGGCGGGGGGGACGCCTCGAACGCCGGGACGACGATCTCGAAGGCGCGGCGCTGCATCTCGCCCACGCGGCGGCGCAGCTCGGCCGGAACCGCTGCCGGGTCGCGACCGGTGCCGTCCACCCAGGTGCGGAGGTTCAGCTCGACCGCCTCGTCCAGCCGCCCGGCGTCGAGGAGCGTGTCCTCCTCCTCGTCGAAGGCCTCCGACGCGGGCCAGCTCTCGTGGCCCGAAAGCGCCGCGTCGACGAGCACGAGCGCGGCGACCCGCTCCGGGTGCACGAGCGCGAAGTCGAGGACGACCCTCCCGCCGAAGGAGTTCCCGACGACGGCGGCGCGATCGATGCCGACGTGGTCGAGCAGCGCGCGCAGGTCGTCGACGTAGGAGAACGGCCCGCCAGGCAGGGGCGACTCGCCGAACCCGCGCAGGTCGGGGCGGAGGACGAGGTGCCGCTCTGAGAAGGCGTCCGCCTGCGGTTCCCAGAGCCGACGGTCGCCCACCCCGGCGTGGACGAGGACGACGGGAGAGCCGTCTCCGCTCAGGTCGTAGGCGAGCTCGGTGCCGTTGAGCGCCGCGACGCTCAGGCCTGCGCCTCGCGCAGGCGCTGCGCCAGCGCCCGCATGAACGCCCAGCCGACCTGCGGATGGTCCTCGACGAAGGGCCGAAACTCCCACGGGGTCATTCCGTAGCAGAGGAGATCGGTGGCGGCGGTGATCGAGGCCGAGCGGACGCCCTCGTCGATGAGGGCGATCTCCCCGAAGTGGTCGCCGGGCCCGAGAGTCGCCTTGTGCTCGCCGGTGACCGTCACGTCCGCGTTGCCCTCGGCGATGACGAAGAAGCCGGCGCCTGTCGATCCCTCCCTCGTCACCTCGGAGCCCTCGGGGAACCGGCGCTCGTGCATCTGCTTCGCGAGCAGCTCGAGCTCGTCCTCGTCGAGCCGGGAGAAGAGCGGGACCGCGCGCAGGGCGTCGAGTGGTGCGCTCATGGCGCACGATCATAGACCGGCAGGCAGGCTCTCGGGGGCTCGCGGCGAATCACGGGAGCTGTGCGCACCCAGGCCGCGCTGTACGACGAGATCGACCTCGGGCTCTCGTGGTCCGAGGCCGAGCTGCCTGAGCGGGAGCGGACGAAGCACGTCCACCGGCTCCATCCCTACCTGGGCAAGTTCGTGCCCCAGCTCGTCGAGACGGTCCTCGGGCGCCACGCGCGTCCCGGCGACCTCGTCAGGGACCCGTTCGCGGGCTCGGGGACGACGCTCGTCGAGGCGAACGCCTTCGGCGCCCGCGGCGCCGGGTGTGACATCTCGGCGTTCAACTACCTCCTCGCGCGCGTGAAGACGGCCGAGTACGACCGGGAGGCGCTGCTGGAGGACGTCGTCGCCCTGTCCGTGGCCGGCGACGTGGTCGAGCGCCCCGCCCCGTCGCCGTACCTCGCCGACTGGTTCGCGCCGCGCGCGCTCGCCGAGCTTCTCGCGTTCCGGGACCGCATCGCCCACACCGCGTACCCGGACCTCTG
>DATBJE010000194.1:0-11122 GCA_036556565.1 Gaiellaceae bacterium
GTGGGCCGACCGCTGGCGGGCCACCGGCTTCCGGTCGCCGGCGACGCACCGCCGGTGGGAGTGGATGCCGCTGCTCGGCTTCGACCACGATTCGTCGTACCCGGACACGGACCCGTTCGAGCCACAGAGCGGCGGCTGCTGTAGCTGGCTCCCGTTCATGAACGGCGACCTCGTGGAGCTCCCGATCACGCTCCCGCAGGACCACACCCTCTTCGTGATCCTCCGGCGCGACGAGTCGGCCTGGCTCGAGAAGGCGGAGGTGATCCGCGGGCGCGGCGGCATGGCGCTGCTGATCACCCACCCGGACTACATGATCGAGCCGGAGCGGGTGGAGGCCTACCGGCGCTTCCTCGCCGAGACGACGAGGGCCCCCGGCGTGTGGTGCGCGCTGCCGAGCGAGGTGAGCTCCTGGTGGCGCCGCCGCGCGGCGTCCCGGATCAAGCGCGAGGGCGACCGCTGGCGGGTGGCCGGCCCGGCGGCCGGCGAGGCGGTCGTGGCCCTCGCGGGCGCGCCGGCCACGGCAAGTGCGGCCAATGCTGGCCGTCCGGAGGGTTGACCCTCGTCGGCGCCGTGGGGACCATCGGGGTGATGCGGAGAGCCGGGATCGTGCTCGCAGTCGCGGTCGTCCTCGCCGCGCTGGCCGTCTGGACCGTCTCGCCCTGGTTCGGCTCGACGGTCCGCTGGACGCCGGACGGGCTCTACTACCAGGCGCGCGTGCTCGAGATTCGCGGCGCCGACCACGACGCGGCGATCGCCGAGGTGTTCCAGGGGCCGCTCTCGGAGCGGCTGCGTCTCGCCGACCCCGAGAAGGTCGGCGACCCGGCCTGGGTCGCCTACAACGAGCGGTTCTACGAGCGCCGCCAGGCCATCCCGCTCGCGGGGGCGGCCGTCTACCCGCTCGCCGGCGACAACTCGCTCCTCTACGTGTCGCTCGCCGGGTACGTGGCGACCATCCTCGCCCTGTTCGGGCTCCTGCTCTTGCGCTTCCGCCTCGTCGTCGCCGCGGCGGTGGCGCTCGCGACGATCTTCCTCCCGGCGCTCGTCTTCCACTCGCACTACCCACTGACGGACAGCTGGGGGCTCGCGCTCCTGACGACGGCGCTCGCCGCGGCGATCCTCGCGCTCGAGCGGAGCCCCCGCTGGCTCACCCTCTGGATCGGGGCCCTGTTCGTCCTCTCCTTCACCCGCGACAGCGCCCTGATCGCCGTCCTCGCGGCGGCCTGGATCGCCTACCGGGCGCGCACGCGGGTGGCTCTCGCGCTGGTCGGCACGGGCCTGGCGGCGGTTCTGCCGGCCGTGCTCCTCTATCCCGTCTCCTACCGTGAGCTCCTCGCTCTCGCGGTCAACGACTCGCAGCCCGACCCCACGGCTTCGTGGCCGTCCGTCCTCGGCGACTACCCGGGCGCGGTCGTCGAGCTCGTCCGCTCGAACGGCGGCTTCGTCAGGGACGGCGCCTGGTACACGGCCGCGTACCTCATCGTCGGCTTCCTCCTGCTCTTCCTCCTCGCCCGGGCGTCCCACGGCGGGACGGCGACGAGCCTCATGCAGGCGGCAGCCGTCGTCTCCGTCGTCTTCGTGCTCGCCGGCCCGGTCTTCAGCGCTTTCCGGCTCGAGCTCGTCGGCGTGCCGATGGCCGCGTTCGGCCTCGCCCTCGGGCTCGAGCGGGTCGTCGAGCGGGTCGAGGCCTCGGGGAAGCTCCGGCGGCTCGGAGGCGCCGGCGGCGACCGGTCGGGAAGCTCCCCGGGAACGACGGCGCGCTCGACTCAGGCCGCGTAGCGGTAGAGCGCCGCGCCCAGCCGCTCGCAGACCCACGGAGGCGAGCGGCGGATCACCTCGCCGAGCGCCCGGGCCGCGAGGCCCTCGGTCAGGTCGCGGGCGCCGCCGGAGAGGGACGTGTACCGGAGCGGGCGCTCCTCCGTCCCCCAGCGGGACTTGAAGTCGCGCAGGCTCGAGTGGCCGACGTCGGAGCGCCCGAAGTCGAAGCGCGTGTAGCCCTGCTCGCAGCTCCAGCGGATGGCGTCCCAGAAGAGCAGGTGGTTCGGGCGCGCGCTCAGGTAGCGCGGGTCGGAGGCGCCGTACTTGTAGATGACCGTCTCGTTCCAGACCAGGAACACGGCTCCGGCGACCGGGACGTCGCCGACGTGCGCGAGCGTGAGGAAGCCGAGGCCCGGCTCGAGGATCCGCTTCCAGAGCAGGCCGAAGAACCGGTACGGCTGGATGGGCGTCCCCTGGCGCCGCCGCGTGTCCAGGTGGAGCCGGTAGAAGTCCTCCGTCAGCTCCGATTCGCGCCCGGCCCGCTGGAGCCGTACGCCCTCTCGCTCGGCCTTGCGGACGCTGCGCTGGACCTGCGAGCGGTGGAAGGTGGCGAAGACCGCGTCGGCGTCGGGCTGCAGGTCGAGCGAGTGGGTGACCGCGGAGACCCACGTGCCGGCGCCCGGCCCGCGGACCTCGGCGTGGATGACGACGTCCTCGGCGCCGGCCGCCGCGCTCGCCTCGTCGAGTGCCCGGGGCAGGCGCGGCAGGAGGGCCGGGTCGGCCGCGAGCGGCGGGCAGTTGTCCGTGAAGGGAAGGGAGACCCAGCGGCTGCCCCCGAGGTGGCCGCGGATCTCGAGCATCGGGAGGCCAGCGCGGATCTCGCCCTCCTCCTCGACGACGAGCGCGAACGGGTCGAAGCCGTAGCACTCGGCCAGGAGCTCCGTCCAGGCCGGGTTGTGGAAGAGCGACGCCTCGGGACGGGACGCGGCGAAGTCCCGCCAGCGCCGATCGCCGATGTCGACCCTGCGGAGCACGCTCATCCTGCGACCGCGGCGTCGATCGGGAGCGAGTCGGCGCCCGGGCCGGCGACCTCGTCGAAGACCGCCGCGAGCCTCGTCGTCAGCGCGCGGCGCTCGTAGCGCGCGAGCACGTCCGCGCGCGGCGCCGGCACCGGCTCGCCGCGCGCCGCCCTGGCCACCTGCTCGAGGATCAGGCGGGCCATCGCTTCGACGTCCCCGGGGCGGCAGAGCACCGCGTTCCCCGCCTCGACGAGCAGGTCGCGGGCGTCGCCGTCGGGGAGCGCGCCGAGGATCGGCCTGCCCGCGCCGAGGTACTCGTACGTCTTCCCGGGCACGATGCGCGAGCGGGCGCCGGCGGGAAGGTCGTGCATGGGGAGGAAGAGGAGATCGGCGGAGCGCAGCAGCGCGAGCGTCTGCGCGTGCGGAAGGTAGCCGTGCGCGTGGACGACGTCCTCGGGCAGCACCGCCCGGTCGCCCTCGCCGATCACGCCCGCCAGGTGCACCTCGAGCGTCGGGCGGAGCTCCGGGCGGGCCCGGAGCGCGGCCGCCACCGCCCGGAGGAGGACGAGGTGGGAGCGGGTCGAGATGTCGAGCCCGCGCGCCTCGCCTCCAAGAAGCCGGCGGATCGCCTTCGAGTTCGGGTCGGTGTGGACCGCGCCGGCGTGGACGATCCTGAAAGCGCCGTCGGAGCGCTCGGGGGCGGGGCCGGCGAAGTCCGACGCGTCGAACCCGTTCGGGATGGTCACGACCCGCTTCTGGGCGAGCTTCGGGAACCGCGCCACGAGCGCTCGCGCCGCCTCGCGCGTGTTCATGACGATCGCGTCGGCCGAGGAGAGGACCCTGCCCATGCGCCGGAGCTCGAGGCGGCGGTGGAGCGTGGTCGGGTAGACGCGCCACTCGTCCAGCGCCCAGGGGTCGCGCAGGTCGGCGACCCAGGGACGGCCCAGCCCGCGGGCGATCGCCGCCGCCGCCTCGGCCGTCCCGAACGGGGACATGGACGCGTACACGAGGTCGGGGTCGACGCCGGCTGCCCGTCCCGTGGCCGTCGCTCCCTCGAGCCACCAGCGGTCGAACGGGTCGGGCCGGCGGACGGCGCGCTCGAGCCGGTTCCGCCTGCCGCGGCTGGGCGGGGGGACCGGGCCGGGAACGCGGACGACCTCGGTCCCGCGCGGGATCCGCTCGTTCAGCGTGTCGTCGGGCGGCGCCCAGCCGTCCGCGTCGACTCCGGGGCCGGTGACCACCGTGGTCGCGTAGCCGTTCTCGGGGAGGTACTGGCAGAAGCGCACGGAGCGCTGCACGCCGCCGCCGCCGTGGGGCGGGAAGTAGTAGGCGAGGAAGAGGACCCTTCTCACGGAGATCGGACGGACGCCGGCCAGCTCATCGTATGAGCGGACGGAATGTCCCGGAACCCCCATTTGTTCAGGTCGGCCGGCCACTACACTCTGCACCCGCCCTGCGGGGAGGGAAATGTCCAGCCTGGAGAGGAACGACGACATCCGCGGGCTCGTCGAGCTCGCCTGCGAGGGACTGCGGCCGATGGTCCTCCCCTCCGGGCTCGCCTGCGAGGAGCTGGTCGCGGGCAACCCGGTGCCCCGCGGGCGCTCGCTTCGCTACTCGGTCATGACGTGGCTCGGGCTCACCCGCGCGGAGGCGGCCGGCTACGAGCACGGCTTCGACCTCGACCGCATGCGCGGCGCCTTCCTCGCGGAGGTCGACTCGCCCGAGCTCGCCCCGGGCGACCTCGGCCTGTACCTCTGGGCCGACGCCCGGGCCGGCGGGGACGGCGCTGCCGACCTCGGGGCGCGGCTCGGCCCGGCGCTCGCCGCGGGCGGCGGGCTCGAGGCGCGGGAGGGGATGGAGCTCGCCTGGATCGTCCAGGGCCTGGCGCTCCAGGACGGCGGCGCGGACGGCGCGCTCGAGGAGGCGCTCGGCGCGCTCCTCGCGCACCAGGCGCCCTCGGGCCTCTTCCACCACTCGGGTCAGGGCGCCCGCCGGCGCTTCCCCAACTTCGCCACGCAGATCTACAGCGTGCTCGCCCTGGCGACCGTGGCCCGAGCCGGCGCCGACGACCGCGCGCTCCCGGCCGCGCGGAAGGCGGCCGACCGCCTGCTCGCCCTCCAGCTTCCGGACGGCGGCTGGCCCTGGCTCTACGACGCGGACACCGGGCGGGTCGTCGAGCGCTACGAGGTCTACTCGGTGCACCAGCACGGCATGGCGCCGATGGCGCTCCTGGAGCTCGCCGAGATCGCGGGCGAGCCCAGGTACGCGGCCGCGGCCGGGGTGGGACTCGCGTGGATCGAGGGGCGGAACGAGCTCGGCCTGTCGATGGTCGACGAGGGGGAGCCGATGATCTACCGCTCGCTCAGGCGCCGGCGCCCCTGGGACCGGCTCGTCCTCTACGGGAACACGGCGGCGTCACGGGCCCTGCGGCGACCGCTCCTCCCCGGAAGCCGCAAGCCGGAGCTGAACGCGACCTGCCGGCCGTACGAGCTCGGCTGGCTGTGCGAGGCCTGGGCCGGCCGGGAGGACGCCCTCGCGGGCCTCTAGAGAACCCTAGGCCGCCGCGCGGTCGGGCGGCTCGAACCAGCCGTAACGCGCGTTCAGCGGCTTCACGAACGGGATCGCGAGGAGCGCCCGCTTCATGGTCGCCTTGCGAGCCCGCTGCCTGCGCCGGCGGTCGTAGTACGCGCGCTTCTCCGGCGTGATCTCCGAGTAGTGCGGGCCGCCGTGGTGGACGACGGTGACGCTGTCGAGGATCGCCTTGCCGTAGCCGAGCTTCTCGATGTCCTCGATGTACGCGGCGTCCTCGTGCCAGAACACGCTCTTCTTGTCCTGCCGGAACCCGCCGACCTGCTCGTAGAGGGCCCGCGAGCTGATCGTGCAGCCGCCGCCGACGGGCCCGCCGACGAGGATCGTGATCCCGTCGACGGTCTCGGCGTGGTAGAGGTCGGCCTTGCTGCGGTAGAAGAGATCGGCCCCGGGGCTGTATCCGTCGTCGGCGAGCTTCGCCTGGAGGAACCCGATCTTCGGCAGGCGTTCAAAGGCGTCCAGCATGGACGCGTCCCAGTCCTGCGGCGCATCGACGATGTCGTCGTCCATCTCGATGAAGTACTCCGCCGTCGTCATCGGCACGGCGAGCGCGTAGGCGTTCTGCCCGATGTTCTCGGGGTGGTGGACGATCCTGATCCGCGGGTCGGAGAGGGCGTCCAGGTACGCGGCCGTCCCGTCCGTGGAGGCGTTGTCCCAGATGAGGATCTCGCTCGTCGCGTCGGACGTGCGCGCGAGGACGTTCTCGACGCACTGCCGGAGCAGGTGCAGCCGGTTGTACGTGAGGACGACGATCGCGATCATCGAGAACGGAGCCTCCACATCGAGTCTAGTGGCCGCCCGGGGCCCCGTCCCTCGCCCGAAAGGCGAGGAAAAGTGCAGTTCGGCGCGTGTCTACGGGGCGACGAGCCGGTTCCCCCTGCACGTGTAGACGACCCCGGGCTTCGGCGTGTACGTGGCGTCCGCCATGCAGTCGTCGCCGCTCTCGAGCGAGATCGGATTTGCGACCTCGTTGTCCTCGATCGTGATGCTCCCGGTGCTGTCGCGCTCGCCGTAGCCCTGGTAGACGTACAGGTCGTCCACGAGGATGCGGTTGTTCCGGAGCACGACGTCCCGGAGCTCGCCGCCGTGGTCGCCGAGCTTGATCGTCGAGGCGATCCCGAGCGAGGAGTCGGGCTGGGTGAACGTGTTCCCCTCGATCAGGACGTCGGAGATGACGCCGCCGGCGGCCTCGAGCCAGATGTGGAAGGTCTCGCAGTTCGAGAAGGTCGAGTTGCGGATCGTGATCGCCCGCCCGCCCCAGAGCGCCAGGCACTCCTGGTGCTGCTCGTACGAGCGGGCGTCGTGGACGACGGCGCCGTCGATCGTGATGTTGCGGGGCGCGTGGCCCGTCCCGTACTCGATCTTCATGTTCTCGTCGACGGACGGCCCGAAGTCCCCGCCGCGCACGGTGACGTCGTCGGCCCCGAACCAGATCATCCCGGCGTCGATGTCGACGAGCGTGACGTCGTGCGCCCTGCCGCGCCCGACGGAGATGCCGCACTGGTGCCGCCGGCCCCCGACGGTTGTGTACGCGGTCTCCATGCCCACGACGGTGACGTACGTCGCGCCCTCGAAGCCCATGCAGCCGACCGTGGCCCCGTCGTCGCCGACGACCACCCGGGCGCCGAGCTCCGGGCGGATGACGACGTGCGGCGGGCCTGCGTTCGCCTTCCGGTAGAGGATCTGCGAGGGGTACGAGCCGGCCGCGACGTCGACGACGTCCCCGGGCCGGGCGATCTGGTAGGCGCGGTTGAAGCTCTTGCAGGGCGCGGCCTCGATGCAGAGCGCCGCGTCGGAGCCCGTGGGCGACACGAAGAGGTCCGCGGGCGGCCGCGGCTCCGCGGGCCCGGCGCCGGGCCCGGAGGGCTGGGTCGCGGCGTGGATCGCCAGCGCGACGAGGACGAGGGCGAGGATGAACGTCCATTGACGATAACCGCGGGTCGACGGCCCGGACCGCCCGCCTCCGAAAACCTGTCCGGACGGCGAGTCTCGGCCGTCAACCCTCGGTGTACGGTGCGAGAGTGGCACTCGTCGACGTCGTCGTCGTCTCGTACAACTCGCGCGGGCACCTGCGCGCGTGCGTGGAGCCGCTCGCGGCTGCCGACGACCTCGCGGTCATCGTGGCCGACAACGCCTCGACCGACGGCGGCCTCTCCACGCTGGACGGCCTCGACGTCACGACGATCGAGCTGTCCGAGAACGGCGGCTTCGCGGTCGGGTGCAACGCCGGCTGGCGGGCGGGCAGCGCCCCGTGCGTCCTCTTCCTCAACCCGGACGCGGTCATCGAGCCGGACGCGGTCCGCCGGCTCGCCCGCGTGCTCGAGGACGATCACCGCGTCGGCGCGGCCGGGCCGAAGATCCTCGAGGACGGGGGCGTCGCGCTCTCGCAGCGCCGCTTCCCGCGCCTCAGCTCGACGTACGCGAGCGCGCTCTTCCTGCACCGAGCTCTCCCGCACGCCGCCTGGACGAGCGAGCTCGTCGCCGACGAGGCGGCGTACGAGCTCGCGGGGTCGCCCGACTGGGTCTCGGGCGCCGGGCTGATGGTCCGCCGCGACCTCCTCGAGGCGCTGGGCGGGTTCGACGAGGGCTTCTTCATGTACTGCGAGGACAAGGACCTGTGCCGTCGGATCCGCGCCGCCGGGTACGACGTCCGCTTCGAGCCGGAGGCGGTCGCCCGGCACGAGGGCGGCGCCTCGGCGCCGCGCGCCTCGCTCCTGCCCGTGCTCGCCGAGAGCCGCGTCCGCTACGCCCGGAAGCACAGCGGCCGGGTTGCGGCCTCGGCGGAGCGGGCCGGCGTCGGGCTGGGCGCGCTCACGCACATGGTGGTCTCCAGGGGCGGCCGGGCGGCCCGCTCCGGCCACGCCTCGGCGCTCCTCGTGGCCACGGGGCTCCGGCCGCACGCGCGGTAGCGCACCGCCGCGACGCGAGCATGCGCATCTGGATCGACATCGAGAACCCGCCGCAGGTGCAGTACCTCTCGCCGTTCAGGGGCGCGTTCGAGCGGGCGGGCGCGGAGACCGTCGTCACCGCGAGGGACTACGGCATCGCCCTCGACCTGCTCGCCCGCGAGGGCGCGGGGTTCCACCCCGTCGGCGTGAGCTACGGCAAGGGGAAGGCCCGGAAGGTCGCCGGCCTGCTCGGGCGGGCCCGGGCGCTGAACGGCTTCTTCCGCGGCAACCCGCGGCCGGACGCCCTCATGCACGCGGGGCGAGCGTCGGTGCTCGTCGCCGCGCGGCTGCGCATCCCGAACTTCAGCGTCTCGGACTACGAGTACGCCGACTTCACGCTCGAGCGGTTCACCGGCTCCTACGTCATCCACCCGGACGTGATCGATCCCGGGGAGTACACCCGCCAGGGCGTCAAGGCGGAGCGGCTGATCCCGTACCGGGGGCTGAAGGAAGATATCTCGTTCGCGGGCCTCGACGTCGGCGCCGTCGGGCCGTGGCCGCTCCCCGGGATCGAGGCCGACGAGCTCGTCCGCGTGCTCTTCCGCCCGGCCGCCGAAGAGAGCCACTACTACAGGGAGGCCTCCGGGGAGCTGACGCTCGACCTCCTCGGCCACCTCGCCCCGCAGGAGAGCGCGGTCGTCGTCTTCTCGCCGCGCGACCCGCGCCAGATCGCCTACCTCGACCGGTTCCGCTGGGCCAATCCGCCGGTCGTCCTCCGCGAGGCGGTTCCCTTCGTCCCCCTCCTCAAGGCCGCCGACGTCGTCGTCAGCTCCGGCGGGACGATGATCCGGGAGGCCGCCTACATCGGCATCCCCGCGTACAGCATCTACCGCGGCGAGATGGGAGGCGTCGACCGCCACCTCGAGGAGGTCGGCCGGCTCACGCTCCTCTCCTCACCTGGCGACTTCGGCGCGCTCGCGCTCGAGAAGCGCGGCGAGATCGACCTGCTCGCGGGGAGCCCGACGATCCTCGAGGACCTCGCGGAGGCCGTCCTGGAGCGCGTCAGCTCGACGACGCGGCCACGCGGCCCCGCCACGCCTTCTTGAGCCGTGCCGTCCGCTCGCCGCCGAGCACGCGCTTGGCGAGGCGGGTGGACGAATCGACCGCCGCGCGCACGCTCCGCACCCGGACGCCCTTGAAGCTGGGCGCGAAGAACACGACATCGGCCTCCTCCCAGCTCTCGTTGCCGAAACGGCGCTTGTACTCCGAGTCGCCGAAGCCGTAGTCGAGGTAGTCGACTCCGTCGTCCCGGCAGAGGTCGTCGATCATCTCGGCGTGGAGGTGCTGGCCGACGCGGTACCGGGCGTAGTCCGGGTCATAGCCGGGCGTCCCGATGAAGAACGTCCGTGCGTAGACATAGCCGGGCCAGAACGCGATCGGGGCTCCCGCGAGGTAGAGGACGTACGCGCGGAACCACCCGTGCTCGAGCCCGAGCGCCGTGAGGGCGCGCTGCTCCTCGGTGTCGGCGAAGGAGACGCCGAGGCCCCGCTGGTAGGTCAGCGCCGCGACTCGGTCGAGGTCGCGGAACAGCCGGTCGGCGTCCGCGGGCTCGCGCAGGATCTCGATCGCGAGCTCGTCGCCGTGATCCTTGCGGAGGCGCTTCATGTACCGCGTGACGCTCTCCCGCGTCTTCCCGGACTTCGACCGCAGGAGCTCGTCGAGGGAGGTCGGCAGGTGGACGCGCCGATGGGTGCTCTCGCTCGAGCGCTCGCGGAGGATGCCCGCGGGCTCCGTCGTCGCCGCGGCGTACAGCGGGTGGTCGGCGCGCAGCGCCGGGAGCTGGACGAGATCGGCTTCCCCGCGCCGGAGCGCGCCCCGGAGCTCGCCGAGGAGACGGTGGGCGACGGCGGGGTCCTCGGCCCCGACGACGCCGCCGTGGACGAGGGTGATCGACCGGACCGTCGGTCGGTAGACCGGCCGGTAGCCGATCGAGCTCGTGAGCCGGATGTCCTCCACGCGCCCGACCGCCGCCGCCTCGATGTCGCCGCTCTCGCCCTCGAGGACGACGACGTGGGGACGCAGAGCGGCCGGCCGCGTCGCGATGACCGCGAGGAAGAAGTCGGGGTCCGCGTCGACGCGGCCGAAGGGCAGCCCGGCGAGCGCCGGCCGGAGCTGCTCGACCTCCGCGACCGTGCGAGCGACCGAGATCCGCCCCGCCTGCGCCGTCAGACGTCTCCGGTGCGGCCGGCCAGCGTCGCCGGCGGCCCCGAGCGCTTTCCGAACGCTTCTCGTGCCCGCGCCGGCAGGTGACGGAGCCGCTGCTGCTCCCGCAGGTGGGCCCGGGCCGCCTCGTCGGGGAAGCGGGGCTCCCGGCGGAGCGCGGCTCCGGCGTAGGCAGGGACCATCGCGAGCGCCGCGGGCTCCTTCAGCGAGCGGTAGAGCGCGCGCACGAGCAGGTAGTCGAAGCGGTAGCCCATGTAGTGGGCAAGCTTGCCCTCCGCCTGCCACGCGGCCCGGCGCGAGGCGTCCCGCTCTCCGACCTGCCGGTGATGGCGGAACGGCACGTCCGCGATCGTGCCCGTCTTCCAGCCGCGCACGTTCGCCTTCAGCTCGTCGATGCCGTCCCAGCCCATGGCCTCCTCGAGCGGCGAGACCGCCTCGAGGCACTCCCGGCGGTAGGCGCGGGCGGCTCCGCGGGCGCTCGCCCGCGTCGTGAACTGCTGGCGCCAGACGCCGTCCTCGAGCTCCCAGAGGCTCCCGCTGGCGATGCCGAGCGCGGGGTCGGCGGCGAACGCCTCGAGCAGCCGCTCGAAGTGCGTCGGCTCGAACGAGACGTCGGCGTCGAGCTTCACGACGACGTCGGGGCGCTCC
>DATBJE010000195.1:0-9818 GCA_036556565.1 Gaiellaceae bacterium
GGGCACTGGAGCGCCTTGCGGTTCCCGTCGCCTTGCGCGATCAGGTGCCCGCGGTGGCGGCAGACGTTGACGAACGCGCGCAGGACGCTCTCCGTGTCGCGGACGACCACGATCGGGATCTGGCCCGCGAAGCACGTGAAGTAGTCGCCCGGGTTCTCCACGCGGTCGGCGCGGCCGGCGTACTGCCATGTGCGCGCGAAGATCCGCTCCTGCTCGAGCCTCTGGATCGCCGGGTCGGCGTACCAGTCGGCCGGGAGGGTCGCTCCGGCCGCGAGCGCGGCCCCCACATCCGTCGCCATGAACGAATTCTACTGGGTCAGATCCGAGGCCATCTCCTCGAACGCGGCGACGAAGGCGTCGCAGTCCTCGAAGGTATGGACGACGGAGAGCGTCCACTCCTCCTCCCGGCCCGGGGTCATGAACACGCCGCGGTTCATGTTGTAGAGCCAGGCGAGGTCGCAGAGCTCGCCGTCCTGGTTCTCCTTGTAGGTCTCGTAGTCGACGATCTTCGCGGGCGAGAAGGTGACGCACCCCTTGGCGCCGACCCCGACCGCGTAGCCGGGCAGGCCGTAGCGCTCGATCACGCCCTGGCAGCCGGCGAGGATGCGATCGTTGAGCGCGTCGAGGTGCTCGTACGCGTCGGGCGTCAGCACCTCGAGCAGGCTCGCGCGGGCCGCCGCCATCGTCAGCGGGTTCCCGTTGTAGGTGCCGACCTGGTAGACGCCGCCGTTCTCGACGACCTCGAAGACCTCCTCGCTGCCGCCGATCGCCCCCGAGGGGAGGCCTCCGCCGAGCGTCTTCGCGAGCGTGACCATGTCCGGCATGACGCCGAAGCGCTCGGTGGCGCCGCCCGCCGCGATGCAGAGGCCGGTCTTCACCTCGTCGAAGATGAGGATGATGCCGTGCTTCTTCGTGAGCTCGCGCACGGCTTCGAGGTAGCCGGGCTCGGGGAGGACGACCCCGAGGTTCATCATCGCCGCCTCCATGATGATGCAGGCGGGCTTGCGGCCCTCCTCGATCAGGCGCTCGATGCGAGCCTCCATCGCCGGCGCGTCGTTGAACGGCACCGGGATGGTCAGGTCGGCTACGACCTGCGGGATCCCGCCGCCGTAGGGCAGGGACTCGAGGTTCTCCCGGAGCCCGATGCGGTCGTAGGGAACGCCGATCGAGACCATCACGTAGTCGTGGTGGCCGTGGTAGGAGCCGAAGATCTTGACGATCGTGTCGCGGCCGGTCGCCGCGCGGGCGATCCGGATGGCGTCCATCGTCGCCTCCGAGCCCGAGTTCGTGTAGCGCCACCGCGGCAGGCCCCACCGGCGCTGGAGCTCCTCGGCGACGACGATCCCGTCCTCCGTGGGCGCAGCGAAGTGCGTGCCCTGCGGGTAGCGCTCCGCGATCGCCTTCCCGATCGCCGCGTTCGCGTGCCCCTGCACCATCGAGCCGAAGCCGTTGTGGAAGTCGAGCAGCTCGTTCCCGTCCACGTCCCAGACGTGCGCTCCGCTGCCGTGGGAGATGTAGATGGGCCAGGGGTCGCGCACCTGGTAGGAGGACGCGACGCCGCCGGAGAGGCTCTTCCGGGCGCGCTCGTACATCGCCCGCGAGCCGCCCGTGCGCTCGTCGAGGCGCTTCTCCTCGCGCTCGGTGAGCTCCTGGATGCGCCGGCGGTCGATCTCGACGATGGTGCTCTCAGTGGCCATTGGGGGACTCCTCCTCGGGGACGTCGTCGGGGGCGGCTCCGTCGGTGGACGGCGCCAGGACGCGGAGCGCTTCCGGGGGGAAGTGAAGCGTCAGCGGGGTGCCTTCGTCGAATGTAAGCGGGGATCCGTCGTTGGGGAAGACCGCCTTGACCACGTCTCCGCCGGGGAGCCGGACGCGGAGCTCGCGGAAGCTGCCGAGGAAGACCGCGTGCTCGACCATCCCCGGTAGGCGGTTGTCGCCGGGAGTGTTCTGCGGCTCGACCCGCACGCGCTCGGGCCGGATCATCGCCTTCACCGTTCCCTGCGCGTCGATCGCTCCCTGCTGCGCCATGAGGGAGCGCTCGCCGATCTGGATCCGGCAGCCGTTCCCGTCCTTCCCCCTCGCCTGGGCGCCGATGAGGTTCGAGACGCCGAGGAAGTCGGCGACGAAGAAGGTCTGCGGCTCCTCGTAGACGGCCTGCGGTGGCCCTGCCTGCTCGACGTGGCCGCCGTTCATGACCGCGATGCGGTCGCTCATCGTCAGGGCTTCCTCCTGGTCGTGGGTGACGAAGACGAAGGTGACGCCGATCTCCGCCTGGAGCGCCTTCAGCTCGACCTGGAGGTCCTTGCGCAGGCGCGCGTCGAGGGCGCCGAGCGGCTCGTCGAGCAGGAGCACGCGGGGCCGCAGGACGAGCGCGCGGGCGAGCGCGACGCGCTGCTGCTGGCCGCCGGAGAGCTCGCTCGGCATGCGCTTCTCGAAGCCGGTCAGCTGGACGAGTCCGAGCATCTCCGCCACCCGGCTCCGCCGCTCGTCCTTCGTCGCCTTCCGGTACTTGAGGCCGAAGGCGACGTTGTCGGCCACGTTCAGGTGCGGGAAGAGCGCGTAGCTCTGGAAGACCGTGTTGACGTTTCGCCTGTGCGGGGGCGTCTGGGCGACGTCGATCCCGTCGAGCAGGATCTGCCCGCTCGTCGGCCGCTCGAAGCCGGCGATCATGCGCAGCGTGGTCGTCTTGCCGCAGCCCGACGGGCCGACCATGGTGAAGAACTCGCCCGGGGGCATGTGCAGGTCGATCCCGTCGACGGCGACGACCGCGCCGAACGACTTCGTGAGCGTCTCGAGCTTGACCTCGCCTTCCATCACATCTCCCCGAGGGTCGCGGCCTCCGCCGCGCCTCCCGCTCCGGCGAATTTCCTGTACACAAGGTACGCGAGCGCGAGGGTCACGAGCGTGAGCACGAGCGTAATCGTCGCGAGCGCGTTGAGGGCGGGCGTGGGCGCGCCGCGCGCCGTGGCGTAGAGGAGCATCGACACCGTGTTCGTGTCCGAGCCGCCCGCGAGGTACTGCGTGACCACGAAGTCGTCGATGGAGAGGGCGAAGACGATGCCGGCGCTGGCGAGGATCGCCGGGGCGAGGAGGGGCAGGACGACCCGCAGGAGCCGGCCGTGGAGCGGCGCGCCGAGGTCGGCGGCGGCCTCCTCGTACTCGCGCCCGATCGAGACGAGCCGCCCGCGGACGATGACGACGACGTAGGAGATCGCGAAGGTCACCTGCCCGATCGCCTGCGCGGTCGTCCCGATCCCCCAGCCGTTGAAGATGTTGAGGAAGAGGAGCAGGAGGGCGACGCCCATGACCAGCTCCGGGGTCACGAGCGGCAGCAGCATGAGCGTGTTGACGGAGCCGCTCCCGCGCCCCCGCCAGCGCTGGAGGCCGAGCGCCAGCGCGACGCCGAGCGGGACGGTGATGACGACGCAGATGAGCGCCAGGATCAGCGTGTGCTCGAGGGCCGCCGTGTACTCCGGGTTGTGCGCGACGCTGCCGGTCGGGTCGCCGGTGAACCACCGCATCGAGAAGCCCTGCCAGGTCGTCCGCGAGCGCCCGTCGTTGAAGGCGAAGAGGACGGCGATCGCGACCGGGATGATCGACCAGAGGATGTAGGCACCGGTCAGGAGGGGGAGGAAGCGCGGCTGTCCCCACGGGTTGCGGAGCCAGCTCATTCGTCGCGACTCGCGCTGTCGCCGGCCCGCCGGGTCTGGCGCAGGTAGTAGAGCATGAAGACGAGCAGCACCAGCGCAAGGAGCAGCGTGAGCACCGCTCCTTCGGTCTTCTGCGCCCCCTGCCGCGTCAGGAGGTCGATCTGGTTCCCGGTCATGCTCGTCGAGGTCGACGCCGACACGAGGTCGTTCGTGTAGTAGTCCCCGAACATCGGCAGGGAGATGAGCACCACGCCCGCGAGGATCCCGGGCATCGACAGCGGGAGCGTCACCCGCCTGAACGCCGAGAACGGGCTCCCGCCGAGGTCGCGGGCCGCCTCGATGTGCCGCTGGTCGATGCGGTCGAGCGCCGCGTAGAGGGGCAGGATGAGGAAGGGGATGTAGCCGTAGACGAGGGCGAGGATCACGGTCATCGGCTGCCCCTCGAGCCAGCCGCCCTCGGTCGAGAGCAGGCCGAGATGGATGAAGAGCTGGTCGATCGACGTGTAGTGGAGGACCTTCGTGCCCCATCCGTCCGGGGACAGCAGGTTGATCCAGGCGAGCATCCGCATCAGGTAGTTGATCCAGAAGGGGAGCACGAGCAGGAGCAGGATCAGCCCGCGCCACTTGCCCGTGTGACGAGCCGCGTAGTAGGCGACGGGGTACCCGACCAGCAGACAGAGCGCGATCGAGATCAGCACGAACGCGAAGGTGCGCAGGAAGACGGTGAGGTACTCCTCGCCGTTCCAGATGTTCTCGAGCACCTGGAGGACGTAGCCGACGTTCCAATCGAGCGGGTTCCAGAACGGCACCGGCTGGTTCAGCGTGTTCGTGTTCCCGAACGCGACGCAGACGACCGCGTAGAAGGCGACCAGGAAGAAGAGGGTGAGCCAGGCGACGCCGGGGGCCGCCAGGGTCCGCCAGGTCCAGCGAGACTCCATGGCTCAGGTCCCTACCCGGCCCTGAACTTCGTCCAGGCGTCGTCCCAGTGCCGCTCGCCCTCGACCGTCAGCTGAAGCAGCTCCTGGTTCGCCAGGAACTGGTCGGGGCGCGTCACCGCTCCCGCGAGGCTCTCGGGGATCAGCCCCTCGCCGACGAGCCCCTCGGCGTCGATCCCCTTCTGCGGGGGGATGTAGCCGTTGAAGTTGACGAAGTTGTCGTAGGCGTTCGTCTCCTCGAGGATGAAGTCGAGGAACAGGTGGGCGAGCACGGGGCTCTGCGCCGACTTCGTCACGCAGAGGAAGTCGTTCTGGACGACGCCGTTCGCGTCCGGCCCCCAGTAGGAGAGGACGCTCGGGTCGACGCCGGGCGGCATGTAGTAGAAGGCGCCGGCGAGCAGGTCGCCCGACCAGGAGTGGTGGAGGACCTTCGTCCCCTCGGGCAGCGTCTGGTAGTCCGTGATCGTCGGCTTGATGTTGCAAATGCTCTTGAGCTCCTGGAGGTCCTTGCCGGCCTTGGCGACGATCGCCTCGTCCTCGGTGTTCAGGTCTGGGATGCGCTCCTCGCGCATGGCGTCGCGCTGCATCGGCATGGAGAGCCCGTCGCGCTTGTCGTCGAGGAGCCCCACCTTGCCGTAGTAGGCGTGCGACTCCCAGAAGATGTCCCACGGGACGTCCATGCCCGCGATGTCCTCGCTGACCATGTCGTTGCGCCAGCCGATCCCGTCCTGCCAGACGACGTACGGGACCGTGTAGTGCGAGCCCCGGTCGTAGAAAGGGTCGGCGAGCTCGGGCCAGATGTTCTTGGCGAGGTTCGGGAGGTAGCTGTGGTTGAGCGGTTGGAGGAGCTGGAGCGCGATCAGGTTGACGATGTTCGAGCCCGAGAGCCCGAGGATGACGTCGTAATCGATGACGCCGGACTGGAGCTTCGCGATCGCCTCGTCGGCCGAGTTGTACGTGCCCGGCGGGGCGACCGTGCAGTCGTATTTCTTCTCGAAACGTCGCAGGAGGCCCGGCCAGATGTAGTCCGGGTAGTTGTAGAGCTTGAGCGTCGCTCCCTGCTCCCGCTGCAGCCCGTCCTTGATCGGCGGGTTCTCGTCGGTGACCGCCCACGTGACCGAGTTGTCGTTGCGGGGAAGCGGGAGCCCGCCCGGGCCGACCGGCTTCGGGACGACGAGCGGGGAGGCGGCCGCTCCGCTCCCGTCCTCGCAGGCCCCGATCGGCGTCGTCGTGTTCTCGCAGGCGGCGAGGCCTCCGGCCACGCCGACGCCAGCTGCCGCCGCGGCGGCGCCGCGGAGAAGCTCACCGCGGGTTAGCCCTGATCGATCCTTCGGGTGACGCATGCCGGACGGAGACAGCATTGAACGCTGCCCCGGCGCCGGCTGTCAAGCGATAGGCGCTCGCGCCTCGAGGAGTTTCTCCCGCAAATCGACCACTTCGACCCCGACACGTTCCATGAGGTCGACCGGGCCTGTCGTGATGCGGACGAAGCCTGTGAGCCCGAACTCGCTCCCGGCCCGGACGAGGAAGCCGCGTCGCGCGAGCGCCTCGGTCAGCGCGACGTCGTCCACGCCCACGTCGACGAGGAGGAAGTTCGCCTCCGAGGGCACCGGCCGCGCGCCCGCCTCGGCAAGGACCTCCGCAAGCCGCGCCCGGCCGACCGCGTTGGCCTCCCGTCGCTCGTCGACGAGGTCGAGACGCCAGAGGCTCGCGCGCCCGGCCGCCAGCGCGGCGCGGTTGACGTTGAAGGGCTCGAGGACGACGTCGAGCATGCCCACGAGCGGCTCGTCGACGATCGCATAGCCGAGGCGGAGCCCGGCGATCCCGAAGATCTTCGAGAACGTCCGCATGAGGATCACGGGCCGCCCGGCACGAACGTCGCGCAGGCGGTCGAGTCGCAGCGCGGGAGCGACGTACTCGGCGTACGCCTCGTCCACGACGACGCAGCAGCGCTCGGGAAGGGCCGCGAGGAGCGCCTCCCACTCGTCGCGCGTCACGATCGCGCCCGTCGGGTTGTTGGGGTCGCAGAGCCAGACGAGGCGGGCGTCGGCCTCGGCCGCCGCTGCGGCGAGCGCCTGCACGTCGTGACGGAGGTCGCGCGAGTCGACGCGGACGATGCGCGCGCCGGCGGCCGCGCATGTGGTCGCGTAGAGCCCGTAGGTGGGCGAAGTGAGGACGACGGCGTCGCCGGGCTGGAGGAACGCGTGGACGACGACGGCGACGAGCGCCTGGATCCCGTGCGCCGGGACGATCTGCTCCGGGGTCGCGCCGACCCAGGCCGCGATGTTCTCGCGCAGCTCCGTGTACGCCTCGGCCGGGTAGATCCAGGCCCGCTCGAGCTCGGCGAGGACCTCCTCGTGCACGCCGGGAAACGGGCCCTCGAGCCCCTCGTTCCAGTTCAGCTTCACGATCTCCTCGAGCCCGTACTCGGCCTTCAGCTCCTCGATGCTCCTGCCGGGGCGGTACGGCTCGAGCCCGATCACGGAGGGACGGACGAAGCGCTCCCAGTCGGTCACGACCACATCTCCAGGAGGGCGGACAGGTGCACGACCGCGGGGCCGTCCTCCGCGAGGGCGGCGGCCAGCGCGTCTGCGAGGCCCTCCGGCCCGACCGACACGACCGGGAGGCCGTACGCCTCGACGAGGGCGCGGAAGTCCGGCTCGGCCAGGTCGACGTCCGTCGTCTCGCCGAACTGGTCCCGCTGGTACTCCCGCAGGATCCCGTAGCCGCCGTCGTCGACGAGCAGGAGCTTCGCGTCGAGCGCGTGCTGGCCGGCGGCGGCGAGCTCCGCGACGCCGTAGTTGAAGCCGCCGTCGCCGACGACCGCGAGCACGGGGCGGCCGGGCGCTGCGAGCGAAGCGCCGAGCGCCGCAGGCCACGCGTAGCCGAGCGTCCCCGAGCCGAGCGGGTAGTGGAACGTCCGCGGCTCGTAGACCGGGAAATGGGCAGCGGCCCAGTAGGCCAGGATGGTCATGTCCCACGCGATCACGGCGTCGCGCGGAAGGGCAGCGCGGATGGTCTTGAGGAGCGCGAGCTCCTGCTCTCCACGGGCATCGGCGATCGACTGCCTCACGGCGGCGGCGCGGGCCGGGCCGTCATGGTGCGGCGGCCCCTGCAGGCGCTCGGCGAGCGCGCCGAGGACGGCCTTCGCGTCGCCGACGAGACCGAGCGCCTCGTAGGTCGCGCCGATCCGCGCCGGGTCCGCGTCGACGTGGATCAGCCGCCCTCCGAGGCGGAGCCCGTACTGGCCGGTCGTCTCGGCGCCCAGCTCGGTTCCGACCGCGAGCAGGACGTCCGCGTCCCCGAGCAGCCCGCGCATGGCCGGCTCGTCGAGGGCCGTCCCGAGGGCGAGCGGATCGTCCTCTGGGAAGGCGCCCTTGCCCATGTAGGTCGTCGCCACGGGCGCGCCGAGCCGTTCCGCGGCGAGTCGTAGCTCCTCCCAGCCCGCGGAGCGAAGGACGCCGCAGCCCGCCCACACCACGGGGCGCTCTGCCTTCGTCAGGAGAGACGCAGCCTCGTCCAGGCCAGTCGTTGCCGGAAGCGGGAGGGTTGGCGCCGTGATGTCGAGGTCTGTCACGGCCGGCACGTCAGTGTGGGCCGTGAGTAAATCCACCGGGATCTCGAGGAACACCGGCCCGCTCGGCGGCGTCAGCGCCCGCCGCCAGGCCTCGGCCACCAGCCTGGGGATGTCCTCCGCGTCCTCGGCGCGGGCCGCCCACTTGACCACGGGCTCGAAGGAGGCCTTCTGGTCGGGGAGCTCGTGGAGGAAGCCCCGGCCGGCCCCGATCAGGTCGCGGGGGATCTGGCTCGCGATCGCGATGACGGGGACGTGCGCGCTCGCCGCCTCCATGAGCGCCGCGAGGGAGATGAGGGCGCCGGGGCCCGTGGAGAGCAGGAGCGGCGCCGGGCGGCCGCTCGTGCGCGCGTAGCCGTCTGCAGCGAACCCGGCCGAGAGCTCCGTGCGCAGGCCGACGGCGCGCACCGGGCTCGTCCGCAGGCCGTCCCAGATCGCGAGGGCGTGGATGCCCGGGACGCCGAACGCGACGTCCGCGCCGGCCGCTTCGAGGCTCTCGGCGACGAGGGCTCCCCCCGTACGCGCTTTGACCGACTGGGCCACAGCAGCGATCCTATCCAGGCACATGGCGCGCGATCCCCGCCACGACATCCTCTTCGAGCCCGTCCGCATCGGGCCGAAGACGCTCCGCAACCGCTTCTACCAGGTGCCGCACTGCACGGGCTTCGGCAGCGAGAAACCGGCGTCCCAGGCCCGGTTCCGCGGCATGAAGGCCGAGGGTGGCTGGGCGGCCGTCTGCACGGAGGAAGCGCTCGTCAGCCCGGACTCCGACTACTCGCCGGCCATCTCCCAGCGCGTCTGGGACGACGACGACGTGCGCAACCTCGCCCTTATGTTCGAGGAGGCCCACCGTTTCGACTCGCTCGCCGGGGTCGAGCTGACCCACGGAGGCGTCCACGCGATGGGAAGGGAGTCCCGCCGGCCGGCGATGGGGCCCTCGCAGCTCGCGAGCGACTACCACACGTACGTCGTGCCCAAGCGGATGGAGGCGGACGACATCAGGCGCGTGCAGTCCGATTGGGTCCGGGCCGCGAAGGCCGTCCGTGACGTGGGCGCCGACATCGTCTACGTCTACGGCGGCCACAGCTACCTGCCGCTCCAGTTCCTCTCGCCCTTCTACAACAGGCGCAGCGACGACTACGGCGGGTCGCTCGAGAACCGCGCCCGCTTCTGGCTCGAGACGCTCGAGGTCGTGCGCGAGGCCGTCGGGGACGACTGCGCGATCGCCGTTCGCTTCTGCGTGGACGCGCTCGGCCCGGCCGGCGTCGAGCTCGACGAGGGGCTCGGCTTCGTGCGGCTCGCCGATCACCTCGTCGACCTCTGGGACGTCAACGTGGGCTCGATCGCCGAGTGGTCGAAGGACTCGGGCGCGTCGCGCTTCTTCCCGGAGGGCTACCAGCTCGAGTGGACCGGCCGCGTCCGCGAGGCGACCGCGAAGCCGATCGTCGGCGTCGGCCGGCTCACGAACCCCGATCGCATGGCGGAGATCATCCGCTCCGGCGCCTGGGACCTCATCGGCGCAGCGCGACCCTCCATCGCCGACCCCTTCCTCCCGAGCAAGGTCGAGCAGGGCCGCTACGGCGAGGTGCGGGAGTGCATCGGCTGCAACGTCTGCATCCTGAAGTCGGAGGGCGGCAACCACATCGGTTGCACCCAGAA
>DATBJE010000196.1:0-9376 GCA_036556565.1 Gaiellaceae bacterium
ATCCGCATCCTCACGAACAACCCGCGCAAGATCACCGGGATCGAGGGCTTCGGGCTCACCGTCGTCGAGCAGCTGCCGATCGAGGTGCCGCCGAACATCGAGAACCGTCTCTACCTGGAGACGAAGCGCGACAAGCTCGGCCACCGCCTGCACCACCAGGAGCAGCGGTTCGAAGAGCCGGTGGAAGAGTGAACGAGAACCTGCGCGCGCCAGCGCCCGAGCACGCCGTCGGCAGCCTGCGAGTCCCCGCCGACGTCGGCGTCATCGAAGGCTCGCCGAACGGGTCGCGCCGCGCCGTCGGGATCGTCGTCGCCCGCTTCAACGGCGAGATCACGTCGCGCCTCCTCGACGGCGCGATCGCCGCCCTCGAGGACGCGGGCGTCGAGCGCGGCGGGGTCGAGGTCGTCCCCGTGCCGGGAGCGTTCGAGCTCCCGCTCGGCGCGATGGCGCTCGCGCGGACACGCCTGTACTCGTGCGTGATCGCTCTCGGGTGCGTCATCCGCGGCGAGACGCCGCACTTCGACTACGTGGCGGCCGAGGCGGCGAGCGGGCTGCAGGTGGCCGCCCTCGAGACCGGCGTGCCGATCGCGTTCGGCGTCCTCACCTGCGACACGCGCGCACAGGCCGAGGCGCGCGCCGGGGGCGTGCGCGGCAACAAGGGCGCGGAGGCCGCGCGTTCCGCGCTCGAGATGGCCGACCTGTTCGGCCGCCTGCGCGCCCGGTCCGGCCAGTAGCCGGCGCGGCGGCGTCGCGCCCCGCTGCAGCTATACTCGTCCGCCGATGTCCAAGGTCTGCGCAGTCTGTGGGAAGGGCCCCTCGTTCGGCCACAACCGGAGCCATTCGATGGTGGCGACGAAGCGGCGCTTCAACCCCAACCTCCAGCGTGTGCGCATCCTCGTGAACGGCGTGCCGCGCCGGAGCTACGTCTGCGCGCGGTGCCTGAAGTCGGGCCGCGTCCAGAAGGCGCTCTAGCCGTTGCGCGCGCGGCGCTCGCCGCGCTCGAGGCGAGCCGGGCGCGCATCGACGACCTGAACGTCTATCCGGTGCCCGACGGGGACACGGGGACGAACATGACCCTGACCGTGCGCGCGGTCGTGGAGGCGCTCGAGCGGGATCCGGGAGCGAGCATCGCGCGGGCGATCCTCATGGGCGCGCGGGGGAACTCGGGCGTCATCCTCTCGCAACAGGTGCGCGGCGTGGTGGAGAGGCTGCCTGCCGACGCCGTGGTGGACGTCCCGTCCCTGGCTCGTGCCCTGCGGGCGGGGAGCGACCGGGGCTACGCCGCCGTCCCGCAGGCGAAGGAGGGGACGATGCTCACCGTCGGCCGCGCCCTGGCCGAGCGGGCGGAGGAGCTCGCCGAGACCGACGTCGAGCTCGAGGACGCGCTCGCCGACCTCGTCGCCCACGGCGAGACGGCGCTCGAGCGGACGACGGAGCAGCTCGACGTCCTGCGCCAGGCGGGCGTCGTCGACGCCGGGGGAGCCGGCCTCCTCGAGATCGTCCGCGGCATCGCGTCCTGCGTTCGCGGCGAGGAGCTGCCCGAGCCCGCGCCGATCGTCGAGCGTATCCCGCTCGAGGCGATCCACCAGGAGCTCTCCCGCTTCCGCTACTGCACGTCGTTCTTCGTCGAGGGCGAGGCCGTCGAGCCGAGCCGGGTCGAGGCGCAGATCGCCCCCCTGGGCGATTCGCTGCTCGTCGTCGGGGGCCCGGGCGCGGTCAAGGTGCACGTCCACACCGACGAGCCGGGAGCCGTCCTCGCGCTGGCGACTGCGGTCGGCGTGATCGAGGAGGTGGACATCAAGAACATGCACCTCCAGACCGTCGAGCGCGAGGAGCGACTCCTCTCGACGGCGGAGGCCTCGAGCGGCGTCGTCGCCGTCTGCGCCGGGGAGGGAACCCAACGGCTCTTCGAGAGCCTCGGCGCCGCCTGCGTCGAAGGAGGGCAGTCGATGAACCCGTCGACCGCGGAGATCGCGGCCGCGATCGAGAGCCTTCACGCCGCGGAGGCGATCGTCCTCCCGAACAACGCGAACGTGATCCTCGCCGCCGAGCAGGCGGCCGACGCGAGCGCGAAGCCCGCCCGCGTCGTGCCGACGCGGTCCGTCCAGGCGGGGCTGGGGGCGATGGTGGCCTTCGATCCCGGTCGGGAGGCGGAGGCGAACGCCGCCGAGATGGAGGAGGCCGCCGCGGGGGTTCGGGCCGGAGCCGTGACGCGCGCCTCGCGAGATGCGACGCTCGACGGCCTGATGGTGTCTGAGGGCGAGTTCCTCGGTCTCGTGGACGGCGAGCCGGTCGCCTCCGGCCCGGTGCTCCACCCGGTCGCGCGCGACGTCCTCGAGCGCCTCCTCGACGACGGCGCCGACGTGCTCACCGTCCTCGTCGGGGACGGAGCCGAGGGAGTCGACGACCTCGTCTCCTTCCTGCGGGAGGCGCACCCGGACCGCGAGCTCGAGGTCCACGACGGCGGCCAGCCCCACTATCCGCTTCTGTTCGCAGCCGAGTAGGCCGATAACCTCTTCACCTTGTCGCAGGATCCGATCAGGGTCGTCCTCGTCGAGGACAACCACGTCTTTCGCGAGTCGCTGGAGCTGCTCCTCGGGGTGGTGCCAGACCTCGAGGTCGTCGCAGCCGTGCCCGACGGCCGGAGCGCCCTCGGCGTCTGCACAGAGCTCAAGCCGGACGTCGTCCTCATGGACTACCGGCTACCCGAGCTCGACGGCGTCCAGACGACGGCGGCGATCGGCGAGGCGTGCCCTCAGGCGGCCGTCGTCGTGCTCACCGCCACCGCCGAGAGCGAGGAGGTCGACGCCCTGTACGAAGCCGGCGCCGTCGCCTGCCTGACGAAGGACCGTCAGCTGGAAGAGATCGTCGGCGCCGTCAGGGACGCCGCAGGGCGCGGTGCGGCTCTCCACTGAGAACACCGCCATCGTCCTCGACTCGACGGCCGACTGCCCGGACGCACGTGCGCGCCACGCCAACTGGCGGACGGTGCCGCTCTACGTCCGGTTCGGCGAGGAGACGTTCCGCGACTCCGTCGACATCTCCGCGGAGGAGTTCTACCGCCGCCTGCGCGACGCGCCCGAGCCGCCCCGGAGCTCCCAGCCGACGCCGGCCGACTTCGCGGCCGCCTACGAGGAGCTGGCCGGCTACGAGCGGATCATCTGCGTCCTCATCCCCGCGCGGCTCTCGGGAACGCTCCAGAGCGCGACGCTCGGGGCGGAGTCGGCCGGCGAGGGGCGGGTCACGATCGTCGACTCGGGTGTCGCCTCCGGGGGCATCGTGATCCTCGCCGACGCGATCCAGCGGCGCCTCGAGCGTGGCACGACGGACGAGGAGATTGCCGCGATCGTCGACCGGTTCGATCGCAACCGGGGCCTCCTCTTCACGGTCGAGACGCTCGACTACCTGGTGCGCGGAGGACGGATCGGGAAGGCAGCGGGGCTCGCGGGCCAGCTGCTGTCCGTCAAGCCAATTCTCGTGATCGAGGACGGCGAGGTCGCGCCGCTGAAGCGGGTCCGCGGGCGCGCCAAGGCCGTCGCCGAGCTGCTCGGGCTCTTCGAGGAGGGGACAGAGGACTCGCCCGACCTCCACGTCGGCGTGGGGCACGCCGACGCGCCGGCCGACGCCGAGGCGCTCGTCGAGCGGATCCGTGCCGTCCGCCCGCGGGCGTCGCTCGACATCGTCACCTCGCTCGGCCCCGTGATCGGGACGCACGGGGGGCCCGGAACCCTCGGGCTCTTCTGGTTCCAGGACGACCCGGCCTGACTCGGTTCGGGCGAACAGCCCGCCGGTGGCCACGTCCCTCGAGGTGTCTCGTCCTCGAGACAAGCCTGTTCTTGCTCGGAGTCGTCCCTTCCGGCCGCGGCCGGGGTCTGACCCCGGGCCATGGCCGTTGGGGACAGGACGCGCGCCTCGAGCTGCGGTGAGCCGTCGCCGGCTCTCGGCGGAGAATGGTCCTCGCCATGCGGGCTAAGGCAGAACAAAGACCGATTGGTCATGGCTTCTCTGGCCGCGGCCGGGGTCTGACCCCGGACCTGTCCTACGCGGACGCCGTGCGGGCGAGGAGCGCGCGGATCGCTGCCTTCGGGTCGTCGACGATCGGGCCGCCGTGGTCGAGGCAGAGCACGTCGAAGTCGAGCTCGAGGAGACCCTCGACGCTGCGTCTCGTCGTCTCCGGGTCGTCGTGGTACTCGAAGGGCACGAAGTCGAGGCCGCTGCCCGGGTAGTGGGTGAGCAGGTCGGAGACGACGAGCACGCTCGGGTCGCCGCCGCGCAGGAACGAGAAGTGCACCTCCTCGGGCCCCGGGGTGTGCACGGCCCGGAGGCCGCCCGGGAGCGCGTCACCGGCCAGGTAGCGCCGGTCGGGCTCCTCCTCCATCGGCCGCGTCCCCTCGGGCGCCCAGACGGTCGCTCCCAGCTCGCGGCGGTAGCGCCAGGCCGAGCGCTGGTGGCACTGCGCGCTGAGGCAGATCGCGGTCACCGCCCCGAGCCGGGCGAGCGCGTCCGGGGCGAGCCGCACCGGGTCGACGAGCACGGTGCCGCCCGGTCCCACGAACGCCTGTCCCGTGCTCTCCGCGCCGCCGATCCGCTCGTTCGCGACGCCCCAGCTCCACACGCCCGGGACGACCTCCTCGGCGGCGGGCGCGACGGCGGTGGGCTCGGCCATGGGGCGATATCGTAGGCGCCCGTGCACCACGTGGCCCACTGGGACGACGTCGAGACGACCCGCCGCGAGGCGGGCCACATCGCCGGCACCTGGCGCGACCTCGGGACGACGGCAGGGACTGTCACCGCCGGCGTCAAGCGGATCGACGTCGACCCGGGCAAGTGGTCGACGCCGGCCCACTCCGAGGGGGCCGAGGAGGAGATCTTCTTCGTCCTCGGAGGCTCTGGGCTCTCCTGGCAGGGAGGATCCGTCTACGAGGTGGGCGAGGGCGACTGCCTCGTCCACCTTCCGGAAGGGGAGGCGCACACGCTCAGGGCCGGCCCCGACGGCCTGAGCGTCCTGGCCTTCGGCCGGCGGCTCCCGCACGGCAACACCGTCCTCCCGCGTGCCGGGGTCGCGTGGATGTTCCCGGCGTTCGTGGAGGTGACTCCGATCGCCGAGGGGCAGACGCCGTACCTGCGCGAGAGCGCGGTGGGGGAGCCGGAGGTCGGCGACCCCGCTCCGCGTCCGACGACGATCGTCAACCTCGGCGACGTCGCCGTGGAGGAGGAGCGCCACGGCGACTGCGCGGTCGTCGAGCGCGATCTCGGCCGGGCCGCCGGCTCCATCGACACGGGGATCGGGTACGTCACCATCCCGGCCGGTCACATCGGCTGGCCTCCTCACTGCCACTCCGCCGAGGAGGAGATCTTCGTCGTGCTCGCCGGCGACGGGGTGGTCGTGCTCGGAAAGGAGGAGCACGCCGTTCGCCCCGGCAGCGTCGTCGGGCGCCCGCCCGGGACGCGGATCGCCCATTCGTTCCGCGCGGGCGAGGAGGGGCTCACCTACCTCGCCTACGGCACCCGCGTCGCGAACGACATCTGCTACTACCCGCGCTCCGGGAAGGTCAACCTGCGCGGGGTCGGGGTCATCGGGCGGATCGAGCCCCTCGACTACTGGGACGGCGAGCCGGGCTAGTCCCGGCGCCTGCGGAAGAACCCACGTCGCTCCGGCGTCCCGTGAGCAGGTTCACGGGAGCGAAAGGAGTGAGAGCGATGAACCCACAGACAAAGCACTCGTTCGTCAAGCGCCTCGCAGTGCCGCTCGCGGTCGCCGCCCTGGCGGCCCCGGCCGCGCAGGCACGGATCGACGGCCCCCCGAGCAACCCGCCGAAGAGCGACGCGGAGAGCCCCGCGCTCTTCCACCAGCTCCGGCGGACCGCCCCCGACGGGACAGCCCCGACGGTCTACACGACGTCGCCCACCTCGGCGACGGCGACCGCCACCGACTGGGTCGACCGGGGATTCGGCATCGGGGCGGCGGTCGGCGCCGTCGTCGTCGCCACGGGCCTCGGGCTCAGCGCGCGGAAGGCCCGGCGCGAAGCCACCGCCTGACGGAGCAGCGCCGTGAGGCGCGAGGGCTAGAGTTGAAGCCGTTCTGAGCCTCTCCGTCCGCCCTCGCGTCGCGCCGGCCGGCTTCGCCGGCGAGACCCCCGGTGCTCGTGCGCCGCTTCCGAGGCGGTTCGATCCCGACCTGTCGGTCGACACCCTCGCGGGCGTGGGCCCGAAGGTCGCGGAGCGGCTCGGCCGCCTCGGGATCGTCACGGTCCGCGACCTTCTCGAGCACATCCCCCGCGCCTACGACGACTGGAGCGAGGCGACGGGCTTCGCGGGGCTGGCGCTCGGGCAGGAGGCGACGGTGCGGTGCGCGGTCGAGCGCGTGAAGGTGCGGCCGACGCGGCGCCGGAACCTCAAGATCGTGCAGGCGATCGTCCGCGACGGCGAGGGCACCCGCGTGGCCGCGGTCTGGTTCAACCAGACGTGGGTGACGCGGCAGCTCGGCGAGGGAACCGAGCTGCTCGTGCACGGCCGCCTCGCGGGCGACTCCTTCACGGTCGAGCGTCACGAGCTCGCGGGGCAGACCGAGGGCCTGCACACGGTCGGCCTCGTGCCCGCCTACCGCGCGAGTGAGGAGATCTCGAGCGCGAGGCTGCGCGACCTCGTCGGGCAGGCCCGACCGCGACTGCGCTTCCTGCCCGACCCGCTCCCCGCCCGCCTGCGCGCGGACGAGGGCCTGCCGCTGCGTGCCGACGCGCTCGCCGCTGCCCACCGGCCGCACGAGCGCGCGGAGGCGGAGGTCGCGCGCGCCCGGCTCGCGCTCGAGGAGCTGCTCGTCCTCCAGGTCCGGGTCCTCGGCCGGCGGCGGGAGCTGGAGGACGAGACGAGCGCGCCGCCGCTCGACGAGGAGGGCGAGCTGATCGGGCGCTACCGGGCGCTGCTGCCGTTCACGCTCACGCACGACCAGGAGTCCGCGATCGCCGAGATCTCGGCCGACCTCGCGCTGTCCCGGCCGATGCAGCGCCTGCTCCAGGGCGACGTCGGCTCTGGCAAGACGGTCGTGGCGCTCTACGCCCTCCTACGGGCCGTCGAGCGCGGCCACCAGGGCGCGCTGATGGCGCCCACCGAGACGCTCGCCGAGCAGCACTTCCTCACCGTGGAGGGGATCTGCAACGAGCTCGGCGTCCGCTGCGAGCTCCTGACGAGCTCGCTGCCGGCTGCGCAGCGACGGGCTGCGCGCGACCGGCTCGCGAGCGGGGAGGCCGATCTGGCCGTGGGCACCCACGCGCTCATCCAGGACGAGGTCGAGTTCCGCTCGTTGGCGGTCGCGGTCGTGGACGAGCAGCACCGGTTCGGCGTCGAGCAGCGGAGGGCGCTCGGGAAGACGACGCCGCACGTCCTGCACATGACGGCGACGCCGATCCCGCGCACGCTGGCGCAGACCGTCTACGGCGACCTCGACGTCACCGAGATCGCCCGCCCGCCGGCCGACCGCCGGCCCGTCGTGACGCGCTGGGTCGGCCACGAGCGCAGCGCCGAGGCGTACACACGGCTCCGTCGCCACCTCGAGGAGGGCCGTCAAGCCTACGTCGTGTGCCCGCTCGTCTCGGAGTCGGAGACGGTGGAGGCGCGGGCCGCCGAGCAGGAGGCCGAGCGGCTGCGGGCCCACGAGCTCAGGGGCTTCAGGGTGGGCTGCCTGCACGGGCGGCTGAAGACGGCAGAGCGGCGCGAGGTGATGGACGCCTTCAAGCGGGGCGAGCTGGACGTCCTCGTCGCCACGACCGTGATCGAGGTCGGCGTCGACGTGCCGAACGCGACGATCATGATCGTCCAGGAGGCCGACCGCTTCGGCCTCGCGCAGCTGCACCAGCTGCGCGGGAGGGTGGGGCGGGGCGCCCAGCAGTCGTACTGCCTGCTCGTCTCGCGGCCGAAGGAGGAGCTGACCGAGGACGCCGCGCGGCGCCTCGAAACGCTCGTCGAGACGGCCGACGGATTCGAGCTCGCCGAGGTCGATCTCGACCTGCGGGGGGAAGGGCAGCTCCTGGGCACGCGCCAATCCGGGCTCTCCGACCTGAAGTTCGCCCGTCTGACGAGGGACCGGGAGCTGATCGCGCGGGCGCGGAAGCTCGCCGAGGCCGTCGCGGACGACGAGGACGACGTCGTCGGCCCGCTCCGGCTCGAGGCCGAGCGACTCGATGAGGATCATCGCGGGTTCGCGTAAGGGGGCGCGCATCCTCGCGCCCCGCGGCCTCGACACGCGCCCGACGGGCGACCGCGTGCGCGAGGCGGTGTTCAACCTCGTCGGGCCCGTCGACGGCGCCGAGGTGCTCGACCTCTACGCAGGCTCGGGCGCGATGGGGCTCGAGGCGCTCTCGCGCGGCGCGGAGCGGGTGACCTTCGTGGAGTCGGATCGCGCCGCCGCGGAGACCATCGTCCGGAACCTCGACAAGCTCGGGCTCGACGGCGCCGTCGTCCTGCGCGAGGATGCGGCGCGCAAGCTGGCGGCGGACGCGGGCGCGGGCAGGCGCTACGATCTCGTGCTGATCGACCCCCCGTACCGCATGCTTGCAGGCATTCTGCCCTCCCTCGCCTCCCACCTGCCCGCCGTCCTCGCCCCCGACGGCCTCGCCGTCGTCGAGTCGGGCGCCCGGGACGAGCCCGAGCTGCCGCTTCCGCTCGTGACGAGCCGGCGCTACGGATCCGTCCGCGTGACGCTGTTCGAGGGGTCGGCGCCCTGAGCGGGTCGGATCCGGTCACCTGCATCTGCCCCGGCAGCTACGACCCGGTGACCAACGGCCACCTCGACATCATCAGGCGCGCGGCCGCCATCTTCGAGCGCGTGATCGTCGGCGTCGTGCGCGACCCGCAGCACAAGTCGGCGATGTTCTCGGTGGAGGAGCGGGTCGGGTTCCTGCGGGAGGCGCTCGCGGACTGCGAGAACGTCGAGGTGGAGGTCTTCTCGGACCTCGTCGTCGAGTTCGCGCGCAGGTTCGGCGCCCGCACGATGGTCAAGGGCCTCCGCGCCATCTCGGACTTCGAGTGGGAGTTCCAGATGCACCATCTGAACCGGAACCTGGCGCCCGAGGTCGAGACGATGTACCTGATGTCGAGCCCACAGTACAGCTTCCTCTCCTCGAGCGGCGTCAAGGAGGTCGCGTCCTTCGGGGGGAACGTCGACGAGCTCGTTCCCGAGCCCGTCGCGCGGCGTTTCCGGGAGCTGTTCCCGCGCGGGAAGCCCGGCGCGCCCGTCAGTCCGCAAGAGTAGACTGAATCGGCTTCATGGACGTCCTCGTTCTCATCGACAAGCTCGACGACCTCGTGCACAACGCGAAGGCCGTGCCGCTCACGGACCAGGTGCGCATCGACCGCGAGGAGATCTACGACATCCTCGACC
>DATBJE010000197.1:0-14843 GCA_036556565.1 Gaiellaceae bacterium
GCCGGCGACTACATGAGCGCGGCGAGTTTCCTCGGCATCGCCGGACTCGTGTCCACCACCGGCTTCGACGGCTTGATCTATTCGACGGGTTGGCTCGTTGGATGGCCGGTCGTCCTCTTCCTGATCGCTGAACCACTCCGCAACCTGGGCAAATACACGTTTGCGGACGTTGTTGCCTCGAGGCTGAAACAGGCGCCGGTTCGCATCGCCGCCGCGATCGGGACGCTGGCCACGGTCACGTTCTACCTGATCGCGCAGATGGTCGGGGCGGGCGGGCTGATCCGACTCATGTTCGGGCTCACCTATGAGACGGCGATCATGATCGTTGGGGCGGCCATGATGGCGTATGTGCTGTTCGGAGGGATGATCGCGACGACCTGGGTGCAGATCGTCAAGGCCGTCCTGCTGATCGGTGGGGCGACGGTCATGGCGTTGCTCGTGCTCGGCGAGTTCGGCCTGAACCCGCTCGACCTGTTCAGCTCGGCGGCGGACGAGAACGGCGCGGCGGTGCTCCAGCCTGGATCGCTCGTCTCGAGTCACTGGGACGCGCTCTCGCTCGGGCTCGCCCTGATGTTCGGGACGGCCGGGCTGCCGCACATCCTGATGCGGTTCTACACCGTCCCCGATGCGAAGGCGGCCCGAACGTCGGTCAGCTGGGCGACGCTCTTCATCGGCTTCTTCTATCTCCTGACGTTCGTCCTCGGCTTCGGCGCGATGGCGCTCGTCGGTCAGGGGCCGATCGGCGACATCGACAAGGGCGGGAACGCCGCGGCGCTCCTGCTCGCCGAGAACGTCGCCGGCACGCCGTTCTTCGGTTTCATCGCCGCGGTGGCGTTCGCGACGATCCTCGCCGTGGTCGCCGGCCTCGTCCTCTCGGGCGCGGCCGCGCTCTCCCACGACGTCTGGGTCAACGTCATCCGGCACGGCGACGCGCCGGAGAAGGAGCAGCTGAACGTGGCCCGGATCGCGACCCTCGTGATGGGCGGTCTGGCGATCGTGCTCGGCATCGTCCTGGAGGGCCAGAACATCGCCTTCATGGTCGGGCTGGCGTTCGCGATTGCCGCGAGCGCGAACTTCCCGGCGTTGCTGCTCTCGATCTTCTGGCGTCGGTTCACGACCTGGGGAGCCGTGTCGAGCATCATCGTCGGCTCGGTCTCGGCACTCGTGCTGATCTACATCTCGCCGACGATCCAGGTCGACGTGCTCGGTCACGAGGACGCGCCGATCTCGCTCACGAACCCGGCGCTGATTTCGATGCCGCTCTCCTTCGCGGTCGGGATCATCGTCTCGCTGCTCCGGCCGGAGCCGGCCGCGGCAGCGCGGTTCATCGAGGCGGAGCGGCGGATCCTCCTCGGCGCCCCGGCCACCACTCGGCCGGCTGGTGCGCCCGCCCGCGCGCGCTGACGGTATAGCGTTGGAGCCCTCCTCCAGCGGGGAGGGCTCCAACCGTCCAAGGAGGCGAAGGTGGCTCAGGCCGACACGCGCGGACAGGCGATCGAGACGATGTTCCTCGAGGACCGGCGGTATCCGCCCGATCCCGAGTTCGCGGCGCAGGCGAACGCTCAGCCGGAGCTCTACGAGCTCTCGATGGAGGAGCTGTGGTCGCGCGAGGCGGAGCGAATCACCTGGTTCGAGCCCTGGAGCGAGCTGTACGAGTGGAGCCCCCCGTACGCGAAGTGGTACCTCGGCGGGAAGCTCAACGTCTGCTTCAACTGCGTCGACCGCCATGTCGAGGCGGGGAACGGCGGGAAGGTCGCCTACCACTGGGAGGGCGAGCCGGAGGACGACCGCCGCGACATCACCTTCGCCGACCTCCAGGCGGAGGTTGTGCGGTTCGCGAACGCCCTGAGGGAGCTGGGCGTGGAGAAGGGGACGCCGGTCGGGATCTACATGGGGATGGTCCCGGAGCTCCCGATCGCGATGCTGGCGTGCGCCCGACTCGGGGCGCCGCACACGGTCGTCTTCGGCGGGTTCTCCGCGGAGTCGCTGTCCGACCGGCTCAACGACATGGAGTGCACGGTCCTGATCACGCAGGACGAGGCCTGGCGGCGCGGCACGACGGTGCCGCTCAAGCGGAACGCCGACGAGGCGCTCGAGGATTCACCGAAGGTCTCGACGTGCGTGGTCTTCCGGCGCACCGGCGGCGACGTCCCGATGGCGGACGGGCGCGACCGCTGGTGGCATGAGCTCACCGAGGGGCAGCCGGACGACCCGAAGTCGTGCCCGCCGGAGCCCATGGACTCGGAGGACCTCCTCTACCTGCTCTACACGAGCGGTACGACCGCGAAGCCGAAGGGCATCGCGCACACGACGGGCGGCTACCTCGTCGGCGTCGCCACGACGCATCACTACATCTTCGACGTCAAGCCGGACTCGGTCTACTGGTGCGCGGCCGACGTCGGCTGGGTGACCGGCCACAGCTACATCGTCTACGGGCCGCTCGCAAACGGGACGACCGGTGTGATGTACGAGGGGACGCCGGACTTTCCGGACAAGGACCGCTGGTGGGCGATCATCGAGCGCTACAAGGTCGACATCCTCTACACGGCGCCGACGGCGATTCGCAGCCACATGAAGTGGGGGCCGGAGTACGCCGAGAAGCACGATCTCTCGTCGCTGCGGCTGCTCGGGTCGGTCGGCGAGCCGATCAATCCGGAGGCCTGGATCTGGTACCGCGACCACATCGGCGCGGGCCGGCTCCCGGTCGTCGACACCTGGTGGCAGACCGAGACGGGGATGATCATGATCACGCCGCTTCCGGGGATCACCACGCTCAAGCCCGGCTCGGCGACGAAGCCCTTCCCGGGCGTCGACGCAGCGGTCTTCGACGAGCAGGGGAACGAGGTCGGGCCGGGCGGCGGCGGGTACCTCGTGCTGCGCAAGCCGTGGCCCGCGATGTTGCGCGGGATCTACAAGGATCACGACCGGTTCGTCGAGACGTACTGGTCGAAGTACTCCGACGTCTACTTCGCCGGGGACGGCGCGCGGATCGACGAGGACGGGGACTTCTGGCTCCTCGGCCGCGTGGACGACGTGATGAACGTCTCGGGCCACCGGATCTCGACGATCGAGGTCGAGAGCGCCCTCGTCGACCACCCGTCGGTCGCGGAGGCCGCGGTCTGCGGGCGGATGGACGCCCAGACCGGTCAGGCGATCGTCGCGTTCGTGACGCTGAAGGGTGGGGAGGACGGCTCCGAGGAGCGCCTGGCCGAGCTCCGCGACCACGTGGGGCACAAGATCGGGCCGATCGCGAAGCCCGCGAACATCGTGTTCACGCCGGAGCTGCCGAAGACGCGGAGCGGGAAGATCATGCGCCGGCTGCTGCGGGACGTGGCCGAGAACCGCCCACTTGGCGACACCACGACGCTGGCCGATCCTGCCGTCGTCGAGGAGATCCGCGAGCGCGGGACGACCGAGCGGTCGGAGGAATGAACCACCGGCAGCTCGGCGTCGACCTCTACAACGACACCTGGCGGCTCCTCCAGAAGGAGCGGACGCCCGAGGAGGACGACGAGCTGCTCCACCAGGCGCACGCGTCGGCCTACCACTGGCTGAAGGCGCCCGAGTGCGAGCCGAAGAACCGCGCGAGGGGCGAATGGCTCTGCTCGCGCGTCTACGCGGTCCTCGGCCGCGCCGAGCCGGCGCTCCACCACGCCGAGCGCTGCCTCGCGATCGTCGAGGGCAGTCCCGAGAACATGGAGGAGTGGGATCTGCCGTTCGCCTACGAGGCGCTGGCCCGGGCGCACGGTGTCGCCGGCAACGCCGGAGAGTCGGCGCAGCACGCCGAGCGGGCAGGCGAGCTGGCCGACCGAATCGCGGACGCTGAAGACCGCGAGCTCGTGCTCAGCGAGCTACGCGGCCTCTAGGGCGTCGCGCGACTTCTGCGCCTGCTCCTCGGTGAGCGGCACGTACTGCGCGGCTTCCGCGATCTCGGTCGCGTTGTCGAGCATGTAGGAGAGGAAGTCGCGAACCTCCTGCCGCTCGAGCGACGTCGTCTTCGCGTAGATGAAGAGCGGACGGGACAGCGGCTTGTACGTTCCGTCCTGGGCGGCTTCCACGCTCGGCCCGACGCAGCCGTCTCCGCCGTCGACCTCGAGGGCCTTCAGGGTGTCCTGGTTCTCCTCGAAGTACGAGAAGCCGAAGTAGCCGAGCGCGCCCTTCTCGCCGGAGACGCCACGCACGATCACGTTGTCGTCCTCGCTCGAGGAGTAGTCCGAGCGGCTCGCACCTTCCTCGCCGTTGACCTCGTCCGTGAAGTAGTCGAACGTGCCGGAGTCGGTCCCGGGCCCGAAGAGCGTCAGCTTGTCGTCGGGGAACTGCGGATCGACGTCGTCCCAGCTGTCGACCTTCGACGCGGGCTCCCAGATCTTCTTGAGCTGCGCGACGGTGAGACACGTGGCCCAGTCGTTCTCCGGGTTCGTCACGACGGTGAGCGCGTCGTTCGCGACGTGCAGCTCGACGTACTCGATCCCCTGGTCGGCGCAGACCTTCTTCTCCTCGTCCTTGATCGGACGGGAGGCGTTCGACATGTCGGTCTCGCCGGCGCAGAAGCGCTCGAAGCCGCCGCCCGTGCCCGAGATGCCGACCGTGACGCGCACGCCCTCGTTCTCCCGCTGGAAGCGCTCCGCTGCAGCGGTCGCCAGCGGGCCCACCGTGCTCGAGCCGTCGGAGCGGATCGTGCCGCCGTCGCCGCCGCTGCCGCCGCCGCCGCAGGCAGGAAGCGCCACGAGGCCTAGAGCGGCGAGCACGAAGGTGAGGGCCTTGCGTCGCATCGGCGGGGAGTGTGTCGGTCCCCGATGGAGTCGGGGTCGCGACCTGGTTGCGGCCGGGTGAGAAAGTGGTGAACGTGCGGGTGCTAGGGTGCCCGCAGATCAGAGCGAGTTCGGTTTGCGTTCTTCCGACGCCTTCCTCACCCGTTCATGAAGTGAGGAAGGAGGTGTTCAGATGGCAAACGGAACCGTGAAGTGGTTCAACGACAGCAAGGGCTACGGCTTCATCACCCCCGATGAGGGCACGAAGGACTTGTTCGTCCACCACTCCAACATCGCGGGAGACGGCTTCAAGACCCTCGCAGAGGGCGCGCGTGTCTCGTACGAGGCGCGTGAGGGCGAGAAAGGCCCCGAGGCGACCGAGGTGACGCTCGTCGCCTAGTCCCAGCGCGGGGCCGCGGACCGTCCGCGGCCCCGACAACTACCGAGGGAGAGGCGATGAGTGCCGAAGAGAAGATCGAGCTCGAGGGTGAGGTGACCGAGGCGCTTCGCGGCCAGATGTTCCGGATCCAGCTGGACAACGGCCACGAGACGTTGGGCTACGTGGCCGGGCGGCTGAAGCGGTACCGGATTCGGATCATGCTCGGCGACCGGGTCCGGATCGAGCTGTCCCCGTACGACCTGAACCGCGGCCGCATCGTCTACCGCCTCGGCTAGCGCCTAGGCCAGGATCCTCTCGAACCGCTCGGGATCGTCGAACGGCCCGATCAGGGCGAGCTTGAGCCCGTTCTTGCCGATCACGTCCTCCGCCACGCGCTGGACGTCCTCGACGGTGACCGCGTCGATCCCGGCCAGCACGTCGGCCGGCTCCTCGGCCTGGCCCTCGAGCACCTCGCGGCGCAGCCCGAACGTGATCATCCCGTGCGGGCTCTCCGTCGAGAGGACGAAGCGCCCCTTGGCGACGTTCTTCGACTTCTCGAGCTCCTCGGCCGGCACAGGCTCTGCGACGATCTTCTTCAGCTCGCGGGCGATCGTCTCGATCGCCTCGTCGATGCGGTTGATGTCGACGCCGGCCTGCGAGTACAGCGTCCCGGTGTCCGTGTAGGAGTGGTTCGTCGCGAAGACGTAGTACGCGAGCCCGCGCCGCTCCCGCACCTCGGTGAAGAGCCGTGACGACATCCCCGTCCCGAGCACGGTGCCGAGCAGCTGGAGCGCGTACCGGTCCGGGTGCGTGAGCGGGTAGCTCGGGACGCCCATCGCGATGTGCGCCTGGTCCGACTCCTTCGAGTGGATCTGGACGGCGGGCCGGGAGCCGTTGACGGCGGGCGGCGGCTCGGCCGTGCCCGGATCGTCCGACGGCACCTCGCCGAGCAGCTGCTCCACCTCGTCGTGGACGCCCTGGTCGAAGTTCCCGGCGATCCCGACGACCATCTTCGGGCCGGTGTACCAGCGGTCCACGTAGTCGAGGAACGTCTCGCGGGTGGCTCCGCGGACCGTCTCCTTCCGCCCGATGATGTCCCAGCCGAGCGGGGTGTCGCCGTACAGGAGCTGGTGGTAGACGCCGCCGATGTAGTCCCGCGGCGTGTCGAAGTACATGTTCATCTCCTCGACGATCACGCCCTTCTCGCGCTCGATCTCCTCGGGGTCGAACGTCGAGTTGCGGAGCATGTCGACGAGGACGTCGAAGGCGCGCTGCCGGTGCTCGGCGGCGCACTTGACGTAGTAGCCCGTGTACTCCTTGCCGGTGAACGCGTTGAACTCCGCGCCGATCCCGTCGAGCTCGTTGCCGATGATCTGCGCCGTCGGCCGGTTCGTCGTGCCCTTGAAGAACATGTGCTCGGCGAAGTGCGCGATCCCGCTCGTCTCCGGCGTCTCGTAGCGTGAGCCGGCGGCGAGCATGATGAAGCAGGCGACCGATTGCACCTGTGGCATGGACGCGGACAGGAGCCGCAGCCCGTTCGGCAGAACCTCGCGCTCGAACACGGCCATCAGACGGTGACCTCCGGCGCCAGCCAGTCGCGCCACTCCGCAGGGATCTCCACGCTCGCTCCTCTCTCGTAGTCGTAGCCGACGAGCACGCTCTTGCCCTCGGCCGCCACCCGGCCGTCGGCGCGCACCTCGTACTCCAGCTCGAAGCTCTTCGTCCCCATCCGCGAGGTCCTCACGCCGACCTCGACCTCCTCGCCGAACGCGATCGGCGACCGGAAGTCGGCCTCCGCGCGAGCGAGGATCAGGCTCTGCTGCGGGTTGTCGCCGGCGCCGAGCGAGGCCAGGTACGCGATCCGGGCGGACTCCATGTACGTCAGGAAGACCGCGTTGTTGACGTGGCCCATCCCGTCCAGGTCTCGAAAGCGCACGGTATCGCGGTACACGAACGGGAAGCCGTCCACCGGCGCCATGGTATAGACGCCTCGATGAAGGGCGAACACACCCGCACGGCGGTCTTCGCGCAGCCGGACTGGCTCCGGCAGGTGCCGACCGACCGCCGCCTGCCGGACGCGAAGGTGCTCTTCACGGGCTGCGGGACCTCGTTCCACGCGGCCCAGACCGGCGGCGACGCGGCGCAGGCGCTCGACCTCGTCCTGCAGCCGCGGCGCGACGCCGCCGTGCTCGTCGCGATCAGCCACGAGGGGACGACGAAGCTCACCACCGAGGCGGTCGAGGCCTGGCCGGGAGAGACCTGGCTGATCACCGGCGCTCCGGAGAGCCCGCTCGCGAAGCTCTGCGACCAGGTCGTGGTGGCGGCGCCCGAGATCGAGAAGAGCTGGTGCCACACCGCGAGCTACACGTCGGCAGTGGCGGCGATTGCCGCGCTGCGCGGCCAGGACATCTCCGAGCTGCCCGAGCTGGTCGAGGCGGAGCTCGAGCGGCCGGCGCTCGCGAGCGACCACGAGCGGTTCGTGGTCGTCGGCGCCGGCAGCGCGTGGCCGACCGCTCAGGAGGCGGTGCTCAAGCTGCGCGAGGGCGCCCACCTCGCCGCCGAGGCTCACCACACCGAGCAGCTGCTCCACGGCCACCTGGCCGGGATCGACGAGACCGTCCGCTGCTTCGTGCTCGAGGGCGAGGGCCGCGCTTCCGAGCGCGCCCGCGGTGCGCTCGCGGCGCTGAGGGAGCTCGGATGCGACGTCGAGTTCGTCCCGACGCGGCATCCGGTGGTCGACATCGTCCGCTTCCAGCTCCTGACGCTCGCCATGGCCCAGGCGCGCGGCGTCGACCCCGACCCGATCCGCACCGACGACGAGCGCTGGAAGCGCGCCCGCGCCCAGTACGACTAGGAGGGTTTGGCGGAGTGGCGCTCGTCGCTGCGTGCCGCAGAGGCACAGCCGTACTTCGCCAAGCCCCCTAGTAGCGGTCTTCCAGGCGGTAGACGAAGCGGACGGCCTGCCAGCGGCCGTCGATCGCCGCGCTCTTGTTGTCGACCAGACCGGCGTCGAGCCCGATCCGCTGCACGGTGTCGAAGTCGAGGTCGGTCTCGATCTTCGACGCCTTCTTGGGCCAGGCGATCCAGAGCCCGTCGGCCGGGTTCATCGTCTTCTTCAGCGACCCGAACCGGCGGGCGAGCTCGTCGCGGCTCGTCGTGAAGAAGACGACCACGTCCACCCCGGGCTTCGCGCCGAGCTTGCCGGACAGCGGCGTTGCGGAGTAGTCCTTCAGCCGCTCCGCCACGCCTCGATCAGCTCCCGCTCCCGCTCCGGCTTCATCCCGGCCGCGTCGGTGGTCTCCGCCTCCTCGAGCGCACCGGTCATCGTCTCCTCGAGCGGGCGGTGGGTCAGTCCCGCGGCCTCGGCGCGGGAGACGTCGGCCTGGTTCATCCCGACCCACTCCGGGTCGGCCAGCCACATCGGGAGCTCCATCCACTCACCGACCTCGTGGCTGGTGAGGAAGTCGTCCGGGATCCACACCGGGGTCGCGTCCGCACCTGTGACCGAGCGCGCCGACTCGATCACCTCCGCCCAGGGAACGCCTGCGCGGGACGCGTTGAACGCGCCGCCCTCGTCGCGCTCGAGCAGCTCGACGATCCACCGGCCCAGGTCGCGCACGTCCACGAACTGGACGTCGCGCTCGGGCGGCCCGGGGACGAGCACCTCCCCGCCACGCGCGACACGGTGCGGCCAGTACGTGAACCGGCCCGTCGGGTCGTGCGGTCCGACGATCAGCCCCGGCCGCACGATCGTCGCGCGGGCGCCGAACACGTCCCACACGGCGTCCTCGGAGAGCGCCTTCAGCGGGCCGTAGTTCTCGTACTCGGGGAGCATCTCGTCGGCGGGCATGTCGCCGAGCTCGCCCCGCGGCGAGTCCTCGTCCGGGCCCTCGCGAAAGCTCGCGTAGACGGAGACGCTGGAGACGAACAGGTAGCGCGCGACCGACTCCTTCAGCGCCTCGGCCGACCGCCGGACGACGTGGGGGAAGTAGCCGGAGGGATCGACGACGGCGTCCCAGCGCCGGCCGTCCAGTACGGACAGGTCTTCGGTGCGGTCCCCGCGGAGCTTCTCGACCTCGGGGAAGAGCTCCGGGTTCGTCTCGCCGCGGTTGAACAGCGTGACCTCGTGACCCCGCTCCAGGGCCGAGTCCACGGTCGCCCTGCCGAGGAACTTCGTGCCGCCGAGAACGAGCAGCTTCAAGGGCTGGTGAACCCTTGTAAAGAGTGTCTGAAAACGCTTACCCGGCGCATGGGGTCGCCGATAGCTTGCCTGTGGAGACCGTGTTGGACCCCATCGTCAACCTGCTGAACGACAACACCCCGCTCTACCCGCCGTGGGGCAGGGTCGTGGTCATCCTGGCCCTGTTCGGGCTGGCCGTGCTGCTTGCGCGCGCCGCGGGCTTCCTGGCCTGGAAGATCCTCATCTGGCACGACCGCCGGACCCAGACCGCCGACCTGGAGCAGACCGGGCGGATGACCGCGCTCAAGCGGCGCGAGACGAGCGTCTCGATCATCCGCGCGGCGATCGCGTACTTCGGCTTCGCCGCCGCCGCCGTGCTCTCTGCAGGGCAGCTGTTCGGCGGCGTCGACCGCCTGACCGCGCTCGCCGGCGCCTCGTTCCTCTTCATCCTCATCGGCTTCGCGATCCAGCGTGTCCTCATGGACATCATCGCCGGGCTCGCGATGTTCCTCGAGCGGTGGTACTCGGTCGGCGACACGATCCACATCCCGATGCACGACCTCCAGGGCGTCGTCGAGGACATGTCGCTGCGGCACACGCGGCTGCGGACGCTCGACGGTGAGGTCATCCACATCCACAACTCCCAGATCCCGTCCGTGCGGGTGTTGCCGAGCGGTGCCAAGCAGCTGGTGCTCGAGGTCTTCGTCACCGACCGCGACAAGGGCGTGGAGATGGTCGACTCGGTCGCCTCGATCCTGCCCGTCGGCCCGACGACGTTCGTGCGCCGGCCGCGGATCGACCAGGTCGACGAGCTGTCCGAGACGCTGATCCGGGTCAGCGTGCGGGCCTCGGTCGCTCCGGGCCGTGAGTGGCTCGTGGACGGTTTCTTCGAGGACCTGCTCCGCGAGCGCGCCGAGCCGGGCCTGATCGCGCACGGGCCGGTCACGCTCGCCGTCGACGAGTCGGCGGTGCGCAGCTTCGCCCGCGCCAGTGCGGCCACCCGCCGCGGCAGCGGGCTCTCGCCCGCCCTCAGGCGAGCGTCCTGAGCCCGACGCCCGCCTCCGCGGCTCGGTGTCCGCGGACGTAGGCCCAGATGGTCGCCACCGCCACCGCGACGATGGCGACGCGCAGGATCCACGTCGCGCCGTCGGTGCCGGTGGTCGAGATCACCGCACCGGAGACGAGTGAGCCGACGGCCAGCGCGCCGTAGCCGAAGAGGTTGCCGATGCTCGAGACCCGCCCGCGCAGGCGGTCGGGCAGGACCGAGGGTCAGGCGGCGCTGCAGCCTCGGGGCCGCCAGGGGGCCGAGCACGCCGCCCAGGCCCGCAGTCGCGAGCATCACGCCGACGAGGCCGGGTGCGATTCCCTGCTGCGTCGAGAGGACGGAGGCGGGCGAGCTAGGCGAGGCCCGCCAGCTCGGAGAGCAGGCGGTCGACCTCGTCGGCCGTGTTGTAGTGGACGAGGCCGACGCGGACTGCGCCGTCCGAGAGACCGAGCGCCTTCATCACCTCGATCGCGTAGTAGTCGCCGTCCCAGACGAAGATCCCACGGTTCCCCAGGTGCTTCGCGACCTCGGTCGGGGTCAGGCCGGGAACGTTGAGTGCGAAGGTCGGCACGCGACCGTCCATCGTCGGCCGGCCGTAGAGCTCGATCGCCTCGGGGAGGCCGTCCAGGAACCGTTGGCCGAGCTCGCGCTCGTGCGTGGCGATCGCTTCCCACCCGATCGACTCGATGTACTCGACCGCCGCGACGAAGCCGGCGAGGAGCTCGTGTTGCATCGTCCCCGTCTCGTAGCCCGGCGCCGGGCGGACCTTGTACGGCCTCCAGCGCTCGAGCAGGTCGCGCCGGACGTAGGCGAGCCCCATGTGCGGTCCGTAGAACTTGTACGGCGAGCAGAGCAGGACGTCGGGGTTCATCGCCGCGACGTTCGTCCGGCCGTGCGCCGCCGAGTGCACGGCGTCGACCCACGCGAGCGCGCCCGCTTCGTGAGCGAGCTGACAGATGCGGTCCGCGTCCACCATCGTGCCGAGCGCGTTGGAGACGAAGGGGAATGCCACGACTCGCGTCCGGTCGCAGAGGTGGTCCTCGAGGTCCGTCAGCTCGAGGTCGGCGAACCGTACGACAATCCTGAGGTCGTGCTGCAGCTCGAGCCAGGGCGCGACGTTCGCGTCGTGGTCGAGTCGCGTGACGACGACCTCGTCGCCCTCCGTCAGCTCGCGCCCCAGGGTGCGCGTGAGCATGAAGTTGAGGTTGGTCATGCTCGGCCCGAAGATCGTCTCCTCCGGGTCGCAGGTCAGGAACCGTGCGGCCGCGGCCCGCGCCGCCTCGACGAGCTCCCCGGTGCGGCGGCTCGTCTCGAACTGACCGCCGACGTTCGCGTTCGACTCGCGCAGGTAGCCGGCGATCGCGTCGATCACCTCGTCGGGGACCTGGGTCCCGGCGGGGCCGTCGAAGAAGGCGTACGGCCGCTGGAGCGCGGAGAAGCGAGCCCGGACCGCGTCGACGTCGAGCGCTACCCGCACAGCGCCAGCACGGCCGACCCGGCCTCCTCGCCGCCGCGCCACCACGCGTAGACGATCGTCGCGACCATCACGGCAAGGCCGGCTGCCAGGATCCACTTCACAGGTCGCGTCCGTTGACGCGCCAGCTGTACACGGGAGACGGGTCGAGCGACGCGCCGATGAAGCAGCCCCACTCCGCGCTCTCGAGGAGCTTCAGCAGCTCGTCGTCCGCGATGTCGCCGTCGAGCTCGACCTCGAGCTTGCACTCGAGGCTGACGAACCCGTAGCGGTCCTCGTCGGCCCTTCGGGTCACGGTTCCGGACGCGAGGGCCGACGCCTTCACCTCGACGTCCTTCTGCCGTGCGAAGTGCTCCAGGCTCGAGATCGAGCAGCGTGCGAGGGCCGCGAGCAGGAGGTGCTCGGCGCTGACCTCGCGGAAATCCGTGACCGGATCGCCGTCTGCAGAGAGGCTTCCGCCCTCGTCCAGCGAGATCCAGTAGTCGAAGTGCTTGGCGCGCAGTTCCACCGTCCGGTGGGGAATTTACGGTCCGGTCCGTGAGGTTGCGAGCATTGAACGAAGCCGAGTGCTACGCGCGGTGCTACGGCTTCCACGAGGAGGCGGTGCAGGTCGTCGAGCTCCGGCCCCGTCGTGAACGCTATGAAACGACCATCAGTGGCGAAGACATCCGGCGTCTCTTCGAAGTCAGGCTCGACGCGCGCGAGCCGGAAGTCGAGCTCGAAGCAGCGTAGTTCGGTTCCCGATGTCCTCGCGCCCGACCTGCGTGTGGTCTTCTGCGGCATCAACCCCGGCCGCTGGTCTGCAGCGGCTGCGGCGCACTTCGCGAATCCGCGCAACGACTTCTGGCGGCTGCTGTTCGACGCGGGCTTCACGCCGCGGCTCTACGAACCGGCCGAGCAGCACGAGCTGCCGGCGCTCGGCCTCGGGCTGACGAACGCGGCCTACCGGACGACGCCGGGCTCCGGCGACCTCCGGCGCGCCGACTTCGAGGGCTCGGCCGAGCGGCTCGACGCGATCGCTCGTGAGCTGCGTCCGGCGTGGATCGCCTTCGTCGGCAAGGAGGCGTACCGCGGGACGTTCAACGAGCGCCCAGAGCTCGGGCTGCAGGAGCGCCGCCTCGGCGACACGCAGCTCTTCGTCCTCCCGTCGACGTCGCCGGCCAATGCGGCGGTCCCGTACGACGAGCGGCTGCGCTGGTTCGACGAGCTGGCGGGCCGCTCGTCGCTACGCGCCGTGGGGATCTAGTCCCACCAGCCCTCGACCATCTCGCCGCGGTCGTCCGGCCGGCGCGGACCGAACGCGAGCACCTCGAGCCCGTCGTCCCCCGCCTCCAGCGCATGCATGACGCCGGGTGAGATCCGGATCGCGTCCAGCGGCTCGACCTCCAGGACGTCGTCGTCGAGCTTCAGGCGCCCCGACCCGGCGATGACGACGTAGGTCTCCTCCGCCTCCTGGTGCCGGTGTGCGAAGGGTTGCCGCTTGCCCGCTTTGATCCGGTGGTAGCTGAGCCCGGTCTGCTCGGCGTCGAGGTCCTCGTTCGCGAAACGGCTCTCCTGGGTCTCCGAGAAGCCGTACTTCAGCGCCGCGTCCTCGACCTCGCTCAGACGCTTGTGCGTGTACTTCGCCATGGTCAGCGGTTCTTGATCGCCTGCCGGATCGAGCGACTGATGTAGATCGCGGAGCTCAGGAAGAAGATTCCGCCCAGGATCGCCCGCACCTGCGCCTTCTTCAGCGGCGTGCGCTTGCTGACCGGCTTCTCGACCTTCTCCGCGAGCCGGCTGCGCCAGCCGACGAGCCCGGCCTCGAGTGTCTGTGTCTTGTTCATGGGCCGCTCTTACCCGCGCCAGCGATTGGTAATCGGCGTGCGGCGGTCGCGCCCGAACGCCTTCGGCCGCAGCTTGACGCCGGGCGGCGCCTGGCGGCGCTTGTACTCGGCCCGGTCGATGAGCGCGATCGCGCGGTCGACGACGTCCTGGTCGAAGCCGTCCGTGGTCAGCTCCTCGTGTGAGCGGTCCTCCTCGACGTAGGCCTCGAGGACCTTGTCGAGCGCCGGGTAGGGCGGTAGGGAGTCCTCGTCGAGCTGGTTCGCGCGGAGCTCGGCGCTCGGCGCCCGCTCGATGATCGTCGACGGGATCAGCTCGCGCCCGGCTCGCTCGTTCAGGTGCCGCGCGAGGCGGAAGACGTCCGTCTTGAACACGTCCTTGAGCAACGCGAACCCGCCGGCCATGTCCCCGTAGAGCGTCGCGTAACCGACCGAGAGCTCCGACTTGTTCCCGGTCGCCACGACGAGCCAGCTGAACTTGTTCGAGAGCCCCATCAGCACGACCCCGCGAGCTCGTGCCTGGATGTTCTCCTCGGTCGTGTCCGGGTCGCGCCCCTCGAACACAGGCGCGAGCGTCTCGAGAAAGCTCTCGACGATCGGCTCGATCGGCAGCTCGACGAAGTGCGCGCCGAGCGCCTCCGCCAAACGCCGGGCATCCGCTCGCGTCCCTTCGGAGCTGAACCGGGAGGGCATGGAGACACAGTGGACTCGCTCGGGCCCGAGCGCCTCACAGGCGAGCGCCGCGGTCAACGCTGAGTCGATGCCCCCGGAGACGCTGACCACCACGTCTCCGAAGCCATTCTTCTCGGTGTAGTCGCGCAACCCAAGCTCGAGCGCCAATCGCATCTGCTCGAGGTCGTCGAGCAGCGGAGCTACCTTGGCCTCGACCGGTTCGCTGCGGGGGTTCGGCGAGCCGACGTGCACGACCGGCACCTCGCGCACCGCCTCCCGCTCGCTCTCCAGGGACCGGCGCCGCACGTCGCGCAGGCGGCGGCCGACCGCCTCCAGCGGCTCGATGTCGACCACGAGCAACGCTTCCTCGAATCCCGGCGCGCGCGCAAGCACCTCGCCCTCGTCGTCGAGCACCACGGAGTGCCCGTCGAACACGAGCTCGTCCTGAGCCCCGACCGCATTGACGAACGCCACGTAGCAGACGTTGTCGCGGGCGCGCGTCTGGAGCATCTGCTCGCG
>DATBJE010000198.1:0-2195 GCA_036556565.1 Gaiellaceae bacterium
TCGGCTGGGCCTAGCCGCCTCCCGGGCGCGGGTAGGCTCCGGCCGTGACCGTCCCGCTCGCCGAGCGCTACCGCGACCGCCTGCCCGTCACGGACGAGACCCCTGTCGTCACGCTCGGTGAGGGCTCGACGCCGCTCATCCCGGCCCCGAGGCTCTCCGAGGAGCTCGGCATCGAGCTCTGGCTCAAGTGCGAGGGCACCAACCCGACCGGGAGCTTCAAGGACCGCGGCATGACCATCGCCGTCTCCAAGGCGCTCGAGGAGGGCTTCGCGGCCGTCGTCTGCGCCTCGACGGGGAACACGGCCGCCTCGGCCGCCGCGTACGCGGCGCGCGCGGGGATCACCGCGGTCATCCTCCAGCCGGCGGGCGCGGTCGCGCGCGGGAAGATCACCCAGGCACAGGCTGTCGGCGCCCGGGTCCTCGCGGTTCAGGGGACGTTCGAGGCGGCGCTCGACGCCGCGCGCGAGCTCGGCCGCCGCGGCACCCACGCGCTCGTGAACTCGCTCAACCCGTACCGGCTCGAGGGCCAGAAGACGGCCGCGTTCGAGATCGTCGAGGCGCTCGGCCGGACGCCGGACGCGCTCGCGCTCCCGTACGGCGGCGGCGGCAACACCCGCGCGTACGCGCTCGGCTTCGACGAGGCGGGCGACGGCCTGCCGCGCTTCGTCGTCGGCGAGGCCTCCGCGCGGGCGTACACGATGGCGACGGCCATCCGCATCGCCGAGCCCACGCACCGCGAGCTCGCCGACGAGGCGATCGCCCGCTCCGGCGGAACGACCGTGCCGCTCGCCGACGAGGAGCTCATCGGCGCCTGGCGCGACCTCGCCGAGCTCGAGGGCGTGTTCTGCGAGCCTTCGTCGGCTGCCGGCATCGCCGCGCTGAGGCGCGAGCGGCCCGAGGCGGGCTCGCTCGTCGTCTGCGTCGTCACGGGCCACGGGCTCAAGGACCCGGACGCCGCCGGCCGCTTCTCCGCTCCCCCCATCCCCGTCCCGGCGGACCTGGACGCCATCGCGGAGGCCGCGTCGCCGTGAACGAGCAAGTAACAGTCTGTTACTTGTCGAGGCGGCGGAGAATCGGGAGGCTCTCACAGGTGTGCACACGCCATGGCGAGGGCCACCGCGCGGTAAGCGAGCAAGTAACAGTCTGTTACTTGGAATGGTCGGGAACGTCGTGAAGCTCTCGGTGCGCGCGCCGGCATCGACGGCGAACCTCGGCCCCGTCTTCGACTGCGCCGCCGTCGCGCTCGACCTCTGGAACGAGCTCGAGATCACCTCCGGCGACGGCGAGCCCGACCGGTCCCACCTCGGCGTGCGGGCGTTCGAGCGCATCGCTCCCGCCGACGGCCTCCGCTTCGACTTCCTCGACCGCATCCCGCGGGAGCGGGGGCTCGGCTCGAGCGCGTCCGTGATCGCGCTGGGCCTCGTCGCCGGAGCGATCGTCGCCGGCCGCGAGCCCGACCCCGAGGCTCTCCTCGCCGAGGGCGTGGAGCTCGAGGGCCACGCCGACAACCTCGCGGCCGCCCTCGCCGGAGGCGTGTGCCTGACCTGGGAGGGCCGGATCGCGCGCGTCGCCGACGAGGTACCGGCCGAGCTGATCGCGCTCGTCCCGGAGACGACCGTGGCGACCGCGGAGGCCCGCTCGGCGCTCCCGGACGAGGTGCCGCTCGCGGACGCGGCCTTCTCGGCCGGCCGTGCGGCGCTCCTCGGCACGGCGCTCGCGACGGGCTCCGAGGAGCTCCTCGCGCCGGCGCTCGACGACCGCCTCCACGAGCCCTACCGGGCGCGCACCGCGCCGCTCCTCGAGGCGGTGCGCGGCGAGCTCCCGGACGGGGCCATCGGGGCGACCATCTCCGGGTCGGGCCCGACGGTGATCGTCTGGGCCCGCAAGCATCACTACGACCGCACGCTGGCGGAGCTCTCCGAGCGCTTCCCCGACGCCGAGGTGCTCTGGCTCAAGGTCTCGAAGAAAGGAGCAGGCCGCGCATGAGCGACCCCTACGACCGCCCATCCGACCCCGCCAAGCGCCGGAGCGCGGCGCTCACCGACGGCCCCGAGCGCGCGCCCGCCCGCGCGATGCTCAAGGGCATCGGGCTCACGGACGACGACCTCGCGCGCCCGCTCGTCGGCGTCGCCACGACCTGGATCGAGACGATGCCGTGCAACTTCAACCAGCGCGAGCTGGCGAAGCACGTCAAG
>DATBJE010000199.1:0-1867 GCA_036556565.1 Gaiellaceae bacterium
CGACGTGCCCGCCGACACGTCGCTCACGTCCACGAGCATGCGCGGGCGCAGGAGGACCCGGCGGAACGCCTCGGCGTTGTCGCGGACGGTGACCTCGTCGCCGGCGCCGCCGACGACGTAGCCCCAGTAGCCGGGCTCGCAGCACTCCTCGGCGAGGCGCTCGTAGTCGGCGAGGTTGATGGGCTCCGCGCCGGTCATGGCCGGGATCGTAGACCGCCGGTGCGCTTGCGATGCGGGCCGACCGTGCCAAAGATGCTCGAGTGGACGTTCCCGAGACTCGCTATGCGATCGCCGACGCCGGCGTCCATCTCGCATACCACGTCGTTGGCGACGGCCCCGTCGACGTGCTGTGGCTCCACAGCTTCCTCGGGGGGCTGGAGCTGCTCTGGGAGCACCCCGTCATCCGCACGCTCACCGCGAGCCTCAACTCCTTCGCGCGCGTGATCCGGCACGACATGCGGGCGACCGGCCTCTCCGACCGGAACCGCCCGCTACCGGACCTCGAGACGCAAGTCCGCGACATCGTCGCCGTGCTCGACGCCGCCGGCTCCCGGTCGACAGTCGTCGTGAGCGCAGGGAACGCCGTGGGGCCCTTGTTCGCAGCGGCACATCCACGCCGGACGCGGGCGCTCTGCTACTTCGATCCGACCGCGCGGGGGATCCGTTCCGAGGACTATCCGTTCGGAAAGACTGAGGGCGAGGCCGAGCGAGAGCTCGAGGATCTCGAGCGGAAATGGGGAACCGACGCGGTGTCAGCCGCCATGGTTGCCGAGCTCGTCCCGACGATGAGCGGCGAGCGCGACCTCGTCCGCTGGCACGCGAAGGTGACCCGTCACTGGGTTGCGCCCGGCGACGCCGTCGAGCTGATGCGCCGGTGGAACGAGACGGACATCCGCGATGTCCTACCAACGATCAGCGTCCCGACTCTCTGTCTCGCACGCAGGTTCGAGGAAGGGACAGGGGAAGCCGAGCACGTAACCGGCCTGATCCCCGGCGCCCGGCTGCTCGTCCTTCCCGGGACGGAGCGCTTCAGCGCGGCCGGTGACCAGGACTCGCTCGTCGAGGCGATCCGCGAGTTCGTGGGTGTCACGCCGACGACGGACGAGAGCGGCTCTTTCCTGCGCGCCGTGCTCTTCACGGACGTCGTCGCCTCGACCTCCATCGCCGCCCGGCTCGGGGACTCCGCGTGGCGAACTCTCATGAAGCGCCATCACGAGACGGTCCGCAGGCTGCTCGAGCTCCACGGCGGCACCGAGGAGGACACGGCCGGCGACAGCTTCTTCGCCACGTTCGACGGCCCCGTCCGGGCGGTGCGGTGCGCGGGAGCGATCGTCGCCGCCGTCCGCGACCTCGACCTCGAGGTCCGGGCAGGCGTTCATGCCGGCGAATGCCGGGTGATCGACGGCAAGACGGCCGGCATCGCCGTGGTGATCGGCGCGCGCGTCTGCGCGCTGGCCGGTGCCTCGGAGGTGCTCGCATCGCAGACGGTCAAGGATCTGGTCGCCGGCTCGGGGCTCGTGTTCGAGGACCGCGGAGAGCACGAGCTGAAGGGCGTCCCCGGACGATGGAGGCTCTACTCTGTCGTCGGTGAGCGCGACTAGGCCTGCCGTCAGGCTCGGTCGCGCAGGCGCTGCCCGAGCCCTGCGTGGCCCCAGCGCTCGAGCACGGCGGCCGCCGAGGCCCAGTCCGGCTCGGCATCGGGCAGCTCGGGGATCGGGGCGTCCGTCTGGAGCGTCGCGATGCGCCGGTACTCGCGCAGCGCCTCGGCGCGGTCCGGGAAGCCTCCCGCCTCGAGCGCCGCCTCGAGCGTGCCGTGCTTGACGAGCACGGCGGCCGCGCGCCCCGGGCCGACGCCCGGCGCCCCGGG
>DATBJE010000200.1:0-4601 GCA_036556565.1 Gaiellaceae bacterium
GCCGACCTCGTCGTCCTGGGCTCGGCGCCGCGCTGGCGGCGGCAGTCGCGCTTCTTCAGCCCCACGGTCGACTACGTCCTGCGCAAGGCGCCGTGCGAGGTCATGGTGGTGACCTATCCTCAGGGCGTGCTCGAGGAGGAAGCGGCGGAGGTGGAGGCGTGAAGGCGCTCGTCGTGGGCTGTGGCCGCGTCGGCTCGGCCCTCGCCCGCCGCCTGCACGCGGCGGGCTGGGAGGTGTCGGTGCTGGACGAGAACGAGGAGGCGCTCACGCGCCTGGGGGAGAGCTGGCCCGGTACGTTCCTCGTCGGCCACGCGATGGACACGGACGCCCTCGAGGAGGCGGGCATCGCCGATGCGGACACGGTGATCGTGGCCACCGACGGGGACAACACGAACATCGTGGTCGCCCAGATCGCCACGCGCCAGTACGAGATCCCCGCCGTGGCGGTGCGCATCCTCGACCCGGCGCGGGCCGAGTTCTACAGCGGCCGCGGCTTCCACGTGGTCTCGCCGACGAAGACGGCCATCGAGTCGCTCGCGGGCTGGGCCCTCGACGGGACAGGGGCCTAGTGTTCGTCATCGTCGTCGGCGGGGGAAAGGTGGGGACGAGCCTCGCCCGCACGCTCCTCGACATGCGGCACGAGCTCGTCATCGTCGAGCAGAACCGCCGCCGGTTCGAGGGGCTCGAGGAGGAGTTCGGCCACCGGGCGACGCTCGGCGACGCGACGGAGATGCGCGTGCTCGAGCAGGCCGGGGTCGAGCGGCCGCCCGACATCCTCCTCGCGGTCACCGGCGACGACGAGGACAACATCGTCATCTGCCAGCTCGCGCGGGAGCGGTACGAGGTTCCCAAGGTCATCGCCCGGGTGAACGACCCGCGCAACCAGTACATCTTCGACCTGCTCGACATCGGGCCGACGGTGTCGGCGACCTCCATGGTGCTCGCGCTCATCCAGCACGAGGTCCCGGAGCACGAGCTCGTCCAGCTGCTCGAGGTGCGCAAGGAGAACCTCGAGATCGTCGAGGTCGAGATCGCGCCGGGCGCGGCCGCAGCCGGGAAGCGCATCGAGCAGCTCCAGCTCCCGGGAACCGCCCGGCTCATCTCGGTCATGCGGGACGGCAAGGCGGAGATCGCCGTCGGCGGCACGGAGCTTCGGGGAGGCGACCAGGTGCTCGCCATCCTCGAGCCCGGCCGCGAGGACGAGCTGCGCCGCCTGCTCCTCGCGGAGAAGCGCCGCTAGCGCAGGCCCGGGTCGTGCGCGAGCTGTCGCGCGGCCTCCACCGTGTTGCGGAGGAGCCAGACGTCGGTGATCGGGCCGACGCCGCCGGGGACGGGCGTCACCGCCTCCGCCTTCTCCGCCACCGAGTCGAAGTCGATGTCGCCGACCAGGTGCACCTTCCCGGTCTCGGGGTCCTCGACCGGGTTGATGCCCACGTCCACGGCGATGACGCCCTCCTTCACCATGTCGCCGGTCACGAGGCGCGGCAGGCCGGCGGCGACGATCAGGATGTCCGCCCGCGCCGTGTGCTCGGCGAGGCGCCCCGCCTGCGAGGTGAAGCGGTGGCAGGAGACGACCGTTGCGCCGCGCGCGAGGCCGAGCCAGAGCGCCGGCTTCCCCACGTTGTTCGAGCGGCCGACGAGGACGAGGTCGAGCCCGTTGTAGAACGTCGCCGGGTCGCGGCCGGTCTCCCCGACGTAGCGGTCGAGCAGGTAGAAGACCGATGCGGGCGTCGACGGCGTGTAGCGCGGCTCGCCGAGCGCGAGCAGGCCTGCGTTCTCCGGGTGGACCGCCTCGACGTCCTTGAGCGGGTGGAGCGTCTCGTAGAGGTGCTCCTCGGGGACCTGGGCCGGCAGCGGGCGCAGGATGAGGATCCCGGAGACGCGCGGATCGGCGTTCAGCTTGCCGACGACGGCGAGGGCCTCGGCTTCCTCGACGTCGGGGGCGAGGAGCTCCGACGTGTAGCGGCAGCCGATCTCCTCGGCGAGCCTGCGGACGCGCCGCTCGTAGGCCTGCGCGGCGTAGTCCTCCCCGGCGAGCACCGTGGCAAGGCCGGGCTTCACCCCGGCGGCCGCCAGCTCGGCGACGCTCGCGTCGACCTCCGCGCGCAGCTCGTCCGCGAGCTGGTTCCCGTCGATCGTCCGCGCCGTCACTCGCAGGCCTGGAGCGCGCGCCGGGCTGCCTTCTCGGCGTTCGCGGCAAGCTGTTGCGCGCGGGCGATGCGCTCGTCCCCCTCGATCGTGGCCAGGTTGACCTCGACGAGGTTGCCGGCGACCCGCGCCGCAGCGGCTGCGAGGACGGCCGCGGAGGCCGCGTCGCTCCGGAGGTTGGGATTGCCGAGCCGGGCGATCTCCGCGGCCAGGTCGGCGACGTCGTTCGCCGCCTCGGCGATCTCGAGCGGGGCGTCGGCGGCGCGGGAGAGCGTCTCGCCGATGACCGCGTCCCGCACCTCCGGCTCGAGGTCCTTCGGCATCCGCAGGGCGGTGAGGACGCTCTCGTAGGCCTCCGCGTCCCGGGCGGCGAGCGGGCGGGCACGGTGCCGGAGCGTCTCGGCCTGCGCGACCGCCCCGGCGGCGCCGTCCCAGTCGTGCGCGAAGCGGGCGGCCATCGCGGCCAGCGAGGCGGCCATCTCCGTAACGAACGCGGCCACCGACCCGCCGCCGGGAGCCGGGGTCTCGGCCGCGATCGTGTCGAGGAGCTCCTCGAACTGGAGGTCGGCGAACGCCACGACGCGATTCTCCTCGATCCGGCCGCCCGCGTCAGCAGGCGGAGCGCACAAGTAACAGTCTGTTACTTAGTCGGTCAGAACAACCCGACCGTGCGGCCGCTCTCGTCGATGTCGACGTTGAACGCCGCCGGGCTGACGCCGTAGCCGGGCATGGTCTGCATGTCGCCGAGCAGGGGCACGAGCCAGCCGGCGCCCGTGTACTGCCGGATGTCCCGCACGGTGACGGTGAACCCGGTGGGCGCGTTCAGGACCGTCGGGTCGTGCGAGAGGGACAGGTGCGTCTTCGCCATGCAGATCGGGAGCTTGTCGAAGCCGACCTGCGTGTACCGCTCGATCGCCTGCTGCGCGGCGGGCAGGAACTCGACGCCGTCGGCGCCGTAGACCCGCGTGCAGATGGCCTCGATCTTCGCGTCGATCGGCTGGTCGAGGTCGTAGATCTGCCTGAAGTGGGACGGCGCCTCCGCGGCGGCCACGACCGCCTCCGCCAGCGCCGCCGCGCCCTCGCCGCCGCGCTCGAAGGCCTCGTTCAGCTCGGCAGCCATCGCGCCGCCCTCGAGCGCGAGCCGCTTGACCGCCTCGACCTCCTCGTCGGTGTCGCCCGGGAAGCGGTTGATCGCAACGACCGCGTTCAGCCCGAACTCCTTCACGATGCCGAGGTGGCGCTGCATGTTCGCCGCGCCGCGCTCGATCGCGTCGACGCCGCCCTCGGGGTCGTCGGCGTGGTGCTTGAGCGCCTTCGACGTCACCACGAGCACGACCGCGTTCGGCCGGAGGTCGCCGAACCGGCAGACGATGTCGAAGAACTTCTCCATGCCCATGTCGGCGCCGAAGCCCGACTCGGTGACCGCATAGTCGCCGAGCTTGAGGGCCGTGCGGGTCGCGACGAGCGAGTTGTTGCCGTGGGCGATGTTGGCGAACGGCCCGCAGTGGAGGAACGCCGGCTGGCCCTCGAGGGTCTGGACGACGTTCGGCTTGATCGCGTCCTTGAGGAGGACGCACATCGCCCCGGCCGCCTGCAGCTGCTCGGCGGTGACGGGCTCGCCCTCCCACGTGTAGCCGACCGTGATGCGCCCGAGCCGCTCGCGCAGGTCGAAGAGGTCGCGCGCGACCGCGACGATCGCCATCACCTCGGAGGCCGCCGTGATGTCGAACCCGGTCTCGCGCGCGTAGCCGTTCGCGCGTCCGCCGAGGCCGACGACGATCTGGCGCAGCGCGCGGTCGTTGATGTCGACGCAGCGCCGCCAGGAGACGGAGAGCGGGTCGATGCCCAGCTTGTTCCCGTGCAGGAGGTGCGCCTCGAGCAGAGCGGCGAGCAGGTTGTTCGCCGCCCCGATGGCGTGGATGTCGCCCGTGAAGTGGAGGTTCATGTCCTCCATGGGGACGACCTGCGCGTAGCCGCCGCCGGCCGCGCCGCCCTTGATGCCGAACACGGGCCCGAGCGACGCCTCGCGAAGGCAGAGGATCGGGCTCTTGCCGATGTGCCCGAGCCCCTGCGTCAACGAGACCGACGTGGTCGTCTTGCCCTCGCCCGCCTTCGTCGGCGTGATCGCCGTGACGTCGATCAGCTTGCCGTCGGGACGGTCGGCGAGCCGGTCGAGGACGGAGAGGGAGACCTTCGCCTTGTAGCGCCCGTAGGGGTCGTACTCGTCCTCGGAGAGGCCCATCTCCTCGGCGATCTCCGCGATGGGACGGAGCGTCGCCTCCTGTGCGATCTCGAGGCTGCTCGGCATGTGGGTGGCCATTGGCGATCCTCCTTCGAGGTCAGTGCGAGACGGCCGCCGCGGCCAGCTCGGACACCATCGTGTCGGTGTGGAAGCGCTCGAGCGCGAAGGGCGCGATCAGCTCCGGGGTCTCGCCCGAGGCGATCAGCTCCGC
>DATBJE010000201.1:0-3700 GCA_036556565.1 Gaiellaceae bacterium
GCCGCAGATGACCTCGTCTGCGACGAGCAGGAGCCCGTGCTCGTCGCAGATCTCGCGCACGCGATCGAAGTAGCCGGGCGGCGGCGTGATCGAGCCGGCCGAGTTCTGGACCGGCTCGAGGATGATCGCCGCGACCGTCTCGGGGCCCTCGTTGACGACGATGTCGTCGATCTCGTCGGCGCACCGGAGCGTGCAGGCGGCATCTTCCGAGCAGTACGGGCAACGGTAGCGGTACGGCATCGGCGCCCGCAGGCACCCGGGAACGAGCGGCTCGAACTGCTGCCGCAGCGAGGGGCTGCCGTTGATCGACAGGGCGCCGAACGTCGTCCCGTGGTACGCGCTGCGGCGGGAGATGAACTTGTGCCGCGTCGGCTGGCCGCGGAGACGGTGGTACTGCCGGGCGATCTTCAGCGCCGTCTCGTTCGCCTCGGACCCGCCGCCGACGAAGAAGACGCGGCCGACGTCGATCGGCACGAGCTCGGTGACCTTGTCGGCGAGCTCGAGCGCCGGGGGCGTCGCGAAACCGACCCAGTTCGTGAAGAACGGCAGCTGCTCGATCTGGCGCTTGGCCGCCTCGGCGATCTCGGGCCAGGGCCCGTAGCCGATGTTGACGCAGTAGAGGGCGGCGAGGGCGTCGAGGTACCGGTTGCCCTCCGTGTCCCAGATGTGGCAGCCCTCCGCGCGCTCGATGACGATCCTGCCCGCTCCGGCGGGGGTGAAGTGCCGCCAGAGATGATCGGTGGCGATCTCAGCCGTCAAAGGTGCTCCTTCCGTTCCTGGCCGCGGGCGCCTGCCCCCTAGCGGCCCTCGTAGACCTTCCCGGCCTTGGCGATGCCTCGGGAGATGATGTACGCGGCGGAGAGGACGACCGTCGCGGTGAGGAATTGCGGCCAGTCGACCGAGTCGGCCGCTACCGTCACGATCAGCGCCACCACCCACGCGATCAGGAAGACGACGAGCTCGGCCGCCGGGGGCCGGGCCGGAGGCATCGGGTAGTACGGGCGGTCGTACCCGTGCGCCGGGGGCGGTGGGGGCGGCGGGGTGCTCGACATCGACTCCTCCTTCGACGATCGGTCGGCGCAATCGTATGCCAGATCAGATCACCGCAGGGCCGCCGGTTACGATGGTCAGCGCTCGGTGCAGCTCTTCCACTACCACCTCGTGACGAGCAGGGTTCGGCTGCTCGAGGCCCGCTACCTGGGCAAGCTCGGCTTCTCGCTGGTGGGCCGCTACGGCTGGAAGGGCGAGACGTCGGAGTGGTTCGAGGCGGGCACGTCCTGGGAGGAGCTCGACGCGATGGGCTTCCGCCTGCGGCTCGTCGAGCTGACCCACGGGGCCGTGAACGTCGTCCTCCAGCCGGGTCACTGGGAGCATCCCCGCGTCGACCACATCGGCATCGCGCTCGACGACGACGCCTTCACGGAGGCGCTCGAGCGGGCGGCCGACCTCGGCCTCAAGATCCAGGACCACCCGGGAAAGCGCACCTTCATCGCCACCGACGCCGGCTACCGGCTCGAGGTGCACCCGCCCCGCGACTGGATCGACGAGCAGCTCGCCCGGGTGGACGAGCTGCGCCTGGGCGAGCTGCACATGCGGGCGCAGGATCCGGAGGAGAAGGCCGTCGCGCTCGCGGAGATCCTGGGGCTCGACCGCGTCGAGTGCGACGTGCTCGTCGGCGACACGCTTGTGCGCTTCCAGCCCGGCGGGCCCGAGGGCAGGCCCGAGCTCGTCGCCGAGGTGCTGCTCTGACCCGGTACGGCGAGGCCGGCGTGTCGCTGCAGAAGGCGGAGGACGTCGTCGAGCGGCTGCGCGCCGCCGTCGAGTCGACGCGCGGCGAGCGCGTGGTCGGAGGGATCGGAGGGTTCGCCGGCCTCTTCGCGCTGGACGAGGAGCGGCTCCTCGCCGCGACGACCGACGGCGTCGGGACGAAGCTCATCCTCTCCCGCCGGGCCGGTCGCCTGTTCGACGCCGGCGTCGACCTCGTCGCGCACTGCGCCAACGACGTCCTGACGACCGGCGCCGAGCCGCTCTTCTTCCTCGACTACGCGGCCGCCGGCTCCCTCGACCTCGACGAGGTCGCGGAGCTGGTCGAGGGCGCCGCCTCGGCGTGCCGCACCGCGGGCTGCGCCATCCTCGGCGGCGAGACGGCCGAGCTGCCCGGGATCTACCGGGAGGGCGAGCTGGACTTCGCCGGCACGATGGTCGGGCTGGTGCGGCGGGACGATGTCGTCGACGGCTCCCGCTGCGAGGCCGGCGACGCGCTGCTCGGCCTCCCCTCGGCCGGCCTGCACGCCAACGGCTTCACCCTCGTCCGCAGACTCCTCGGCGACGGCGATTTCGACGCCGACCTTCTGCTCCCGCCGACCCGGCTCTACCTCGAGGACGTCCGCGCCCTGCGGGCCCGCTGTGACGTGCGCGCGCTCGCGCACGTCACGGGCGGGGGGATCGCCGGCAACCTCGCGCGCGTCCTGCCGGACGGACTCGGCGCGCGCATCGACCCCGCGAGCTGGGAGCGCCCGCCCGTCTACGCGTGGCTCGACGGGCAGGGAGTCCCCGAGGACGAGCAGCGGCGCGTCTTCAACCTCGGCGTCGGCTACTGCGCGGTCGTGCCCGCGGCGGACTCGGCACAGGCCGGATTCCCCGTCATCGGGCGGCTCGAGGAGGGCGTCGCCGGGGTCGCCTGGGCCGACGAGCGGTGATCGGCGTCCTCGTCTCGGGCCGCGGCTCGAACCTCCAGGCGCTCATCGACGACGGCCTTCCGATCGCCGCCGTCGCCTCGAACGTCGCCGGGGCAGGCGCGCTGGAGCGGGCGCAGAAGGCCGGTATCACCACGGAGGTCTTCCCGCTCGAGGCGTATCCCTCCAGGGACGAGCGCGACCTGGCCATGGCCGACTGGTTCGCCGCGCACGGCGTCGAGGTCGTCGTGTGCGCCGGCTACATGCAGCTGCTCGCGCCGGTCTTTCTCGAGCGGTACACGGCGATCAACGTCCATCCCTCGCTCCTCCCCGCCTTCCCCGGGACGACGCCGATCGAAGACGCCCTCGCGGCCGGCGTGGCCGAGACGGGCGTGACCATCCACTTCGTCGACGAGGGCGTCGACTCGGGGCCGGTGATCGCCCAGGAGGCGGTGCCGATCGAGCAGGGCGACACGCCCGAGCGCCTTCGCGAGCGCCTCCACGCCGTCGAGCACCGGCTCCTCCCGGACGCGGTTCGCCGCTATCTGGCGGGCGCACTACGCTCCTAGGTCCGCGTGTTGGGGCGGGCGCTCATCTCGGTGTACGACAAGACGGGCCTCGACGTCTTCGCCCGCGGGCTGTCCGACCTCGGGATCGAGGTGGTGGCGAGCGGCGGCACGGCCGCGTACATCGCCGAGCTGGGCGTGGACGTCGTCCCGGTGGAGGAGATCACCGACGTCCCGGAGCTCCTCGGCGGTCGGGTCAAGACGCTCCACCCCCGCATCCACGCGGGCATCCTCGCGCGACGCGGCCGGGAGGCCGACCTCGACCAGCTGCGCGAGCAAGGCATCGGCACCTTCGACCTCGTCTGCGTCAACCTGTACCCGTTCCAGAGCGTGACGGCGCGCAGGAACGTCCGCGAGGAGGACGCCGTCGAGATGATCGACATCGGCGGCCCCGCGCTCCTGCGGGCCGCCGCGAAGAACTTCGTCGACGTCGTCCCCGTCTGCGACCCGGCCCGCTAC
>DATBJE010000202.1:0-7125 GCA_036556565.1 Gaiellaceae bacterium
GGCGTCCTTGTAGTACTCGACCCCCTGGAGCAGGGAGTTGGCGCAGTTCCCCACGCCGATGATGGCGACGCGGACCTTGTCCTGGGAGCGCGCCCTGCCGTTGCCGTTCTGCTGAGCCATTGGTTCCTTTCCTCGCAGTTCCGCCGAGAGCGTGTCGACGACGAGCTGGTTGACGGTGCTGGCAGAGCGCTCGGCCTCGGCGCGGAGCGCGCTCTTCAGCTCCGGGGAGACGCGCAGGAGCACGGCCCCGCTCGCGCCAGGCGCGGACGCGCCCCGGCGGCCGCTCGGCTCGAACGGGACGTCGAAGCGCACGGCGAGAAGCCCGACCGCGACGTCGTTCATCGTCTCGTGCCGGCGGGCGACCTCGCGGGCGAGCGCGCGCTTGAGCGGCGCCGGCATGCGAACGAGGATGCTCTTTCTGCTAGCAGCCATAGTGCTGCTAGCAGAGTATCAGGACGAGCGGATCTGCGCGCGAACTGATAGCACGCGCTGGACGACCGTGATCCACGCCGTGGCCGTCAGGATCGCCATCGCCCATGGCAGGGCGCCGATCGGGGCGAGCACGAGGCCCGCGGTGATGACGACGACCCGCTCGGCGCGGCTCCCGAGGCCGACGTCGCCCTTCAGCCCGAGCACCTCGGCGCGGGCGCGCGTGTAGCTGACGAGGAACGAGCCCGCCATCGCCGCGAAGGCGAGGGCGAGGCCCCACGTGCTCCCGTCCCGCATGAGCACGAGCCCGATCGCCGCGATCATGAACGCCTCGCCGATGCGGTCGACCGTCGAGTCGAGGAACGCGCCGAACGGCGTCCCCTTCCCGCTCCGCCGCGCGAGCGCGCCGTCGAGGATGTCGAGGATCGAGCCGACGACGAACAGCGCCGCGCCGAGGATGAAGAGCCACTCGGAGACGTACTCGAAGTAGACGACGACAGCGCCCGCGATGCAGAGGGCGACGCCGGAGATCGTCAGCGCGTCGGGCGTCACGCTCGTGCGCTCGAGACCGGCGATGGACCGGCTCGCGATCCGGCGGGCCTCGTCCTGGTATGTCCGCTTCGCGCGCTCTGCCTGGGAGGTGCGGGTCACCGGCGTGGCGAGACTACACCGCGGCCGCCGCTAGGCGCGTCGGCAGGGGTAGAGCGCCGGGGACGGCGCCAGGCGCCGGTCCTGCGTCCAGGCGATCATCGCGCCGCCCACGAAGGCGATGCCGACGCCGGCGACGATGTCGAGCCAGAAGTGGTTGCCCGTCGCCATGACCGTGAACCAGACCCACGTCGGCCAGAGCGTCCAGAGGATCGAGGCCCAGCGGCTCTTCACGAGGGTCGCCATGGCGAAGCCGATGATGAGCGCGTCCGCCGAGTGGACGCTCGGCATCGCCGCGTACGGGTTCGAAGCGAGCTCCACGAGCCCGCTGCCGTGGTTCACGGACGCCGACTGGGCAAGCGTGTCGGTGAACCCGGCCTCGGGGAACATCCGCGGAGGCGCCGTCGGCATCATCACGTACCCGACGAGGGCGAGCAGGTTCGTCGCGAAGACCCAGTTGCGCACCGTGATGAAGGACTCGTTCCGGAAGAGGTAGATCCAGAGGAGCGAGAGCCCGAGCACCGGGAACTGCGAGAACCAGTACGTCCAGTTGACCGCCTCGAGGGCGAACCCGCCCGTGTGGAGCACCATCCGTTGGATGTCGATCTCGACGAGTAGGTTGAGGCCGCGCTCCACGTCGATGACCGTGAGGCCGTTCTGGATCGCCTCGAGCGGGCTGCGGTCGGCGATCCCGCGGGCGACCTGGTAGGCGAGCCCGAATCCGAGCCAGAGCGAGAGCTGGAAGAAGAAGTCTCCCCAGCCACGCGGCAGCAGTCGGCCGACGGCAGTCACCCGGTCAGTCTACCCAGCTGGTCGGTTCGGCAGTCAGCCGGTATCGGAGTGGTGAATCCGCTAGCCGCCGATGTACGACATCTCGACCCTGGCCGGGTCGGGCGTCGCCGCCGAGCGGAGCTCGGAGTAGCGGTCGCCGCGGGCGCGCCAGACATCGGCGATCGCCTCGGCCAGCTCAGCGTCGGAGGCGCCGCCGCGGAGGAGGGCGCGCAGGTCGTGGCCGCGCACGGCGAAGAGGCACGTGTAGAGCTTCCCGTCTGCTGAGAGCCGGGCGCGCGTGCAGTCGCCGCAGAACGGCTGCGTGACGGAGGCGATGACGCCGATCTCGCCGGCGCCGTCCGCGTAGCGGTACCGGTTCGCCACCTCGCCGCGGTAGGAGGAGGCGACCGGCTCGAGCGGGAACTCGGCGGCGATCGTCTCGACGATCTCGGCGGCGGGCACGACGTCGTCGAGCCGCCAGCCGTTCGTGTGGCCGACGTCCATGTACTCGATGAACCGAAGGACGACGCCCGTCCCGCGGAACGCCCTCGCCAGCGGAACGATCCCGTCCTCGTTAAGCCCGCGCTTGACGACGACGTTCACCTTCACCGGCTCGAGGCCGGCGGCGACCGCGGCGTCGATGCCGGCCAGCACGCGCTCGACGGGAACGTCGACGTCGTTCATCGCGCGGAAGACCTCGTCGTCGAGCGAGTCGAGGCTGACCGTGATCCGGCGGAGCCCGGCGTCGCGAAGCGCCTGCGCCTTCTGGACGAGGAGCGCGCCGTTCGTCGTCAGCGCGAGGTCGAGCCCGGGGATGCCGGCGAGCTTCTCGACGAGCACCTCGAGGTCGCGGCGCACGAGGGGCTCGCCGCCGGTGATCCTCAGCTTCTCGACGCCGAGGCCGGCGAAGGCGCGGGCGACCCGCTCGATCTCCTCGAAGCTGAGCAGGTCGGTGCGCGCGAGGAACTCGTAGTCGCGCCCGAAGACCTCCTTGGGCATGCAGTAGACGCAGCGGAAGTTGCAGCGATCCGTGACGGAGATCCGCAGGTCCCGCACCGGCCGCCCCAGCCTGTCGGTGAGCCGCTCCACAGGTCAAGACTAGCCCAGAGTCTCGCGCTGCCTGGGCACTGGGTACGCAAGGGTCGTTCGCCTTGTCGCCCGACGCGGAGCTGCCTGCGGTCAACCGCCGAGCCAGGCGAGCTGCCCCGCTGCCATGTTCCAGCGCACCGACGCCTCGGGGCCGACGACACGGTGGAAGACAACCGCGTCGGGCTCGACGACGGCGATCCACTTGCCGTTCGGCGACCAGTCCGCGTTCAGGCCGTGGAACGTCTGCGTGGCCCGGCCCCGGAAGCAGCCGAGGTCGTCCAGATGGACGACGTCGCCCGCGACCGAGAGGACCGCGCAGTTATCGGGCGCGAGCTCGGGGGGCCACATCGTGGTGGGGTGCTCGTTGACGCTCGCCGTGCCCACCAGGCGCCCGCCCTCGTAGCGGTCGAGCCGCCCTCCCTCCACGAGGACGGCGAGCGAGCCGTCGACGCCCCACGCGAGGTTCCAGACAGGTCCACGGGCCTTCAAGAGCGGGCGCCCGCCGACCACGATCTCCCCACGGCCGTTCACGAACGCCTTCGCGCCGCTCGGGTCGTACGCCAGCGGGCACCGGTGGAGACGCTTCGCCCGCTGACCGCGCGAGAGCTCGAACCCGGACCGGAAGCCATCGCACCAGGCGAGCGTCGAGCCGTCCGGGCTCCAGGCGATCCAGTCCCCCAGGTAGTCACCGAAGCTCGCCCGCGGGTGCTCGAGGTCGAGAACGCTGAAGTGCCTCTTGGAAGTGCCCCAGTCGTCGTGCACGCTGTACGCGACGCGCGTCCCTTCGCGCGGGGCCCAAAGCTCGCAGTTCGTCTCCAGCCGAGGAAGGTCGAGCATCCGGCCCGAGCGGAGGCCGACGGCCCGAAGCTCGCAGGCGCCGGGGGCGGTGAAGACGAGGAGACCCGACGCGGCACCGCCCGGCAGCCTGGGCACCGACGGCTCGACTGCGTCCGTCGTCGCGGTCGGCGTCTCACCAGCCTGCACCGCGTCGGTCGCCGATGCCGATGCCGATGCCTCACGCTCATCCGTCGTCGCGGCGCTCGCCGCACGGCCGTCTCGCCCCTCCTCGGTCGTCGTCCCGTCGCGGAGCGCGTCCGCGAGCGCAACCGCGCCGAGCGCGGCCACGGCGGCCACGATCGCGAGATCTCTCGCTCTCCGGCGGCGAAGCACCTTCATGAGGACGTGCAGGCATGATGTGCGCATTCGCCGGGGTGCACAAGCTGGACACCTCCATGGCAATCACGTCGAGCTCGCTTACACTCGGCGGCGGCGCGGCCGCTAACCTTGCGCGTCTCCGGGCAGCGAGAAGGCGCACGTCGCCCGCACACCATCAGGCGAGCTGATCGAGTCTCGCGGGAACTCGACTTGAGCTGATCGTTCGCGGGCGGGCATGCTGCGTCCATGGCAGCGCGGTACCCGGCTCGCGTCTGGCTCGCCCTGGCGACGATCTACCTCGTCTGGGGCTCGACGTTCATCGCGCTCGCGATCGTCGTCCGCGACCTGCCGCCCTTCCTCGCCATGGCGATCCGGCACGTCATCGCGGGGGCCATCCTGCTCGCCTGGGCGCTTCCGCGCGGCGATCGGAAGGGAGATCCGATCGGGCGTCCGCAGATCCTCGCCGGGCTCGTGTTCGGCGGCCTGCTGTTCGTGCTCGGGCACGGGAGCCTCGCCTGGGCGCAGCAGACCGTTCCCGCCGGGGTCGCGGCTCTCCTGGTGGGCAGCATCCCGCTCTGGATGGTGCTGCTCGACCGCGTCGCCTTCGGCCGGCGCCTCCTTCCGTCGGCCTACCTCGGCCTCGCGCTCGGGTTCGTCGGGCTCGCGTTCCTCTTCGACCCGTTCGGCGAGGGCTCGATCGACCGCGTCGGCGCCCTCGTCATCGTGCTCGGAGCTCTCTCGTGGGCGGCGGGCTCGCTCTTCTCGCGGGACGCGGCGCTGCCGTCGCGGCCGGTCGTCTCGGCGGGCCTCGGCGCGCTCTGCGGCGGGGTGCTCTGCCTGGTGGTTTCGGCGGTGGGCGGCGAGATGGGCGATGCGCGCTGGACGACCGACTCGCTGCTCGCCCTCGGCTACCTCGTCGTCGTCGGGAGCCTCGTCGGGTTCGTCACCTACGTCTGGCTCCTGCGCGCGGCGCCGATCTCGCTCGTCTCCACCTACGCCTACGTGAACCCGGTCGTCGCCGTCGCGCTCGCGGCGCTCCTCCTCGGTGAGGCGATCACGCTCCAGATGGTGGTCGCGGCGGTCGCGATCGTCGTCTCGGTCGCGCTCATCCTCCGCGCCAGCGGCGCGCCGGTCGAGCCCGGCCGCGGCCTGCTCCGCGCCCGCGCGCGGGCCCCCGAGCCGCTCCCCGAGTCGACGACCTAGCGCGCACGCGCCAGAAAGGCGCTTGTGTTCCACGGCACGACGCTTTCGGCCCCGCTCCTCGCCCCGAACGAGGCCCTTATGCCGCTCGTTCCTGCGAATCCGACTTTGTGCGCGTGGAACACAAGGGCACGTGGGGCGGGGATCGGATAGAACCGCGCTCCGTGGACCAGCGCGCGACACCCCTGGCCGACGCGGCCGCGGCCTTCCTGGCCGCCGAGATCACGCCCTTCACGACGCCCGGGCACAAGCGGGCCCCGCACCTGGTGGACGACGCGCTGCTGCTCGACCTGCCGCTCTCGTCCGGCGCGGACGACCTCCACATGCGCTCGGACGTGCTCGGCCAGGCCGAGCGTCTCGCCGCCGCCCTCTGGGGCGCCGACCTCTGCCGCTTCTGCGCGAACGGCTCGACGCAGGGGAACCAGGCGCTCGCCCTCGCCCTCGGCCGCCCGGGCGACCGCGTGGTGGTTTCGAGGAGCATGCACAAGTCGGTCCTCGCCGGGCTCGTCCTCTCCGGGCTGGAGCCGGTCTGGGTGCGTCCCGACGTCGACCCCGCCACCGGGCTCCCGCGGAGGCTTCCGCCGGAGCGCGTCGCCGCTGCGCTGGCGGAGAGTCCCGACGCGTGCGGCGTCTTCCTGGTCGAGCCGAGCTTCGTCGGCGTGCTCTCCGACGTCGCCGCCGTCGCGGAGATCGCTGACGGCGCCGGCGTCCCGCTGGTCGTCGACCAGGCCTGGGGCGCCCACTTCGGCTTCCATCCCGACCTGCCGCCGCACGCACTCGCCGCGGGCGCAGACGGCTTCGTCGCCTCGGCCCACAAGACGCTCGCGGCGTTCACGCAGACGGCGTACCTCGTCGCCCGCGGCGGTCACCTCGACCTCGAGCGTCTCGACGAGGCCTTCGAGCTCCTGCACACGACGAGCCCGGCGGCGATGCTCCTCGCCAGCCTCGACCGTGCCCGGATGATCATGGCCACGCGCGGCGAGGAGCTCCTGGGCGAGACCGTGCGCCTCGCCGCGCTCGCCCGTGAGCGCCTGGCGGAGGTGGACGGCCTCGTCGTCGTGGAGGCCGACGACCCGACGAAGATCCCGCTCGCCCTCCCCGGCACGGGCGCCGACGGGCTCGAGGTGGAGGCGGACCTCTTCGCCTTGGGCATTCGCTTCGAGCTCGCCAACCGCGACACGCTCGTCCCGCTCCTCACGATCGGCGACACGGAGGCCGGCGTCGAGCGCCTCTGCGACGCCCTGGTCGCCTCGCTCGCGCGCCGTCGCGGCGAGCCGCGACTCCCGGGCGGCGCAAGCGTCGTGTGGGACGTCGCGCCCGAGCCCGCGATGACCCCGCGCGAGGCGTTCTTCTCCCCCCGCGAGACCGTCCCGGCCGGGGACGCCGCGGGCCGCGTCGCCGCCGAGATGGTCGCCCCCTATCCACCTGGGATCCCCGCGATCGCCCCGGGCGAGGTCGTCTCGGAGAGCCTCGTCGCCTCCCTGCGGGAAGCGGCGGCGGCGGGGACGCGGATCGCCTACTGCGCCGACCCGACGCTGGCGACGATCCAGGTCGTCGCGCGGCCCTGAACCCCGCCCGGGCCGAGCCGTCGATCTGCTATAACAACGCTTAGATTTTCTCAGCCCAGAACTCCTGACGGAAGCGAGGTTTTCAGCACATGGCACGAACCATCGGCATCGATCTCGGCACGACGAACTCCTGTGTCGCCGTGCTCGAGGGAGGCGAGCCGACCGTCGTCCCCAACGCGGAGGGCGGGCGGACGACCCCGTCCGTCGTCGCGTTCGCGAAGGACGGCCAGCGGCTCGTCGGCGCGCCCGCGAAGCGGCAGTCGGT
>DATBJE010000203.1:0-6952 GCA_036556565.1 Gaiellaceae bacterium
AGATCCTTCGTGCCCTCGTCAGGGGTGATGAACCCGTACCCCTTGCTGTCGTTGAACCACTTGACGGTTCCAGTTGCCATGAAAAAACACCTCCCTCACCGTTCACGAACAAGTAGGGAAGGCGCTCTGCGCGAACCGGACTCGCTCTAGGTTGTCCGCCGCAGGGTAGCAGGCGGCCGGACGCCGGCCGACGACGTGAGCCCGCTGCCGAAGCGGTGGCGTAGAGTCGGGCGATGGACGTCGTCCTGGCTCTCACCGCCGCGTTCCTCTTCGCGCTCGGGCTCGTCCTGCAGGAGAAGGCCGCCTCGGCGCAGTCCGACGACGTCGTCGGGGCCGGCTTCCTCGCCCGCCTCGCCCACGACCGGGTCTGGCTCCTCGGCCTCGCCGTCCAGGGACTGGGGTTCGTCGCGCAGGCGATCGCGCTGGGGATCGGCCGCATGGTCGTCGTCCAGCCCCTCCTCGTGTCGAGCATCGTCTTCGCGCTGCCGCTTGGACGGCTGATCGAGGGACGCCCGATCCGCCGGCGCGAGTTGGCCGGTGCGGCGCTCGTCGCGGGCGGGCTCGCCGCGCTCCTGCTCGTCAGCAAGCCGGCGGCCGGCCACGACGACGCCTCCCTCCGCTCGTGGGCGGTGGTCGGCGGCGCGAGCGTCGCGCTCGCCGCCCTGCTCTTCGGGCTCGCGCGCGGCCGCAGCCCGGCGATGCGCGCGGGGCTCCTCGGCACCGCGGGCGGGATCCTGTTCGGCCTCGGCGCGGCGCTGACGAAGACGACCGTGTCGATGCTCGACGACGGCATCCTCGCCGTCCTCGGCGACTGGCACGTCTACGCGCTCGTCCTCGTCAGCGTCGCCGCCTTCTGGCTCGAGCAGGCCGCGCTCCAGACGGGGGCGCTCGCGGCCGCCGTGGCGACGACGATGGCGTTCGACCCGCTCTCGAGCCTCGTGTACGGGATCGTCCTCTTCGACGAGAACCTCCACGAGTCGGCGGTCGGGTACGCCCTCTGTCTCGTCTCGCTCGCAGTCGCGCTCGCCGGCCTCGTCGTCCTCGCGCGGGCAAAGGGCAGCGAGGCGACGGCGCCGCCGGCCGCGCCGGCCGCGGCCACGGCCGCCGCCTGAAGGCTCGGATCGTTGCACTCGTCGCAAGTTCATAGGAAGATCGCGGCGACAGCTCGCGTCCTGTAGCTGCCAATGGCGTCCGCCCGTGGCTGGGCGAAGGAGAAAGGAGCGCGTATGGAAGATGTCCTCACGCACGCGAGGTTCGCCGACCTCGCGGCCGTGGAGGAGCGGGGCGTGACCGCGACGGTTCCTCGGCGCGAGATCGAGGATGCCGTTGGCGTCGCAGAGGGTCGGCCCGAGCTCCTCCTCGACGTCCGCCTCTCCGGCGGAAACGGTGACGGGCGGGTCGAGAATCGACGCGTCGCGATCGAATGGGAGCGTGCCGATCTCGACGCGCTGCTCCGGCAGACGCAAGGCGAGAGCGTGACGTTCGCCATCGATACCGACTCGCTCGTCCGTGCGCTCGAGACCTCCGAGGTCGAGGCGCACGGAATCCGCGAGGCGGCGGCCGCGCTGACCGTCGCGCTCGCGGTCGCAGCCCCCGCCGGGGCCGCCGTCGGCGGCCCCGGGGCCGACCAGCCGGGCATCCCGGCCGGCTTCAGCACCGTCGAGCAGACGCGTGGTGCCGAAGGGGCAGGCGGCCCCGAGGGGATCCCGGCCGGCTTCAGCACGGTCGAGGAGACCCGCGGCGTCGAAGGGAGCACCGCTCCCGAGGGGATCCCGGCCGGGTTCGACAGGGTCGAGGCCGTCCGCGGGACGGGCGTCGATCACCCCGTGACGGCACCGGGTGACGGTGTCACGATCTCCGCCCCGGAACTGGCCACCGGGCTGGGGATCGCGGGAGCGATCACGCTCGCGATCGCGGGCGCGGCCTTCGTCGTACGCGGCCGCGGAAGGGAGCAGCCGGCCTAGCAGTCGACCGGCTGGCTCAAGGCGATGGAAAGGCCCGCGAAGGCGGGTCTTTCCATGTCGGGCACGAGATCGATCCGGAGGGTGCTACACGCGCAGCCCGGCCCGGGTCTCCTCCGCGTGCCAGGCGAGCCCCATGGTCTGGAACCGGGCGATCGCCTCCTCCGTCAGCGCCCGGTCGCTGCGGACGAGCCCGAGCGCTCGGAGCGCGAACGGACGGGTGTAGCTCTCGCCGTCGAGGAACGGCGCCGCCTCCTCCTCGACGCGGTCGCGGGCGCCGAGGGCGACGAGCGCGTCGAGGCGCGCGGCGGCGTTGTCGAAGCCGAACGGGTCGACGCCGGCGGGGAGCAGCTCGAGGATGCGCTCGGCCTCCCCCAGATCGCCGCGCAGGAGCGCGAGGCGGAGCAGCGCCGGCTCTCGTTCCGGGGGCCCGGCCACGACGGCGGTGGCGATACCCAGCTCCTCGAGCCGCTGTGCTTCCTGCTCCTCGCCCCAGTGCGCCAGGCCGAGGGCGCAGATGAGGAGCGCCCGCCAGTTGAACTGGCAGGGAGTCTCCTCGTTCGCCCGCACGATCCGTTCCGCGGGCGCGGTTACCCCGGCCAGGGCTTCCCACTGACCCGTTCCCTGGAGCAGGCAGGTTCGGAGAGCGAGGGCGTGCACCTCGTCGTGCGGCGTCAGGCGCGCAGAGAGCAACTCGTTCTCGTCGGCGAGCGGGGGAACCTCGGCGACCCGGCCTCCTCGCAGAAGGGCGCACCCGGCCATCCACCACCACCCCGCGAGATACCGCGGCTCGGTCAGCGACGACTGCGCGGCGAGCATTCGCTCGGCCCACGCGCACGCCTCGTCGAACCTTCCTTGCTCGCCGGCGACGAGAATCTTCGCCTCGTAGACCGTGAGGAGAAGATCCGCCGAGTCGAGGGCCTCCGCGATGACGAGCGCTTCCTCGGCTGCCTCGGCCCCGTCCTCCGGGGCAGCGAGGGCCCGCGTCGCCAGCGCCAGCCCCCTCGCCTCCGTGCCCGGCTCGGCGAGCTCCAGCGCGGCTGCGAGCCAGCTCTCGGCCAGCTCGGTGGGGGGAGGATGCTTCCACATGTAGATGCGGCCAAGGCCCACCTCTGCGAGCATCGCGTAGATCCTGGCCGCGACCGAAGGGTCGGGGCCGAGCGCCAGCGCCTCCTCGAGCGCGCTCCGGAACGCCTCGATGTCGAACGCCTGGAAGTGCACCTCGGCGACCTGGCGGAGGAGCCCGATCCTGGCCTGCTCGTCCGGCTCCAGGGCCAGCGCCTGCTCGTGGAGCCCGTGCGCCTCCCTGAGCTCGTGGCGGCCGAGGCCGAGCTCGGCCGCCCGCCCGAGCCAACGAACTGCCTTCCCGCGGAGGCGATCGAGCTCGGCCTCGTCGCCGGCCCAGGCCAGGTCGGCGTCCTGCTGCACGGCCTGCGCGTAGTGGTAGGCGAGGAGCGAGGCGTGCTCGTCCCTCGCCTCGCCGATCCTCTCCAGCCACCCCGCGAAAGCGGCGTGGAGCCGCGCGCGCTTGGCGCGCGGCACGCTCCCGTAGGCGACCTCGCGGGTGAGCGCGTGCTTGATCGCGTACTCGCGCTCGCCGGCCATCGACGACCCCGAGCGCCGGCGAATGAAATCGCGCTCCTCGAGAGTCCCGAAGTCCGGCTCGAGACCTTCCACAAGCTCGTACACAGGACCCGTCCAGAAGACGCGCCCGATGACGGAGGCCGCCTGAAGGGCAGCCTTCTCGGCGGGACCGAGGAGGTCCATCCGCGCCGCCAGCACCGTCTGGATCGAGTCCGGAACGGCGAATCCGGCCGGGAGATGCCCTGCCTGCCAGCGTCCGTCGACGCGCTCGAGAACGCCCTGGTCGATCAACGTCGAGAGCAGCTCCTCGACGAACAACGGGTTCCCCTCGGCGCGTTCCACGATGACGTCGCGCTCGGACACGGGCAGCTCGACAGCGAGGAGCTCGTCGAGCATCCGCCCGGCGTCCTTCGGGGAGAGCGGCTCGAGGTCGATGGTCGAGCCTGCGTGCCTGGCGCCGCCCCACCCCGGGCGCGTGTCGAGCAACTCCGGACGCCCGGTCGCGACGAGCAGCAGCGGGCCCTTCACGTCTCGCACGAGCCGCTCGAGCAGGTCGAGCAGCTCCGGCTCGGCCCAGTGCAGGTCTTCCACGAGGACGACGAGAGGCCGTTCGGCGACGAGCTCGGTCACGAGCTCGACCCAGGCCTCGTGCAGATGGTCGCGCGCCGTCAGGGGATGGAGGCCCCCGGCAACATCGAGCCCCAGCGTCAGTCCCAGGATCTCGCGGCCCTCGATGCGTCTCAGCACGCTGGCCGGCGCATCGCTCTCGAGGATGCCGAGATGCTCCTTGAGCACCTCGGCGAGCGGCCAGTACGTGATGCCCTGGCCGTAGGAGAGGCACCGACCGGTGCGGCGAAGCGGCTCGGGGGACTCGCCCGCGAGCCACTCCCACGCCTCGCGCACGAGACGCGTCTTGCCGACGCCGGGGTCGCCGATGATCGTCACGAGACGTGGCTCGTCGCCGAGCTCTCGATAGGTCGTCCGCAAGCGCTCGAGCTCGCCTTCACGCCCGACGAAGGCGCGACGCAGGCCGCCGACTCCGCGGGGGCGCATCAGCGAGAGCGCCCGCACGACCCGCCGGCATGCGACGCCTCCGGGCTTCCCCTTCGCCTCGACCGTCGTGGGGTCGCCGAACTCGAAGGCGCCCCGGGCCGCGGCGACCGTCCGCTCCCCGGAGAGGATCTCGCCGGGAGCCGCGGCCTGCTCGAGCCTGGCGGCCACGTTCACGGCATCGCCGGTGACGAAGGAGCTTCGCTCGCGCGGCCGGCCGACGACGACGTCTCCGGTGTTCACGCCGATTCGAACTGCGAGACCGTCGCCGAAGAGATCGGCGAACCGCCGCCGCATCGAGAGCGCGGCGTGCAACGCACGCTCCGCGTCGTCCTCGTGCGACTGCGGCACGCCGAACGCCGCCATGATCGCGTCGCCGGCGAACTTCTCGACGGTGCCGCCCGCGATCTCGATCTCGGCCGCCATCGCGTCGTAGAACCGCTCGAGGAGCGCGCGCGTGCGCTCGGGATCCTGGCTGCTCGCCAGCTCCGTCGAGCCCACGAGGTCCGCGAAGAGCACGGTCGCCACCTTGCGCTCCTCCTCGTGACCCGGCGCGTGGAGCGGCGTCCCGCAGACAAGGCAGAAACGGCCCCGCGCAGGGCTTTCCTCGCCGCACAGTGGACAGAGCGGCATGCGCGAAGCCTACGAGGGCGAGCTGTTTGTGTCCATCGGCACGCGACGGGCGCGCGGCACGGATCAGTCGACGAGCTCGTCGCGGAGGAGGTCCATGAGGAGCCCGTCGTGGAAGCGGCCGTCCGCCCGGAGCTCGTACTCCCGTATGACGCCGACTGGGCGGAAGCCCGCCTTCTCGTAAGCGCGGACGGCGCGGACGTTGTCGACGGCCGGGTCGATCGTCAGCCGGTGATGGCCGCGAACGTCGAAGAGGAAGCGCGCGAGCAGCCGGACGGCCTCCGCGCCGAGGCCCTGCCCCTGAAAGCGGTCGGCGAGGTAGACGTCGAGCCCGGCGTGCCGGTACTCGGGAGCGGGCTCCTCGTGGTACTCGACGCCCCCGGCGATCTCACCCGCGGTCTCCACGACGAGGAGGACGACCGCGTCCGACGCCGTCAGCTTCTCGAGAACGTCCTCGCGCGCCTCCGGCACGCCCCACCAGCGGGCGACGGAAGGCTCGGCGAGGACCGCGAGGAGAGCGTCGACGTCGGCCTCTCCGCCCGGGCGGATCGTGACGCGTTCCCCGGTCAGGGTCGGCCGCTGCTCGCCCACGCCTACGCCTCGGTCGCGAAACGCGCGATCTCGTCCGCGACGAGGCGCGGCGCCGTCATCGTCGCGGCGTGCCCCTGGCCAGGGAGGACCGCGACGCGCGCGTCGGGGACCGCGGCGCGAATCCGCTCGGTTCCCTCCCGCGCCCAGTCCGGGCTCTCCCCGCCGAGGAGGAGCAGGACCGGGACGGCGAGCTCGCCGAAGCGCTCCGGCGTGACCTCGTATGCCTCCTCGGCCCGCACCTCGCGGACGATCGTGTGGGCGGCCGTGATCCGCGCGGGCCACGTCGGGGACGCGCGCATCAGCTCGATCTCCTCGGACGTCAGGCCGAACAGGCCCAGCGCCTCGACCATCGCCGCCTCGCGGTCACCCGCGGCGACGAGCGCCTCGACCCGCTCGAGGTCCCCCTCGTCGGTGGCGGCGATCCCCGGCGAGCCCTCGTAGAGGACGAGGGCGCGGACGTTTTCGGTCACGAGCGCCGCGCCGAGGGCAAGGGTCGCGCCGAACGAGTGGCCGAAGACGACCGCGGGCCGCTCGAGCGAGTCGACGACGCAGGCGACGTCCTCGAGCTCGCGCTCGATCGCGTAGTCCGGCGCGTCGCCGCTCTCCCCGCGGCCGCGCCGGTCGACCGCGCAGACGGTGAAGCTCCCGACGAGCTCGGGCAGGAGATACCCGAAGCTCCAGTGCGCCCCCGTCGTGCCGTGGACGAGGACGAGCGGCGGCCCCTCGCCGCTCTCGACGTACCCGATCGCGGTCCCGTCGTGCGACCTCGCGTGCCGGACGGCAGCGTCCGTCTCGCCCACGCGGTGGAGGCTATCGGGGGAGGGCGATTCTCGGTAGTTCGCCGCACGGCGCGTTCGGCCCGTCCCCGATGCAGCGCCGTCCGCGCCGGTTCAGCCTGAACGCATGAGGATCCGTGGCCGGCGTGTGCGGTGGAAGCGGGTTCTCCTGTACGCGGGCGGCGCCCTCGTGGCGATCTTCCTCCTCATCCAGGCCGTCCCCTACGGGCGGGACCACACGAACCCGCCGGTGACCCAGGAGCCCGCGTGGGACTCGCCCCAGACGCGGACCTACGCGGTCGCGGCCTGCTACGACTGCCACAGCAACGAGACGAAGTGGCCCTGGTACACGAACATCGC
>DATBJE010000204.1:0-3443 GCA_036556565.1 Gaiellaceae bacterium
CCGTCCGGCAGTCGTGTCTACCATGGCAAGCGTCGGCGAGCGCTTGAGCTACTTCGTGCTCGCGGCGGTCGTGCTTTGCGCGATCGTGGCGATCGCGTTCGGAGCCGGGTGGTTCGTCGGGAAACTGCTCCTATGACCCTCGCGTCCATCCTCATCGCGCAAACCACGACGACGGCCGACGACAGCGGCGATCCGCTCAACTTCGTCAGCGACTTCTTCAACTCCGAGGAGTGGATGGTCATCCGCAACGTGACCCTCTTCTTCCTGGTCGTGTTCTGGCTTGCGTCCGCGTACTGGGTCTACAAGGACGCGCGGCGCCGCATCGAGGACCCGTGGCTCCTCGCCATGGCCGTTGCGCTGGGCATCTTCCCGCCGTTCCTCGGGCCGCTCATCTACATGCTCTTCCGCCCGCCCGAGTACCTGGAGGAGATCCGCGAGCGCGAGCTCGAGATCCGTGCCATGGAGGAGGGCCTCGAGGGCACCGAGCGCTGCCCCGTGTGCCGGGCGGCGATCGAGCCCGGGTACCTCGCCTGCCCGGTCTGCACGACGAAGCTCAAGGAGGCGTGCCGGCGGTGCAAGGCCCCGCTCGAGCCGCTGTGGCAGATCTGCCCGTTCTGCGAGACGCCGGTCGAGTCTCCGCGCGCGGTCGAAAACCTCTCCGGCTGAGCTCCGTTTCGCGTTAACCTGAGCGCATGGACGCGCTGCTCGCGCACGGCCTTGTCCCGGACGGCCATGGCTCGCTGGCGATGTCGATCGTGGCCCTGGCGGGCATGATCGTGCCCTTCATCATCCTCGGCGTCGTGTGTTGGGTCTTCTGGCGCTCGTACAAGCGCGAGGAGGCGGAGCGCCGGCGGACGGACGGATGGCCGAACGCACACTCGTCCTGATCAAGCCCGACGCGATGGAGCGTCGGCTGGCCGGCGAGATCCTCGCGCGCTTCGAGGACCGGGGGCTGACGATCCGCGCGGTGAAGCTCGTCCAGGTCGACCGCGACCTGGCCGAGCGCCACTACGCCGAGCACCGCGAGAAGCCGTTCTTCGGCGAGCTCGTCGAGTTCATCACCTCGTCGCCGACGCTCGCGCTCGTCCTCGAGGGCGAGTCGGTCGTCTCGGTCGTTCGCTCGACGATCGGGGCGACCAACCCGGCCGACGCCGCGCCGGGGACGATCCGCGGCGACCTCGCGCTCGCCATGCCGGACAACCTCGTGCACGGCTCGGATGCCGTCGAGTCCGCCGAGCGCGAGGTCGCGCTCTGGTTCGCCGACGGCGACCTTGTCTGACCTTCCCGATCACGTCCTGCGCAACCGGGAGGGCTGGACGCAGGAGAACGCGGAGTACACGAACGCGGACGCGCCCAGGCAGTGGGCGGCCGAGGAGATCACGTGGGGCGTCTTCGGCCTCCCCGAGCGGGATCTCGGCGTGCTCGGGCAGGTCGCGGGGCTCGACGTCGTCGAGCTGGGGTGCGGCACCGCGTACTTCTCGGCCTGGCTCGCACGCCGGGGCGCCCGCCCGGTCGGAGTGGACGTCACGCCCGCCCAGCTCGAGACGGCGCGCGCGATGCAGGAGCGGTTCGGGCTCGAGTTCCCGCTGATCGAGGCGAGCGCCGAGGACGTGCCCCTTCCCGACGCGGGCTTCGACCTAGGGCTGTCGGAATACGGGGCGAGCCTCTGGTGCGACCCGGAGCGCTGGGTCCCCGAGGCCGTCCGGCTGCTTCGGCCGGGCGGCCGGCTCGTGTTCCTCACGAACTCGCTCGTTTCGATCCTCTGCGCGCCCGACGAGGGGCCCATCGGCGAGCAGCTCGTGCGGGACCAGTTCGGGCTCGGCCGCGTCGAGTGGGCAGACGACGACGGGGTCGAGTTCCACCTCGCCCACGGCGAGTGGATCCGGCTGCTGCGGGAGAACGGACTCGTCGTGGAGCGCCTCGTCGAGCTCGAGGCTCCCGCCGCGGCGCGCGACCATCCCCACTACGACGTCGTCTCGGCGGCCTGGGCGCGGCGATGGCCGGCCGAGGAGATCTGGGTCGCGCGCAAGGCGTGAGCGTCGGGTCGCCGCTCCTGCTCGCGTCGACGTCCCCGCAGCGTCGGGCGATCCTCGAGCAGCTCGGGATCCCGTTCGACGTGGTGGCGCCACGCTACGAGGAGCGTGACGACGACGGGGTCCCGCCGGCCGAGCTCGTGCGGGCGCACGCACAGGGCAAGGCGCGGTCGCTCGCGTCCGAGGCGGGCGACCGGCCCGTGCTCGGGGTGGACACGGCCGTCGTGCTCGACGGGCGCGTGTACGGAAAGCCGGCCGACGAGACGGAGGCGGCTGCGATGCTCGCAGAGCTCGGCGGGCGCACCCACGCGGTCGTCTCGGGCCTGTGCCTCCTGGCTCCGGGCTGGGAGGCCGTCGAGCACGAGGAGACCCTCGTCCGCTTCCGCCCGCTCTCGTCCCGGGACGTGGCCGCGTACGTCGCAGCGGGCGAGTGGCGCGGCCGCGCGGGCGCCTACGCCATCCAGGGCCGCGGCGCGGCCCTCGTCGAGCGCATCGAGGGCGACTACCTGAACGTCGTCGGCCTCCCGGCCGCGCTCCTCGTCAGGCTCCTAGCCGCGCGCCTCCCGGGCACCTACGGCATCGGCTAGAAGGGCCATGCCCGGGGTCAGACCCCCGACGTGGCCGGAATAGCCGCTATTTGCCGAACGGGCGACCAGTCGTTCACGAACATCTCGTACCGCCTTCGAGCCGCCGCCGGCTCGCCGAAGTGGGCGAGGATCCGAGCGGTGGCGAGGAAGGCGGGAGCCTGCACCAGTCCGACGAGAGCTCGATGGCCGCTCCACGGCCACTCGTCGGGATGAGCGCAGAGCCCTGATCGCACCGGGTTGAGGGCGAGGTACCGAGCGAGCTCGAACAGGTGCCAGTCGCTCTCGACGGCGACCGAGTGAAAGCGTCCCTGGAAGAGGTGTCCGTCGACCTCGTGTCGATGGTTGAACCCCTGTGCGTAGACCCCGTTCAGGCGCTGGACTCCCGCGGAGAGATCGGCGTCACGCGTCTCCACGACGAGGTGGTAGTGGTTCGGCATCAGGCAGTAGCCGAAGCACTGCCAGCCGCGACTGCGTACGACGCGATCCAGCAGGGCAAGAAAGACCCGCCGGTCGTGATCGTCCCGGAAGATCGCCTGTCTGCGGTTCCCGCGGGCGGTGAGGTGGTAGATCCCGCCCGGGTCGACGAGACGCGGTCCACGTGCCATCGCCTGAACCTAGTCACCATCCGCGGGCACCGCGTCGAAATCCACAGTTCGTGAGCGAATACGTCCGCCTTTTTGGGCACGGCCGGGGTCAGACCCCGGTCGTGCCCCCGGTGGACGGTTGGAGGCAAGCCGTTACACTCAGCGGATTCATGGGCTTCTGGGGCTACCTGAGCGGCTTCGGCGGGCGCGAGATGGCCGTCGACCTGGGGACGGCGAAC
>DATBJE010000205.1:0-4309 GCA_036556565.1 Gaiellaceae bacterium
GGACTACGACCGCCTCGCCGGTTTCCGCGCCCGTCGATAGTTCGCTCCCCTCCGTCGGCCCGCAGGTCGTGCAGACCGCGTCGGTCTCGCTGACCGTCGAGCGGGACGACTTCGAGCAGACCGTGGACCGCGCGCGCTCGACCGCACTCGGGCTCGGCGGCTTCGTCGTCAGCTCGAGCGCCTCGCAGGATGGCGAGACGCGGATGGTGAGCGGATCACTCGTCGTCCGCGTCCCCGAGGGGTCGTACGCCGAGGCGATGAGCCGTCTCACGGCGCTCGGGAAGGTCGAGGGGCAGGAGGAGACCGGGCAGGACGTCTCCCAGGAGCTCGTCGACCTCGGCGCCCGCGCGAGGCACCTGGAGGCGGTCGAGCGCCAGCTGCTCGAGCTCCTCGACCGGGCGCACACCGTCTCGGCCGCGCTCGCCGTGCAGTCGCAGCTGAACCAGGTGCAGCTCGACCTGGAGCAGACTCGCGGCCGGCTCCTGTACCTCCGCGACCAGGTCTCCTACGCGACGATCTCGCTCGACGTCCGCGAGCGGCAGGCCGCGCCCGCGGCCGACGACGACGGCTGGGGGATCGTGTCCGCCTGGACGACCGCTGCGCGTGGCTTCGTCACCGTCGTCGGCTGGGTGCTGGTCGCGACCGCGACCATCGCGCCGCTCGTCCTGCTCCTCGCGCTCGCGTTCGTCGGCGCGCGGCTCGCCTACCGCCGCGGCGTCTTCGGCCTCGGGCGCGGCGGCGAGCGGCCCAGCCCGTAGCCGGGCGCTCTCCCGGTATGGTCCCCTCCCGGGACCTACCGACGACGGAGGGCCGAATGGCGAATGGGAAGAAGGAGTCCGATTCCGGGACGCTCGGGCGCCTCTCGAAGCGCGGCGAGGATGCGCTCACCCGCTTCGTGGAGGAGCTAGGCAAGAAGGAGCGGGTCTCGGACGCGCTCGGCAAGGCATCCGCGGCGAAAGGGAAGGTCGAGGGCGCCTCGCGCAAGGCGCTGGGCCAGGCGGGCATGGCCGCGTCGGAGGAGCTCGCGGACCTGCGCAAGCACGTGGAGCGGCTCGAGAAGCGGCTCGCGAAGCTCGAGGGCGACTCGGCGCCGAAGGGAACGGCCGCCGCCAAGACGGCGGCGAAGCCGAAGAAGCCCGCCCCCGCGAAGCCGGCCGCCGAGAAGCCGGCCCCTCCGCCGGCGAAGCCGCCCGAGACCTCTAGCTAGCGCCCCTCCAGACAATGCGTGCCGGCTCCTGCCCCGCGATCACGCGGCGCCGGATCCCACCCTCGCTCTTGCCAAGGCTGCCGGCCTTGGCTGCGAGCGAGTGCGAACTCCGGCTTGGTGCTCGCGGCGCAGAAGCTGGGCAGCATCATCTGAAGGGACGCCAAGGCGGCACGCGCAGGCGGAGCGCGTCCGGGACGACCTCGAACACGGCCGGGGTGGTCCCCGGCTGCTCGCCGTCGAGCTCGACGGGCAGGGGGGTGTCCGAGCGAACGCTGATCCGGTGCCCGCGCAGGGCCTCGGCCTTCGGGTGCGGCAGGTGGGTGCCGCGGTAGACCTTCGGCAGAGTCAGCGCCAGGTCGCGCCGCGTGATGTCGCCGATCACGAGGACGTCGAGGAGGCCGTCGTCGGGACGCGCCTCCGGGCACATCGCCATGCCCCCCCCGAGGTAGCGGCAGTTGGCGACGATCGCGTCGTACATGAGGCCCGAGCGCCGCTGGTCGTCCACCTCGACCTCCATCTCGCTCGCATGCCAGCCTGCGAACACCGCGAGGGTCGACCACAGGAACGACGCCTTGCCGCCGAGCGCCTTGGACGAGGCGTTCGCGCGCTGCGCGACCGCGCCGCTCATCCCCGCGCTCGCGGCGTTCACGAAGTAGGCGGTCTCGTCCTCGCCGCTCCAGCTGCGGTACGTCAGGCGGCCGGCGTCGATCGCCATCGCGTCTCCGCCCAGCGCGACGCCGACCGCGGCGTCGAGGCCGCTCGGGATGCGGAAGTGGCGCACGAAGTCGGTGCCTGTCCCGCGCGGGATCACCGCGAGCTCCGGGCGATCGTCCCCGTCCGCGGCGAGGATGCCGTTGGCGACCTCGTTCACCGTGCCGTCGCCGCCGACGGCCACGACGAGCCGGGCGCCCTGCTCCGCCGCGCTCCGCGCGAGCTCGACGGCATGGCCCTGGCGCTCGCTGAAGAGCGCCTCGCCCGTGAGGCCGAGCTCGGCGGCGCGGTGGGCGATCTCCGGCCAGCGCCTCCGCGTCGACCCGTTCGCCGCCACCGGGTTGACGACGAAGACGACGTCGTCGGACACCGCGGGCCTAGTGGTCGTCCGTGGCGACGGCGAGCGCGAGCTCGGTCATCTGGTCGACCGCCGCCTTCATCTCGTCGTCGGTGATCCGCACGAACTCGCCCTCGACGACGACGTCGCTGACGGTGAGGAGGCATCCCGTCTCGAGCTTCCGCAGCGCGCCGAGCGTGAAGAGGACCGCCGCCTCCATCTCGACGGCGAGGATCCCGCGGTCCGACCAGCGCTGGTACTGGCCGTCGTCGGAGTTGTAGAAGACGTCGCTCGAGACGATCGGACCGACGCGCACGGGCTTGCCGAGCTCCTTCGCGGCGTGGACAGCCGAGTGGACGATGCTCCAGGAGGCCGTCGGCGCGTGCGGCTCGCGGACGATGTGCAGGGCGGTCGCGTCGGCCGGCACGGCCGAGAGCGCGACGATGAGGTCGCCGAGGGCGAGGTCGGGCTGGAGCCCGCCGCACGTCCCGATCCGGAGCATGCGCTTGACGCCGAGCATCGCGAGCTCCTCGACGACGATGGCGGCCGACGGGCACCCCATGCCGGTCGCCTGCACCGAGACGGGCTTGCCGCGGAACATCCCCGTGTAACCGAGCATGCCGCGCTCCCAGTTCTTCTGCTCGACGTCCTCGAGGAAGGTCTCGGCCACGTACTTCGCCCGCAGGGGGTCGCCGGGGAGGAGGCAGGCCTCGGCGTAGTCGCCGGGCTCGGCGCGAACATGGATGGGCATGCCGCTATCGTCCCCGCGCATGGCGCGCCTGGTCAAGCGGCCTCGGCTTCCCCAGATCCTCGCCTTCTGCTCCGAGGACCCGATCGAGCGCGTGTTCCTCGAGGACGTCGCCCGCCGCGGGAGCGGCCGCTTCGCCGCGCTGAAGGACGGCGGGAGGCTGACCGGGCTCTGCCACCTCGGCGCGAACCTCGTCCCTTCGGGGGAGGGAACGGCGGCGTTCGCCGAGCTCGCCGCGCGCGGCGAGCCGCGGATGCTCGTGGGCGAGGAGCGGGCCGTGACCGAGCTCTGGGAGGCGGCGCGCGAGGCCCTTCCGGAGCCGCTCGACGACCGCCCCGGCCAGCCGGTCTACGTGCTCGAGCAGCCGCCCGCGCCGGGAGACAGCGCCCTGCGCCCCGCGCGGCTCGAGGATCTTGACCGGCTCGTCGTCGCGGCCGCCCAGGCCTATCGCGAGGAGGTGGGGGTGGACGCCTACGGGCGCGACCCGGCTCTCTTCGAGTGGAGGACCGGCGCCCAGATCGAGGAGGGCCGGAGCTGGGTCTGGCTCGAGGACGGCCACATCCTCTTCAAGGCGGAGGCCTCCGCCTGGACCGCGCATGCGGTGCAGCTCCAGCAGGTCTGGGTCGAGCCGGAGCTCCGCGGCCAGGGCTACGGCAAGCGCGGCCTCGCCGACCTCTGCCGCCTGCTCCTGGAGGCCACGCCGACCGTGTGCCTCTTCGTCCGACCGGAGAACGCGCCGGCGATCGCCCTCTACGACGCGATCGGCATGCGCCGCACGATCACCTACCGGTCCCTCATCTTCGGCTGAGCACCGTTCGGGTGATTGCGGTGGCGGCCGGCCGGGCCGATCATCCGGATCGAGTTGCGGAGGTTCGGCCTCACTGCGGCAGCGCTCATCCTCGCAGCGACCCTTTCGGGCTGCGGCGGCTCGCGCGATCCCCTCGCGCATTCCTGCGTGGCGAAGGACCAGAAGTTCATCCAGGAGGCCACCGTGCGGGTCACGGCCTTCAACGATCTCGCCGACGACTTCCGCTCGGGCGAGGTCGGGCCCGAGGAGATCGCGGACGAGGCGTTCGGCGCCGCGGAGCAGGTCGGCCAGGCCCAGCCCAGGGACCCCTCCCTGAGGCAGGCGCAGACGTACCTGGACGCCATGTTCAACGAGTACGGAGAGGCGGTGATTCTCCATGCGAAGGGCAAGGACGCCGGCGAGCGCATGTACCGCGCGTACGGCCTCGCGAATTTCGCCCGCGACGTTCTGGCTGAGGCGCAGCCGGCCCTGCAGCCGCAGGGCTGCGACGTCGCCGCG
>DATBJE010000206.1:0-1968 GCA_036556565.1 Gaiellaceae bacterium
CATCGTCAACACCGAGAACGACTGGGCGACCTGCCTCACGACGGAGCAGCTCGCGAAGATCTGGGGGCCGAAGGCGGAGAAGAAGATCACGAGCTGGAACCAGGTCGACCCGAGCTTCCCCGACGAGCCGCTGACGCTCGCCGGCCCGGGCACCGACTCGGGGACGTTCGACTACTTCACCGACGTCATCAACGGCGAAGAGGGAGCCAGCCGCACGGACTACAACGCCAGCGAGGACGACAACGTCATCGTCCAGGCGGTCTCCGGCGAGAAGGGCGCCCTCGGCTACCTCGGCTACACCTACTACGAGGAGAACCAGGACACCCTCAAGGCCCTCGAGGTGGACGGCGGAGGCGGCTGCGTCGCCCCGAGCGCCGAGGCCGCTCAGGACGGCTCGTACACGCCGCTCGCGCGCCCGCTCTTCATCTACGTCAAGACCGAGTCCATCCAGACCAAGCCCGAGGTGGCCGGGTTCGTGGACTACTACCTCAACAACGTCATCTCACTGGCGGAGGGTGCCCAGTTCATCCCCGTCACGGACGACAGCGCGAGCAAGAACCTCGCCGCGCTGCAGACGCAGGAGGGGTAGCGGCGCAGCATGGCGACGCAGGATCTGACCGCAGGCGCGCAGCCGGAAGCATTTCGGCTGCGCGCCGAGCGTCGCCGCTGGGGCGAGCTCGTCGTCAAGGTGTGCCTTGCTCTCTGCGCCGTCGTCTCCATTGCCACGACGGTCGGGATCATCGTGGCGCTGCTCGTGCCGTCGATCCAGTTCTTCCGCGAGGTCTCGATCGTCGACTTCTTAACGGACGACCGCTGGGCGCCGCTCTTCGAGCCGCCCTCGTACGGCATGCGGCCGCTCCTCGTCGGCACGCTCGTCATCACCTTCTGGGCGTGCGTCGTCTGCCTCCCCTGCGGCCTGGGGGCGGCGATCTACATGAGCGAGTATGCCCGTCCACGGGTCCGCAACATCATCAAGCCCGCGCTCGAGACGCTGGCCGGCATCCCGACGGTCGTGCTCGGGTTCTTCGCGCTGACGTTCCTGACGCCCCACTTCCAGGACCTCGGCCTTGACGTCGGCGTCTTCAACGTCCTCGCGGCCGGGACTGCGGTCGGGATCCTGCTCATCCCCGTCGTCGCCTCCGTGTCCGAGGACGCCATGGTCGCCGTGCCGCAAGACCTCCGCGACGGCGCCTACGCGCTCGGTTCGTCGCGGCTCCAGGTCTCCACCCGGATAGTCGTCCCGGCGGCGATCTCGGGCATCGTCGCGAGCTTCGTGCTTGCGATCTCGAGGGCGATCGGCGAGACCATGATCGTCCTCATAGCCGCGGGAGGGATCGCCCAGATCACCTTCGACCCGCGCGATCAGGTGCAGACGATGACAGCGTTCATCGGTGCGACCGGCATCGGGGACGTCGCCACCGGCTCGATCGAGTACAAGACGATCTTCGCCGTCGGGCTGACACTCTTCGTGATCACGTTCGTCATGAACATGATCTCGATCCGCCTCGTGCGGAAGTACCGGGACGTCTACGAATGAGCGTTCGGGCCGAAGCACTGGGGCGCCGCTCGAGCGGGGACCGGGTCCGGGGGACCGCCTTCTACGTCCTCCTCCTGGTCGCGGTCACGATCGGCTTCGTCCTGCTGGGTGTGCTCCTCGTGGACGTGTTCCGGAAGGGGATCGCCTACGTCGACCCGACGCTCCTGAACGAGCCGAACTCCTCCGATCCGGCGAAGGCGGGTGCCGGGCCGGCGATCCGCGGAACGATCTCCATGATGGTGCTCCTCCTCGTCCTGGTCGTGCCGATCGGCGTCGGCACCGCGCTCTACCTCGAGGAGTACGCGAACCGCGAGCGCTGGTACAACCGCCTGCTCGAGATCAACATCCAGAACCTCGCCGCCGTCCCGTCGATCGTCTACGGGATCCTCGGGCTCGCGTTCCTCGTCCGCGGCATCGGCCTGGGGCGGGTG
>DATBJE010000207.1:0-3664 GCA_036556565.1 Gaiellaceae bacterium
GTCGAGCAGTTCGGCGACGACTGGACGGAGCCTGGCAACATCGTCACGAACGGCCCGTTCATGCTCGAGTCGTGGGATCACGAGGCCTCCATCAACCTCGTGAAGAACCCCGACTGGCGTGACGCCGACAGCGTCACCCTCGAGAAGATCAACGGCCCGATCATCGTCGACGGCACGACCCGCGTGCAGGCCTTCGAGGCCGGCGAGGTCGACACGCTCGACGGTGCAGGCCTGCCGCCCGAGGAGATCGAGCGGCTGAAGCAGGAGCCGTACTACGAGCAGTACCCCGCGCTGGGGACGTACTACTACGGCTTCAACACGAAGAACCTGGGGCTCAACGAGCGCCAGGCGCTCTCGCTCGCCATCAACCGGAAGATCATCACCGACCAGATCGACCGGACCGGCCGCGACCAGGCCACGGGCATGACCCCGAAGGGGATCGCCGGGTTCGACACGATCAACCCGAACTCGCCGTGGCTCCCGGCCGAGGGCGACATCGACGCCGCCAAGGAAGCACTGGCGGCCGAGCCAAACCCGAAGACGAGCATCAACCTCTTCTACAACGACTCGCCCGGCCACAAGGAGATCGCCGTGGCGATTCAGGACATGTGGAAGGAGCTCGGAATCGATACGACGGTCAAGTCGCAGGAGTGGGCCCAGTTCCTCGAGTTCCTCGGGCCTCCCCCGAACAAGGCCGTCGACGTCTACCGGCTCGGGTGGATCTACGACTTCCCCGATGCCATCAACGGGCTCGAGCTCTTCACGTGTGACTCGGGCAACAACAACACCAACTGGTGCAACAAGGACTACGACGCCCTCGTGACCCAGGCCAAGCAGACCGAGGACACCGAGGCGCGTTGGGACCTGTACCGGCAGATGGAGGGGATCATGTTCGACGAGGACGGCGAGCTGCCGATCACGCCGATCATGTGGTACACGTATCCGAACCTCGAGAACGACAAGGTTCGCGACACGTTCTTCATCAGCCCCCTGGATCAGATCGACTTCACGAAGGTCGTCGTCCAGGGAAGCTAGTAGCTCCGTGACGCGAAACGGGTGGGGCGCTCGGCGCCCCGCCCGTTCGTGTTGCCAAACCACCCCTGGCGGGTAGACAATCCGAGATAGATGGCGGCGTTCATCCTCCGAAGACTCTTCTGGACGATCCCCGTCATCCTGCTGGTCATCCTCATGACGTTCCTGCTGATGAAGAACATCGGCGGGAACCCGTTCCGGAAGACCGAGCGCGCGGTGCCGCCCGCCGTCCAGGCGAACCTCGAGCGGCAGTTCAACCTCGACAAGCCCTGGTGGCAGCAGTACGTCCTCTACGTGAAGGACGTCGCCACATTCGACTTCGGGCCCTCGATCGCGCGGCCGGGGACCGACGTCAACACGTACATCGAGGAGCAGTTCCCGCGCTCGATCAAGCTCGGGTTCCTGGCGTTCATCTTCGCCGTCATCGTCGGCCTGCCGGCCGGGGTCATCGCGGCCCTGCGCCCGAACTCGATCCTGGACTACACCGTGATGTTCTTCTCGAACATCGGCTTCGCCATCCCCAGCTTCCTGGTCGCCACGCTCCTGATCTACTACTTCGCCGTCAAGGTCAACCTGCTGCCCACGAGCGGGTGGCCTCTCGGGTTCTGGCAGTACGACGCGCGCATGGTCCTGCCCGTCTTCGCGCTCGGGCTGCTCCCCATGGCGTACTTCGCCCGCCTCGTGCGCGGCTCCATGCTCGAGACGATGCAGCAGGACTACGTGCGCACGGCGAAGGCGAAGGGCCTGCGCCACAAGCGGATCATCGGGTACCACGTCCTGCGCAACTCGCTCATCCCGGTCGTCACGGCCGCGGGCCCGCTGCTCGGCTACCTCATCACGGGCTCGTTCGTGATCGAGTACATCTTCTCGATCCCGGGCATCGGACGAGGGTTCATCCAGGGCGTCAGCAACCGTGACTACTCCGTGGTCATGGCGCTGACGGTCCTCCTCTCGCTCGTCGTCATCTTCGCCAACCTCGTCGTGGACATCCTCTACGGGTTCCTCGACCCGCGGACCCGGGGCTCGCAGGCGTAGTGACCCGGGGGGATCACTGATGGTCGTCGACCGCCGCGAAGCCGCGCGCTCCCCGCTCCCGGTCACCGAGCCGACCGAGGCTCCGGTCGCCGGCGAGGCTGCCGGCGCGCCCGTCCGGCAGTCGAGCCTCTGGAAGGACGCGTGGCGGCGCTACTCGCGCAACAAGGGCGCGCTCGCGGCGGCGGTCGTCTTCGGGCTCATCTGCCTCTACTGCCTCCTCATCCCCGGTTTCTGGCGGATCCCGGGGATCTGGACGACCATCTGGGACATCGACCCGAACGACGCGAACTTCGGCGAGACGTACCTGCCGCCGAGCCTGGAGCACCCGTTCGGGACGGACGGGTTCGGGCGCGACCTCTTCACGCGCACCGCCCTCGGCGGCCAGATCTCGATCGCCATCGGCTTCGCCGCCACCTTCGTCATTCTCGTCATCGGCGTCGCCTACGGCTCGATCGCGGGCTTCATCGGCGGCACGCTCGACTACGCGATGATGCGCTTCCTCGATGCCCTCTACGGGCTGCCGTACCTGCCCTTCGCCATCCTCACGATCCAGATCGTCTCGGACCAGGGGGCCGTCGACTTCAAGACGATGGTGATCGCGCTCGCGATCGCGAGCTGGTTCACGACCGCGCGCATCGTGCGCGGGCAGATCCTGACGTTGAAGCAGAACGACTACGTCCGGGCCGCGAAGGCGGTCGGCGCGCGCTGGTACCGCATCCTCTCGCGGCACCTCCTCCCGAACACGCTCGGCATCCTCATCATCGCCGTCTTCCTCGAGCTGCCGGGCGTCATCCTGGGCGAGGCGATCCTGTCCTTCATCGGCCTGGGGATCAACCCGCCCGACGCGTCGTGGGGCTCGATGGCCCAGGACGGACGCGAGGCCTACCGGCTGCACCCGGTCGAGATCATGATCCCCGGCGTCGCCATCGCCACGCTGATCATCTGCGCGAACTTCATCGCCGACGGCCTCCGCGACGCGCTCGACCCGAGAACGCGGGAGACGTAGGCACGTGGCGCTCCTCGAGGTCAAGGGCCTCAAGACGTACTTCTTCATGCGCGAGGGGGCCGTTCAGGCCGTGGACGGCGTCTCGTTCTCGGTGGAGAAGGGCAAGACCCTCGGCATCGTGGGCGAGTCGGGGTGCGGCAAGTCGGTCACCGCGCTCTCGCTCATGGGCCTCATCCCCAAGCCGCCCGCGAAGATCGTCGAGGGCGAGGTCCTCTTCGAGGGGCGCGACCTGACGACGCTCACCGACCGGGAGCTCGAGGACGTCCGCGGCCGCCAGATCGCGATGATCTTCCAGGACCCGATGACGTCCCTGAACCCGACCTTCAAGATCGGGACGCAGATCACCGAGACGCTGCGGCGCCACTTCGACATGTCGAAGCAGGACGCGCGGAAGCGCGCCGTCGAGCTCCTCGAGGAGGTCGGGATCCCGCGCGCAGCCGAGCGGCTGGACGACTACCCGCATCAGTTCTCGGGCGGCATGCGCCAGCGCGTCATGATCGCCATCGCCCTCTCGTGCAACCCCAAGCTCCTGATCGCCGACGAGCCGACGACGGCGCTCGACGTGACGATCCAGGCGCAGATCCTCGACCT
>DATBJE010000208.1:0-7329 GCA_036556565.1 Gaiellaceae bacterium
CGCGGCGATCTCGCGGCCGTTCTGCGAGCCGACGGTGGCGACGACGATGAGGACGCCGTCCTCCGAGAGGTGGCGCCGGTCGCGGAGGGCGACGTCGCGCACGTCCCCCACGCCGAGGCCGTCGACGAAGGTGCTCCCCACCTCTACGTGATCGACCAGCCGCGCGATCCCGCTTCGCAGCTCGACGACCGAGCCGTTCTCGGCAAGGATGATCCGGTCGGCCGGAATGCCCGCGTCGCGGGCCAAGCGGGCCTGCGCCGCCAGCATGCGGAACTCCCCGTGGACGGGCATGACGTTGGTCGGGCGCAGGAGCGCGAGGATCGTGCGGATCTCCTGGCGTTGCCGTGACCCGAGACGTGCACCTGGGCGATCTCCTGGTGGAGCACCTCGGCGCCCGACTTGGCGAGCCGGTTGATCGTGTCGTGGACGCGGAGCTCGTTCCCGGGCACGGGCTTGGCCGAGATGATGACCGTGTCGCCCTCCTCGATCGAGACGTGGGGATGGTCGTGGTAGGCCATCCGCGTCAGCGCGGACATCGGCTCTCCCTGGCTCCCGGTGCAGAGGATCATCGTCTCCTCGGGCCGCAGCAGGTCGAGATCCTCCGGCTTCACGATCAACTCGTCGCGCACGTCGAGGTAGCCGAGGTTCCGCGAGATGTTGACGTTCTTGCGCAGCGACCGCCCGATGAGGCAGACCTTGCGGCCGGACTCGGCGGCGACGTCCATCGCCTGCTGCACGCGGTGGATGTTGGACGCGAACGAGGCGATGAGCACGCGGCCCTCGCGCTGCGGGATCAGGTGGCGGAAGACCTCGCCGACGGTGCGCTCCGACTCCGTCACGCCCAGGCGCTCGGCGTTCGTCGAGTCGCCGAGGAGGAGGTCGACGCCCCGGTTCCCGAGCTCGGCGAGCTTGCCCAGGTCGGTGCGGAACCCGTCCACGGGCGTGTGGTCGATCTTGTAGTCGCCGGTGACGACGACGAGGCCGCCGGGCGTGTCGAAGGCGAGCGCGACGGCGTCGGGGATCGAGTGCGCCATCCGCACGAACTCGGTGCGGAACGGGCCGATCTCCGCGGCACCCTTCTCCGGCTCGATCTCGACGAGCTCCGCCGCCCGCAGCAGCCCGTGCTCGTCGAGCTTCGACTGCACGAGCCCGAGCGTGAGTCGGGTCGCCCAGACCTGGGGGACGCCCACCTCGCGCATGAGGTACGGCAAAGCGCCGACGTGGTCCTCGTGCCCGTGGGTCAGCACGACGGCGCGGATCTCCCCCGCGCGCTCGCGCAGGTAGTCGAAGTCGGGAAGGACGAGGTCGACGCCGAGATGCTCGTCGCGAGGGAAGGACAGGCCGGCGTCGACGACGACGATGCCGTCGTCGGACTCGACCACGGTCATGTTCTTGCCCACCTCGCCCAGCCCCCCTAGCGGGACGATGCGCGTGCTTTCGGCCATCCGGGCAAGTCTACGTCGGCGGCTCGGGTAGCGTAGAGGCGTGGACGGAAAAGGCAGGCCGGGGCTGCTCGGCGCGATCGGGTCGACGCCCGTCGTGCGGCTCGAGCGGTTGGCGGGGCCGGGCCGGGCGGAGGTCTGGCTCAAGCTCGAGTCCACGAACCCCACCGGCTCCTACAAGGACCGCATGGCGCTCGCGATGATCGAGGGTGCCGAGCGCTCGGGAAGGCTCCGGCCGGGGCAGACGGTCGTCGAGTACACGGGCGGGAGCACGGGCTCCTCGCTCGCCTTCGTCTGCGCTCTGAAGGGCTATCCGCTCCGGATCGTCACGTCGGACGCCTTCGCGCCCGAGAAGCTCGCGACGATCCGGGCGTTCGGCGCAGAGATCGAGATCATCCCCAGCCCCGACGGGATCACGCCCGACCTGATCCCGCGCCTGATCGAGCGCACCGCCGAGATCGTGAACGAGGAGGGCGCCTTCCCCACCGACCAGTTCAACAACACGGACATGGTGGACGGCTACGCGGAGATGGGCGCCGAGCTCGCCGAGCAGCTCGACGGCCGGATCGACGCCTACTGCGGGTACGTCGGCACCGCCGGGTGCTTCCTCGGCGTCACGCGCGCGCTGCGGCGCGTTGCCCCCGACCTCCACCGGACGCTGATCGAGCCGGCCGAGTCGCCGGCGATCTCGGAGGGGCGCGCCGGGACGCACCACATCGAGGGCGGCGGGCCCGGATTCCGGCCGCCGCTCCTGACGGACGGAGACTACGACGAGGTCGTGGCGATCCCCGAGGCGGACGCCTTCGCGATGGCGCGCCGGGCGGCGAGCGTCGAAGGGCTGCTCTGCGGCCCCTCGGCCGGGGCGAACATCGCGGTGGCGCTGGAGCTCGCGCAGCGCCTCGGGCCCGGCGCCCGCGTCGCGACGACGAACATCGACTCGGGCCTGAAGTACCTGGCCCGGGGCCTCGAGCTGGCCTGAGGGTCAGGCCGGCGCGCCCGCGAGGACGCCGGCCCGCTCGAGCGCATTGCGGATCGTCGCCTTCTCGTCGTCGGTCGCCTCGACGAGGGGCAGCCGGAGCCCGCCGACGTCGTGGCCCACCATGGCGAGGGCGGCCTTCACCGCGATCGGGTTCGTCGTCACCGCCAGCGCGTCGATCACGGGTCGGAGCTCGGAGTCGATCGCGCGCGCGCCCTCGACGTCGCCCTCCTGGAAGCGGCGCACCAGCTCGCGGACACGCGGTCCGACGAGGTGCGTGTAGACGAGGATCCCCCCGACCGCTCCGAGCTCGAGGAACGGCATCAGGAGGTCGTCGTTCCCCGCGTAGAGCGCGAGGTCCGTCTCCGCGAGGATTCGCCGCGCCTGGTCGAGGTCGGTGGTCGCCTGCTTCACCGCGGCGACGTTGGGGATCTCGGCGAGCTCGGCGAGCGTCTCCGGCTCGATGTTGATCACGACCCGCTGCGGGATGTTGTAGACGATCACCGGCCGGTCGGTGGCGGCCGCGATCGCGCGGAAGTGCTCGACGATCCCGCGAGCCGGCGGCTTGCTGTAGTACGGCGTCACCACGAGGACGGCATCGACGCCGAGCTCGTGCGCCTGGCCCGTCAGGTGGACGGAGTGCGCCGTCGAGTATGTCCCGGTGCCGGCGACGACCGTTGCGCGGTCGCCGACGGTCTCCACCGCCGCGGCGAAGAGCGCGAGGCGCTCGTCGTCGGTGAGGGTGGGCGCCTCGCCCGTCGTCCCGGCGACGACGACGCCGTCGGAGCCGCTGTCGACGACGTGCGCGCAGAGGCGGCGAAAGGCCGGCGTGTCGACGGCTCCATCGGCGCGAAACGGCGTGACGACGGCTGTGAGAACCTCGCCCAGCACTGAGTCGGATTGTAGACGCACTCCTAGACGAGCCTCCAGAACGGCCCCGTGAGGCCGGCGGAGGCGAAGATCCGCTCCGCCTCCTCCGGCGTGCGCCTGCGCCAGGCGGGATCGAGGCGGCCCTCGTACCAGCCCCGGGCGAGCGCCCACGCCTGCTCGGCGGTGAAGACGGCGCCCCGCGCGATGCCCCGCTCGCGGCACCAGCTCCCGGCGTGCGCCTCCGACCGGAAGGCGAGCATCGTCGCTCAGGTGTGGCCGATGTCGTCCCACCAGCGCGCCGCGGGGACGGCGAAGTGGGCGACCCAGTCGAGCGGCTCGAGGTCGCCGCCCCGGACGCGCAGCTCCAGCGACTCGCCGCAGTCGGCGCAGGTCGTCTCGATGCGGGCGTCCGTCCCGAGCATGGCCGGGATCCCGAGCGCGTCCCAGACGCAGTTCGCGTAGGACGAGCCTCGCTCCGTCTCGACACGGAAGCCGGTCGGCACGGCGGAGAACGGGTGGGCCATCCAGATGTCCCGCGTGCCCGTGCCGAGCACGAGGAGGCGGGCGTCCGCGAGGCGGGAGTAGGCCTCCGCGACGACGCCCTCGTACTCGCCGATCGCGGCGGCGACGTCGGCGGCCGTGGGGGCCTCGCCGGTCTCCGCGAATCGCTCGAGGATCGCCAGCCGGACGCGGCGGTCGACGTGCGTCACAGCAGCGCGTCGAGCCCGACCGTGAGCCCCGGGGGGAGCTGCGGGAGCCGCTCGAGCGCGAGCAGGACGCCCGGCACGAACGCCTCGCGCGAGAACGTGTCGTGCCGGATCGTCAGGAGCTGGCCCTCGCCGCCGAAGAGCACCTCCTGGTGGGCGACGAGCCCGGGGAGGCGCACGCTGTGGATGGGGGGCTCGCCGGGCAGGGCCCGCGCCGTGGCCTTCGCGGTGCCCGAAGGAGCGTCGCGCTTCGCCTCGTGGTGGAGCTCGACGATCTCCGCGCGGGGAAAATGGCGGGCGGCCTCGGCCGCGAATCGCATCATGAGCACGGCCCCGAGGGCGAAGTTCGGCGCCACGAAGCAGGCGACGCCGTGCTCGCGGGCGAGGGCGTCGAGCGCCGCCAGGTCGGCGTCGCCGAGCCCGGTCGTCCCGACGACGCACGGGACGCCGGCGGCGAGACACCGCTCGACGTTTCCGCGGACGACGTCCGGCGTGGTGAAGTCGATCGCCGCGTCGTGGCGTTCGGGGGCCCAGTCCGCCCCGCGCTCGACTCCCGTGACCTTGTGGCCGGCCTCCGCCAGGCGTGGAACGAGGGCGGTCCCGACCCGGCCGGCCGCCCCGAGGACGAGGACCCTCACGCCGCGGCCGCGCGCTCCACGAGCGCCGGGCAGACCGGCTGCACGGCGTCGAGGAAGCGGCCCTCGTTCGGGCCGATGGCGGCCACCGAGAACGCGTCGAGATCGAGCAGCGTTCGGGCGAGCTCGGCCACGGACTCCGCCTCGACCGCGTCGATCTCGGCGAGGACGTGATCGAAGTCGAGGAGCTCGCTGTCCGTGATCAGCGACTTGCCGAGCCGGCTCATGCGGTTCGACGTGAGCTCCATCGAGAGCATGATGCGACCCTTGAGGTTCTCCTTCGCGCGCGCCAGCTCGTCCTCCCCCGGCCCGGAGGCGGCGATCGCGTCGATCTGCTCGGCGACGATCGCGAGGCACTCGGCGAGGTTCTCCTCTCGCGTGCCGAGGTAGATGCCGATCAGCCCGGTGTCGGCGTACTGGGACGCGAACGTGTAGACGGCGTAGGCGAGCCCGCGCTGCTCCCGGATCTCCTGGAAGAGGCGCGAGGAGGCCGAGCCGCCGAGCACGCCGTCGAGGATCGACGCGACGAACCGGCGCCGGTCGGAGCGGGCGATGCCCGGCGCCGCGAGGCAGACGTGGTACTGCTCGGTCGCCTTCTGCTGGAAGACGAGCGAGGGCGGCGGCGGCGCAACGAGCAGGCGCCGCGCCGCGGGCTTGCGGGCCGGCGGAGCAGGCGCCTTCCGGGCGAGGCCGCCGACGAGCTCGACGAGGCGGTCGTGGTCGACGCTGCCGGCGGCGGCCACGACGACGTTGCCGGCCCGGTACCGGCTGCGGTGGAACGCGCCGAGCGACCGCCGCGAGATCGACGAGATGACGTCGGCCGACCCGATCACCGGCCGACCCAGCGGGTGGTTCCCGAAGACGGCCTGGGTGACGACGTCGAAGATGAGCTCCTGGGGTGAGTCCTCGACCATGGCGATCTCCTCGAGCACCACCTCCCGCTCGGCGTCGAGCTCGGCGAGGCTCGGGACGAAGACCATGTCGGTCATGATGTCGAGCGCCGTCTCGACGTGCTCGTCCAGGACCCGGGCGTAGACGACCGTGTAGTCGCGCGCCGTGGCGGCATTCAGCTCACCGCCGTACGTGTCGAAGACCTCGGCGATCTCGAGGGCAGAGTAGGACGCCGTGCCCTTGAATAGCAGGTGCTCGAGGAAGTGGCTGACACCCGCGTGCGAGGCGCTCTCGTCGCGCGAGCCGGTCCCGATCCAGACGCCGATCGACACCGACCGCACCGTCTCGAGCGGCTCGGTGACGACGCGGGTCCCGCCGTCGAGCGTCGTCAGGAGGTAGTTCTGCACGCCCGCATGCTAGGGATCAGGCGCTCCGGTAGGCGCCGCCGGGGTCGCCCGCGGCCCGGGCCAGCGCCGCGAGCGCCTTGAGCGGCGGCCTCGCGAGCCCCCGTGCCCCCGCGACGTCCTCGATCTCGCCGCGGACGAGCTTCTCGACCGTGCGCCAGACGACCCGCGACTTGGCGATCCGGAACGTCGTCCGCGGGAAGCGGTCGAGCGCCGCCTTGACGCCCCAGGAAGCCCACAGGTGCGTCCCGAGGAGCCCGGTGAGCCGCCGGCCGTACGGCTCGAGGCCCCCGGCCTCCCCCGAGAGCACGGCGAGCGCGGCCTCGGACGCCAGCTTGCCCGAGAGGAAGGCCTCGTACATGCCGTCGCCGGAGATGGGATCGACGAGGCCGGCCGCGTCGCCGACGATGAGCGCGCGGCCGCGGGCGAGGCTCGAACGGGGCGCGCGGAGCGGGAGCCTGAACCCGCGCAGCCCCTCGAGATCGTCCGTGCGGATCCCGTGGGCCTCGCACAGGCGCTGGAGGTTCTTGCGCAGGCCCGGTCCCTCCCGCTCCCAGCCCCCGAGCCCGATGTTCGCGTGGTCGCCCTTGGGGAAGACCCAGCCGTAGCCGCCGGGCACGATCCCGAGCTCGAGCACCGCGCAGCCGCGGTAGCCGTCCGCCGGTAGCCGCTCGTACGGCACGTTTCCCTCGAGCGCCACCCCCACGGCCTGGTTGCCGCCGAGCCCCAGCGCGCGGGCCGAGATCCCGTTCACGCCGTCGGCGCCGACGAAGAGGTCCGCCTGCAGGCGCTCGCCGCCGGCCGTGACGGTGACTCCGTCGGCCCCCGCCTCGACGGCGTCGACCTTGAGCCCGTCGCGGAAGTCGGCCCCCGCGGCGGCCGCCTGCCCGGCGAGGTGAGCGTCGAGCCGCGAGCGCTGCGTCATGTAGACGAGCGGCGCGCCGCCGCCGCGCTCCACCCAGCCGCCGAAGCGAAGGCGCATCCGCACCGAGGTGACCACGTCCTCGACGACGGGCTCGAGCGAGACCGGAAGCAGGCGCGCCGCGCGGCCCGTGACGCCGCCGCCGCACGGCTTGTCCCGCGGGAAGCGCGCCCGGTCGAGAAGCAGCACGCTCGCGCCGGCAGAGGCGAGCCGGTGCGCGCACGTGGAGCCGGCAGGCCCGGCCCCGACGACGATCACGTCCGAGCGCGGCATCGCGGCATTATCCCCACGCGCCGCCGATCTCACAGGGCGAGGCCCGGTGTCCGTCTGGCTCGCTCCGGGCTGAGTCCTAGCCGTCCTCGCGGCGGCCGCCGCCGCCGCCGGGGCCGCGGCGCCTGCCCCCGCGCCGGTCGCCGCCCGCGCCCTCGCGCTCCCGCCGCTCGCGCGGAGGGGCGTCCTTGGCGCGCTCGATGAGCTCCTCG
>DATBJE010000209.1:0-7089 GCA_036556565.1 Gaiellaceae bacterium
TTCGCCATGCTCGACTCCCTCGTCCTTCGATGAGCCGGGAGCGCCCATGATCGTCGCCATCGACGGGCCGGCGGGCTCCGGCAAGAGCACGGTCGCGCGCGAGCTCGCCGACCGGCTCGGCTTCCGCTACCTCGACACGGGAGCCATGTACCGGGCGCTGACGTGGCTCGCGCTCGAGGAGGGGATCGACCTCGACGACGAGCCGCGGCTGGCGGCGCTGGCGCGCGACGAGCCCATCCGCTTCGAGGGCGACCGGGTCGAGGCGGCCGGGGCCGACGTCACCGAGGAGATCCGCTCGCCGCGCATCGACCGCCGCGTCTCGACGGTGGCGCGCCACGCGGAGGTGCGCGAGATCATGCGCGAGCGCCAGCGGGAGCTCGCGGAGGTCGGCGACGCCGTCATCGAGGGCCGTGACATCGGCACCGTCGTCTGCCCCGAGGCCGAGGTGAAGGTCTACCTCGTCGCCGACCAGCGGGAGCGTGCGCGGCGGCGCGTCTCGGACCGTCCCGAGATCGGGGCCGAGGCGCTCGCCACCGACCTCCGGCTCCGCGACGAGAGCGACGCGCAGCAGATGCGCCCCGCGCCCGACGCCGAGACGATCGACACCACCGACCTGACGGTCGAGGACGTCCTCGACCGCATCGAGCGCCTCGTCGAGGCGAGGACGAGCGCGTGAACCCCGTCGACCTCGTCTACTGGACGATCGGGAAGGGCATCTTCGCGCCCGCCACGCGGATCATGACCCCGCTGCGCTCCTACGGCACCGAGCGGATCCCGCGCGAGGGCGGGGCCGTCCTCGCGGTCAACCACTTCGGGTTCATCGACATCCCCGCCGTCGGGACGCTCTGCCCGCGCCGCATCGTCTTCGTGGCGAAGAACGAGCTCTTCGAGCACGCGGGCCTCTCGCAGCTGATCCGGGCGCACGGCACGCTCGCCATCCGGCGCGGCGAGTCCGACCGCGACGCCCTGCGGCGGATGCGCGAGGCGGTCAGGAACGGCGAGCTACTCGGCCTCTTCGTGGAGGGGACAAGGCAGCGAAGCGGCGTCCCGGGCGAGGCGAAGCCGGGCGCGGCCATGATCGCGATCCAGGAGGGCGTCCCGGTCGTGCCGGCGGCCGTCCACGGCTCGCAGTCGTGGAAGCCGGGCAACTTCCACCCAGTCTCGATTGCCTGGGGCGAGCCGATGCGGTTCGCCGACCACCCGCGGAACTCGAAGGGCTACGCGGCGGCGACGCAGGAGATCCAGGCGGAGATCTATCGCCTCTGGCAGTTCCTCGTCCGCATGCACGAGCTCGGGCGGCCCAAGGGCGCGGTCCCGCCGCGGCGCGAGAAGGTCCCGGCCAGAGTCCTGTAGTGGGCGAGAAGCCGCTCCTCGGCGTCGTCGCCGTCGTCGGCTTCCCCAACGTCGGCAAGTCCACCCTCGTCAATCGGCTGACGGCCACGCGCGAGGCGGTCGTCTTCGAGACGCCGGGGGTGACGCGCGACCGCAAGGAGGTCGTCTGCGAGTGGGCGGGCTCGCGCTTCGTGCTCGTGGACACGGGCGGCGTCGACGTGGCCGATTCGTCCCCGCTCACGCGCCAGGTCGCAGAACAGGCGAGGCGGGCAGTCGAGGAGGCCGACCTCGCGCTCTTCCTCGTCGACACGAGGTCGGGGATCACCCCGGGCGACGAGGAGGTCGCGGAGATCCTGCGCCGGTCCCACAAGCCGGTGATCGTCGTCGCGAACAAGGTCGACGACCCGCGCCGCGACGCGGAGGCGCTCGAGTTCCACGCGCTGGGCCTGGGCGACCCGGTCCCGATCTCGGCGCTGCACGGGCACGGGACGGGCGACCTCCTCGACGAGGTCGTCGCCGCGCTCCCGGGCGAGGGGCCGCCGGACGTGGGGGAGGAGGCCGTCCGGGTGGCGGTGCTGGGCCGTCCGAACGTCGGCAAGTCGAGCCTGGTCAACGCGCTCGTCGGGCACGAGCGGGTTATCGTCTCCGACCAGCCGGGGACGACGCGCGACGCGGTCGACACCGTGCTCGTGCGTGGGGCGACGACGTTCGTCCTCGTCGACACCGCGGGGCTGCGCCGCAAGCGCCGCCAGCGCCAGGGCGTCGAGTACTACTCGGAGCTGCGCGCGATCCGGGCCGCCGAGCGCGCCGACGTCGCGCTCGTCCTCGTCGACGCGAGCGAGGGCCTCGTCGACCAGGACCTCGCCGTCGCGGACATCGCCCGCACCGCGGGCTGCGCGACGCTCGTCGTCCTCTCGAAATGGGATGTTGCCGCCGTGGGGATCGAGGACGTCCGTCCGCTCCTCGAAGCGCGCCTGCGCCAGCGGCCGCCCGTCGTGGCCGTCTCCGCGAAGACGGGGAGGGGGGTGGGGCGCCTCCTCGACCGGGTCGAGGAGCTGTTTGCCCGCTCCGTCTCGCGCGTCTCGACCGGCGAGCTGAACCGGTTCCTCCAGGGCCTGCGCGAGTCTCGCTCGGGCCCGAGCAAGAACGGGCGCCGTCTCAACCTCCTCTACGGGACGCAGGTCAGCGCCCGCCCGCCGCGCTTCCGGATCTTCGTCAACGATCCGGGCCTCCTGACGCGGGACTACGGCTACTGGGTGGAGAACAGGCTCCGCGAGCAGTTCGGGCTGGCGGGCGTCCCCGTCGTGATCGACTTCGTGCGGCGGTCGTGACGATGGACGTCACGGTCGTCGGCGGCGGCTCGTGGGGCTCGGTCTTCGCCGCGCTGCTGGTCGAGCAAGGACACGAGGTGACGCTCGCGTGCCGCGACCCCGAGGAGGCCCGCGCCATCGCCGCGACAGGCCGGAACCCGCGCTACGTACGCGACTGCGACCTCTCGGGGGTGCATGCCGTCGCGCTCGCCGAGGCGCCGCTCGCTGGAGTCGACCTCGTCTGCCTGGCCGTGCCGAGCCGGGCGTTTCGGGAGGTCGTCGGAGCGCTGCCGGGCGACGCCCCGCTCCTGAGCCTCACCAAGGGCCTCGACCCCGGGTCGGGCGAACGCCTGTCGCAGGTCGTCCGAGGCAGGCCCGTCGCCGTGCTCTCCGGGCCGACCCACGCGGAGGAGGTCGCCCAGGGGCTGCCCGCGGCGGCCGTGATCGCCTCGGCGGACAAGCCGCTCGCGGTGGAGCTCCAGCACGCGATCAACTCGACGCGCTTCCGCGTCTACGTGAACAGCGACCTCGTCGGGGTCGAGTTCTGCGCGGCCGCCAAGAACGTCATGGCGCTCGCCGCGGGGGGCGTGGACGGCTTCGGCTTCGGCGACAACGCGAAGTCGGCGCTCATCACCCGCGGGCTCGCCGAGATGGCGCGGCTGGGGGAGGCGTGCGGCGCGCGGGCGGAGACCTTCGCGGGGCTCGCCGGGATGGGCGACCTCGTCGTCACGTGCTTCAGCCCCTACAGCCGGAACCGGCGGGCGGGGGAGCTCATCGCGCTCGGGCACGCCCCGGCGAACGTGGAGGCCGAGATCGGGATGGTCGTCGAAGGCCTCACGACCGCCCCCGTCCTGCGCGACCTCTCGCGCCGGCTCGGCGTCGAGCTGCCCCTCACCGAGGCGATCTGCCAGGTGCTCGCCGGGAAGAGCGCCACCGAATTGGTGTCACGGCTGATGAGCCGCAAGCCGACAGATGAGTAAGGTGAAGTACGTGCGCCTCATCGCCGTCCTGCTGGTCGCCGCGCTCGTAGCGGTCGCGGCAGGCTGCGGGGGCAGCGCGGGCGCGGGCGGCGCAGCCGACGTCGTTCCCGCCGACGTGGCGGTCGTGGTCTCGGTCGACACCAACCTCGACGGCGCCCAGTGGCAGACGGTCGAGGACCTCGCGGCGAGATTCCCCGGCGGCGAGGGAGCGGTCGAGAAGCTCTTCTCCTCGATCGGAGCCGACGACCAGCTCGACCTCGAGCGCGACGTGAAGCCCGCGCTCGGCCCCGAGCTCGTGCTCGTCGTGCCGAAGCTCTCCACCTCCGGCGAGCAGTCAGTCGTGGCCCTGACGCAGCCCGCCGACCCGGCGGCCTTCGAGCGGCTCGTGGCGAAGAGCGACGAGCCCGTGGCGACGGCCGAGGTCGACGGCTGGCAGGCGGTCGCGTCGGACCAGGCGACGCTGGACGCGTTCCTCGACGCGCGCGACGGCCCGCGGCTCGCCGATTCGGATGCGTACGCGAAGGCGACGTCGGGGCTCGAGACGGGCGCACTCGTCCACCTCTACGTGAACGGCGAGGCTCTTGCCGCCGCCGAGGGCGCGGCGCCGGGGCCGTTCGGCGCTCTGCTCCCCGGCGGGCAGGCGCCGGCGATCGGCGCGACGCTCCGGGCGGAGGACGACGGCGCCCGCGTCGAGGGTCGCATCGTCTCGGCGGACGGGTCGGCGGGCGCGCTCGCGTCGGAGCCGTACGAGGCGACGCTTCCCGGGCGCGTGCCCGCGGACGTTCTCGCGTTCGTCTCGTTCCACGATCTCGCGAGCGCCCTCTCGCGCTACGCCGACGCCGCGTCGCAGGCCCAGCCCGGCGCCGCGGGCGGGATGCAGGGCCTCCTCGGCGGGGTGCTCCTCGACGAGCTCGGCCCGCTCTTCTCCGGCGAAAGCGCCGTCTACGTGCAGACCGGCAAGGGAATGCCCGAGGCGACGCTCGTGACCGAGGTCGACGACGAGGGACAGGCAGTCGACACCGTCGACGGCCTCCTCGAAGGCCTCGGCGGGCTCATGGGGCTCGGGCAGCCGCGGCGCCACGAGGTGGCCGGGGTCGAGGCGCGGACGGTCAGGGTCTCGCCGGAGCTGTCGCTCGCGTACGCCGCCTTCGACGGGCTCCTGGTCGTGACGACCTCGCCGCAGGGCATCGAGACGCTCCGCGGCGACCACGAGAGCCTCGCCGACAGCGCCCGATTCCAGCAGGCGCTGTCGGAGGCCGGGGCCCCGGACGCGACGACGGGCTTCGGCTACGTCGACCTCCGGTCCACGCTCCAGCTCCTCATGGTCGGGCCCCTGAGCCCGGGCGAATCGGCGGAGGCGAGCAAGCGCCTCGCGCCGCTCGGGAGCGTCGTCTTCTGGGGGACGCCCGCCGACGACGCACAGAGCTTCGCCCTCTTCGTCGGCATCCACTAGGCCCGACCGCTAGCCTTCCGGCCTGTGGCAGCGCGCGAGTTCCTCTTCACGTCGGAGTCGGTGACCGAGGGTCACCCGGACAAGGTCGCCGACCAGATCTCGGACTCCGTCCTCGACGCGGTCATCGGGGAGGACCCCGCCGGGCGTGTCGCCTGCGAGACGCTCGTGACGACAGGGCTCGTCGTCGTCGCGGGCGAGATCACGACCTCGATCTACGTCGACATCCCCAAGATCGCTCGCGAGTGCATCCGGCACATCGGCTACGACCGGGCGAAGTACGGGTTCGACGCCGACACGTGCGGTGTCATCGTCTCGATCCACGACCAGTCGACCGACATCGCCCTCGGGGTCGACTCCTCGTACGAGGTGCAGCACGACCCCGACGACGACGACCCGCTCGACCGGATCGGGGCCGGCGACCAGGGGATGATGTTCGGCTACGCGTGCACCGAGACCGACGAGATCATGCCGCTGACGATCACGCTCGCGCACCTCATCTGCCGTCGGCTCGCCGAGGTCCGCAAGGCGGACGTCCTCCCGTACCTCCGCCCGGACGGCAAGGCGCAGGTGACGATCCGCTACGAGGTCGACGAGCACGGCCGGCAACGGCCCGCGGAGATCGAGCGGATCCTCGTCTCGACGCAGCACCGCGACGGCCTCGACGTCGATGCGCTCATCAAGCCCGACCTGATCGAGCACGTGCTCCATCCGATCCTGCCGCGCGAGCTCTACGACGAGCACCGCTTCGAGGAGCGCGACTTCGTCCTCGTGAACCCGACCGGGAAGTTCGTCACCGGCGGGCCGATGGGCGACACGGGGCTGACGGGCCGCAAGATCGTGGTCGACACGTACGGCGGCGCGGCCCGCCACGGCGGTGGCGGCTTCTCCGGCAAGGACCCGACGAAGGTCGACCGTTCCGCGAGCTACGCGGCACGCTACGTGGCGAAGAACGTCGTGGCGGCCGGCCTCGCCGACCGCTGCGAGGTGCAGGTCGCCTACGCGATCGGGGTCGCGCACCCGGTCTCCGTCTCGGCGGACTGCTTCGGCACGGAGACCGTCCCCCCGCGCCGCATCACGGAGCTGGTCCGCGAGCACTTCGACCTGCGGCCCGGGGCGATCATCCGTGACCTCGACCTCTGGCGGCCGATCTACGCGAAGACCGCGGCGTACGGCCATTTCGGTCGGGCCGATCACGACTTCACCTGGGAGCGCACGGACAAGGCCGACGCGCTCCGCGCCGCTGCCGGCCTGGCCGCCGAAGTCCCGGCGTCGTAGCGCGAGGAACACTGCGCGCGGGGCCGAAAGCCGGGGCGTGCCCCAGCGCTTCGAGACCGCGCGGCTTGAGGCCTTCAGCGACGGCGTGTTCGCCATCGCGATCACCCTGCTCGTGCTCGAGATCTCCGTCCCCGCCGAGCAATTCGACGACCTCTGGCGAGGGATCGCCGACGAGTGGCCCTCCTATCTCGCGTACATCACGAGCTTCTGGACGATCGGGGGCCTCTGGATCGTCCACCACGGGATCTTCCGGAGGACAGCGTACGCCGACCTGAACGTGCTGCTCCTGAACCTCCTCCTGCTGATGGAGGTCTCGTTCCTGCCCTTCCCGACACGGCTCGTCGCCGAGGCGTGGGACAACGCCGACGCCGAGCGACCGGCCGTCCTCTTCTACGGCGCGACGCTCTTCGCGATCTCGGCGGCGATGACGGCGATCGCCCGGTACATCTCCGTCCACCCGGGGCTCCTGCGCGTGGGCGTCGCGAGGGAGGACCTGGAGTCCGTGACCTCACGGTCGGCGCCGAACCTGGCCTTCTACGGGGTCGTGCTGCTCCTCGCCATCGTCGTGCCCCAGGTTGCCGCGTTCGGGTTCCTCGCGATTGCGATCGCGGTGCCGCTCCTCGCGGCGCGCAGCGCGCCGGCTGCGTCCGAGAGCTAGGAACTCGGTTCTAGGCCGCGGGGCGGACGAAGAGGCCCGACGCGGCGCGCTCGCCGATGGCGCGCTCGTTTCCTCCGACCG
>DATBJE010000210.1:0-5628 GCA_036556565.1 Gaiellaceae bacterium
GAGGCGGCGGAGCATGGGCGCGCCGCGCCTAGGGGAAGACGTCGTGGTAGCGGGTGAAGAAGGTCACGTCCGGCAGAATCGCGAGCCGGCAGTGGTGCGGGCCGACCGCGACGGCGATCGACCCGTCGCGCTCGAGCTCGGCCACGGCCAGGCCGTCGACGAGGACCGTCACCGAGAGGTCTTCGGAGCGGTTCGTGATCCTGAGGTCGAGCCCCCGCGGAACGACGAGCGGCCGCTGGTGAAGCGAGTGCGGCGCGACGAAGGTCATCGCCATCGCCTCGAGGCCCCACATCATCACGGGACCGCCGTTCGAGAGGTTGTACGCGGTCGAGCCCGAGGGCGTGCAGCAGATCATCCCGTCGCAGGGCTGGTCGTCCAGCTGCTCGCCGGCGAGCTCCCAGCCGAGGTCGACCATGCGCCCGGGGCGCGAGCTCGTCGCCACGACGTCGTTGACCGCGGCGTGCGTCTCGCCGTCGAGGCGCGCCTCGAGCGTGCAGAGCTCGACGACCCTGAACTCGCCCGCGAGCGACCGCTCGATCGCCGTGTCGAGCTCGCCGCCGTCGATCGTCGTCAGGAAGCCGACGCGGCCGAAGTTGACGCCTAGGACCGGCGTCTCGGTGCCGAGCATCGCGCGCAGCCCGCGCAGCATCGTGCCGTCGCCGCCGAGCACGACCAGGAGGTCGAGGCCGCCCTCCTCGACCGGGACGACCTCGACGCCGGCGGCGCCCGCCGCCTCCTCGAGGCGACCGCGAGCCTCGGCGACGTCGTCGGGCCGGCCGTGCGTCGTCAGCACTCCGAGCCTGCGCGGAGCGTCCGGCACGCCTATCCCTCCCCGGCCAGGTAGAGGAAGAACTCGCGGTTGCCCTTCGGGCCGCGGAGCGGGGACTCGGTTGTGCCCTCGACCCGCGCGCCCCACGCCGGAGCGCTCGCCGCGACCTCGTCGACGACCCGACGCTGGACGTCGGGATCGCGCACGACGCCTCCCTTGCCGACCTCCCCGGGGCCGGCCTCGAACTGGGGCTTGACGAGCACGACGGCCCGCCAGCCGGTCTCGGCGCACGCGAGTGCGGGCGGGAGCGCCTTGGTCAGGCCGATGAAGGACACGTCGCAGGTGACGAACGCGGGCCGGAACGGCAGGTCGTCGCAGTCGAGGTTCCGCACGTTGAGCCGCTCGAGCACGGTCACGCGGGGATCGTCGCGCAGCCTGGGGTGCAGCTGCCCGTGGCCGACGTCGAGCGCGCACACGCGGGCGGCGCCCGCCTGGAGGAGGCAGTCGGTGAAGCCGCCGGTCGAGGCGCCCACGTCGAGGCAATCCGCCCCGGCGACGTCGAGCTCGAAGGCCTCGAGCGCGTGCGCGAGCTTCTCGCCGCCGCGCGAGACGAACCGCGGCCCCGCGTCCACCTCGAGCGCCGTCGTCTCGTCCACCTGCTCGCCCGCCTTGTCGAAGCCCTTCACCCGGCCCGCGAGCACGAGCGCCTGCGCCTGCGACCTGCTCTCGGCGAGACCGCGCTCGACGAGCAGCACGTCCAGGCGCTTCTTCGAGCGCTTGCTCACGGAGAGAGGGTATCCGCTCCCTTCCCCGGCGAACTGTCACGATTGAGCGCCCGGTAGAGCGGCACGGGGTTGGTGAGCCCGCGGAGGGTGATCTCCCCGATCGGGTCGAATCCGAGCTCCGCCCCCTCGCCCGCCGCCCCGACAACCGCCTCGCTCACGAGCACCTCGCGCGGGCGGGCGTAGTCGACGATCCGCGACGCGAGGTTCACGGTCCGGCCGAAGTAATCGCCGTCGCGGAAGACGACCGGCCCCGCGTGGACGCCGGCCCGGGCAGGCGGAAGGCCTTCGCCCTCGGCCGCGTCGACGAGCTCGAGCCCGCACGCGACGGCGCCGTCCGAGTGCGAGAAGTGGAACATCACGCCGTCGCCCAGGAGCTTGACGACCTCGCCGTCGTAGGAGGACGCGGCGCGGCGGACGAGGGCCACCAGCCTCGTCGCCAGGTCGGCGGCCGCGTCGTCACCGGCGTCCTGGGTCATGCGCGTGAACCCGCCCAGGTCGAGGAACGCGATCGCGGGGATCCTCGTCGAGCGCTTCCGCTCGTACCCGGCGTCGTCGAGCGCCGCCTCGACCTCCTCGATCGCGCCCTGGAAGATCATCGACTCGATGTGGCGGTCGTACAGCCAGTTCCGGAGGCGAGAGCCGTAGCCGCGCAGCCGCACCGTGATCGGCCCGAGCTCCTCGAGCAGCTCGCGCCGGGGGACGCCGCGCGCCCGCATGACCTCCATGACGTACTCGCGGAAGAAGCCGACGTTCGCGGCGGCCAGGCGGCGGACGGGGTCGCCGTAGAAGCGCGTCGCCGCGATGAGCCCATCCGCGTCCAACCCGGCGACATCGCGCATCTCCGCGCGCTCGCGGAGCGCGTCCAGGTCGTCCTCGCGCGCGCGCTGGTCCGGGTCGGGCGACGCGAGCCCCCAGTTCGTGTACATCTGCCGGACGGCGTCCCACGGCAGGTCGTACTCCCGGGCCAGCTCGGCGAAGGTCGACTCCGTCAGCGGCCACCCCGTCCCCGGGAACATCGCGCCGATGAACCTGAAGGAGTACTCCCCGGCGGACACGAGCTTGGCCATGTCGTCGAGCGAGATGCCGGCGGTGTCGAGCGCCTCGGCGAAGCGGACGCGGTGGATGTCGTCCTCGCTGAACGGCGCCTCGAGCAGCCCGAGGCCGGCGATCCGCTCGACCATGTCGGTCGTCGTCCCCGACTGGCGGGCGAGCTCGTCGGTGGTCAGCTCGATCATGCCGGGGTCAACTCTGCACGAATCGTGACCCACCGTGCCCGCTCGAGCGCGCGGCGCATCTCGTCCTCGTCGGCGTACGGGCCCTCGAGCAGCCGACCCTCGACGATGATCTCGACCGGCCCGGCGCGGAACGGCCACGGATCGACGGCGATCCGGTCGGGGCCGCCGTCGACGGGGGCGAGCGTGAAGCCGACGGCCTTCCGCTCCTCGGCGACGCCGTGCGAGACGGCGAGCGAGAGGCCGTCCCACGTGAAGACGAGCTCGCGGTTCGCCGCGACGGCCTCGTCGGTCGCGTGGGCGGCGTAGGCCGGGTCGGCGCGGAGGGTCTCGAGGACCCTGTCCTGGAAGGCGCGCTCGCGGGCGAGGTAGGCGTCGACGACCGCCTGGAGCCCGGCATCCCCGGCGGGCGGGAAGCGATCGACGAGCAGGGTCCCATGGTGGGACACGAGGAGAGCCGCGTAGCGCGACTGGGAGAGGAGGCCGGCGGCCGCTCCCGACCAGAGCTCGAGCCGGCGGAGGGGCGGCAGGGCCCCGAACGAGTACGGGAGCCCCGTGTCCGGGTCGCGCTCCGGCGCCGCCTCCCACGACGTCCAGCCGACGTCGTGCTGCTCGGCCGCGAGGCAGACCTCCTCCCACGGCGCGAACTCGCCCGCCCAGGCGCGGGCGAGCTGGCCCGCGACCCAGGCGTGGGCGGGCTGGCCGATGACGATCGTCCCCTCCTGCGTGTATCGGAGGAGCATCAGGCGCGGCGGTCGCGGATCGTCTCGACGAGCTCGGCGAGGACCGTCGTGTCGCCGGGGAGGCCTCCAAGCCGCTCGAGGACGCGGGCCCGGGCCTCGTCGGCCAGCTCGCGCGCGTGGCCGAGGCCGTGGAGCGAGACGTAGGTCACCTTCCCCGCCGCCTCGTCCTTCCCGGGCGTCTTGCCGAGCTCCTCGGCGGTGCCCGTCGCGTCGAGGATGTCGTCGACGATCTGGAAGAGCACGCCCACCTCCTCCCCGAAGGAGCGCCACGCAGCCTGCTCGTCCGCGGGGAGGCCGGCGACGGCGGTGGCGGTCGTGACGCAGGCGCGCAGCAGCCGGCCGGTCTTCAGCGCGTGGAGGCGCCGCAGGCCGGCCGCGTCGAGCTCGCCGTCGGTCGTGACGTCGACGTACTGCCCGCCGATCATCCCGACGGTCGCGTCCGCGAGCTCGCGGGCGACGGCCGGCGAGGGGTAGCGGAGCGCAAGCCGGAAGGCCTCGGCGAGGAGCGCGTCGCCGGCGAGGATGGCGACGTCCTCGCCGAAGCGGACGTGCGCGCTCGGCTGCCCGCGGCGGAGGTCGTCGTCGTCGAGGGCGGGCAGGTCGTCGTGCACGAGGCTGAACGTGTGCACGAGCTCGAGCGAGCACGCTGCGGGGAGCAGCTCCTCGGACGAGCGCTCGAGCGCCTCGCCCGTCGCGAGGCAGAGCACCGGGCGGATGCGCTTGCCGCCGCCGAGCAGCGAGTAGCGGAGGGCCTCCTCGAGCCGTCCGAGCTCCGCCGCGAACGGGAGGCCGGCGAGGAACTCGTCGGCCAGGCGCCGCAGCTCGTCAAGCCGATGCATCGGTATCTCTGCGCGCGCGCTCGACCTCGGCCTGAACCTCCTTCGCCAGCCCCGAGAGCTCCTCGAGCACGCGGACGGTCTCCTCAGGATCCTCTGTGTGCTCCAGCTCGGCGCGCGCGGCCTCGACCTTCTCGAGCAGCTCCTGGAGGCGCGCGACGGCGTCGGGCTCGTTCACGGCCGCGGCGCCTCCCGCACGAGCCGGCCGAGGATGCCGTTGACGAGCCGTCCGGCGTCCTCGCCGGCGAACCGCTTGGCGAGCTCGACGGCCTCGTCGATGGCCACCTCCGGGGGGACGTCACCCCGCTCGAGCTCGAAGAGCCCCATGCGGACGGCGTTCCGCTCGACGACGCCGAGCCGGTCGGCCGGCCACTCCGCGGAGGTCTCGGTGACGCGCGCATCGAGCTCGGCCGCGTGGGCGGCGACGCCCTCGGCGAGCTCGAGTGCGAACGGGTCGACCTCCCCGGGATGGAGGCTCGCCAGCGGCTGGCCCGTGAGGTCCCACTGGTAGAGGAGCTCGAGCGCCGTCCGCCTCGCCGCCCTCCGACCGCTCACGAGAGCTCCGGCGCGAGCGCGAGGAGCGACCCCGCCGCCTCGCCCAGGAACGCGGTCGTGTAGAGCCCGCTCGCGAACTCCTCGCTCTCCAGGATGTCGATCGCCAGGTCGCGCGTCGTCGGCACTCCTTCGAGCTCGAATTCTGTCAGGGCGCGGCGCGCGCGTCCCACCGCCCCCGCCCGGTCGTCGGCCCAGACGATCACCTTGGCGACGAGGGAGTCGTAGTACGGCGGGATCACGTACCCCTCCTCGACGTGGGTGTCGACCCGGACGCCCGGGCCGAGCGGCGGGCGGAAGCGCGTCACCTTCCCCGGCGCCGGCAGGAAGTCGCGGGCCGGATCCTCGGCGTTGATCCTGAGCTCGATCGCGTGGCCGTGGAGCGGCGCGCGGCCGGTCTGCGGCAATCCGTGCCCCGCGGCGACGCGCAGCTGGGCCTGGGCGAGGTCGATCCCGGTGACGAGCTCCGTGACCGGGTGCTCGACCTGCAGCCGCGTGTTCATCTCGATGAAGTAGAAGCGGCCGTTCGCGTCAAGCAGGAACTCCATCGTTCCCGCGCCGCGATAGCGGAGCGACTCCGTCGCCAGCCTCGCCGCGCCCTCCATCTCGGCGCGGAGGCCGTCCGAGACGGCCGGCGAGGGCCCTTCCTCGACGAGCTTCTGGTGCCGGCGCTGGATCGAGCAGTCGCGCTCGCCCAGCGTCAGGACCTCG
>DATBJE010000211.1:0-2023 GCA_036556565.1 Gaiellaceae bacterium
CATCGCCCGGCCTGATCGGCCCGGTGGCGCCGGCCGCGAACGCGGCGGGAGAGACCTTCGCAGACCAACTGGTGTGGACTGCCGGAGGAGGGGTGCTGCATGGAGCTCGACCTGTGGATGTGGGCCGCGTTCGGCCTGTTCGTCGTCGCGATGCTGCTCGTTGACGTCGTCGCGTTCGGACGTCGCGGCAGGGAGGTGTCGTTCCGCCGCGCCGTCGGGTGGAGCATCGGCTGGACCCTGCTCGGGGTGGGGTTCGCGGGGTTCCTCTGGTCCTGGCAGGGGCGGACGCCGGCGGAGGAGTACCTGGCGGGCTTCCTCGTCGAGAAGTCGCTCTCGATCGACAACCTTTTCGTCTTCGCGCTGATCTTCGGCTACTTCGCGGTTCCCGCCGCCTACCAGCGCCGCGTGATCTTCTGGGGGATCGTCGGCGCGATCGTGCTCCGCGGGCTCTTCATCCTCGCCGGGGCCGCCCTCCTCGACGCCTTCCACTACACGATCTACGTCTTCGGGGCATTCCTCGTCGTCACCGGCGTGCGCATGGCGCGCCACCGCTCCGTCGAGATCCATCCGGAGCGGAACCCCGTGCTCTCGCTGCTCCGGCGGGTGCTGCCGGTGAGCGCGCGCTTCCACGGGGACAGCCTGGTCGCGCGCGAGGGAGCCCGGTTGGTCGCGACGCCGCTTCTCGCCGCGCTCGTGCTGGTGGCGACGTTCGACGTCGTCTTCGCCGTCGACTCGATCCCGGCCAACTTCGCCATCACGCGCGAGACCTTCATCGTCTACGCGGCGAACGCGTTCTCGCTTCTCGGCCTCGGCGCCCTCTACTTCGTCCTCGCGGGGATGATCGACCGCTTCCGCTACCTCAACCTCGGGCTCGCCGCGGTGCTCGTCTTCGTCGGCCTCAAGATGGCGCTCGCGGACGTCTACGCCGTGCCCGTGTACGCCTCGCTCGCGGTGATCGTCCTCACGCTGGCGGTGGCGGTGATCGCGTCGCTCCTCCGGCCGAGGCCGTCGCCCCGCCGCGGCTCGACCGAGCCGGCCGCGTCGGAGGGAGCGCCGTGATGGTCCTGCTCGCGGTCGTCCTCATCGCGCTCGCCATCCTCTTCTCGCTCACGACGATGGCGCTCTGGGCCTCGGATCAGCTGCGGCACCCGGTCGGCGTGATGCTCGCCCTGGGAGCGCTGCTCGTGCTCGGCCTGGCCCTGTTCCTGGACTGACCCGATCTCCGTCCGGCCGGGCGGGCAGGCTAGGCGGGATGGTCCCGGACGAGCATCGGGTCGAGGAACGCCTCGTCTACTTCCGCCCGCGGGCGGTGCTCGTCGTCCTCGGGATCATCCTCGCCGCCGCCGGGCTCATCTGGTTCGTCTACCTCTCGTGGCACGTCGTCACGTGGATCCTGGTCGCGCTCTTCCTCGCCCTCGCGCTCAACCCCGCGGTCGAGGCCTTCGAGCGGCGGGGGATACGGCGCGGCATTGCGTCGTTCATCGTCTTCCTCCTCACGCTGACCGGGTTCGTCGCCCTCGGCGCGCTCGTCATCCCGCCGCTCATCGACCAGATCAGGACCTTCGCCGACGCCGTCCCCGGGTTCGTGGAGGACCTCACCGCCGGCCGCGGGCCGCTGGGCTTCCTCGAGGAGGACTACCAGATCGTCGAGAAGGTGCAGGATGCGATCCAGACGCAGGGCCCGGGCGGCGTCCTCGGGGTCACGAACGTCGGCATCGAGGTCGCGCGCGGGGTCGTCTCGTTCGTCGTCGGCGTCGTCGCCATCTCCTTCATCACGTTCTTCATGCTCCTCGAGGGACCGCGGATGGTCGCGAGGTTCCGCGAGTTCCTCCCGGACGACTACCGCGGGCGCTGGGACCGCGTCTCCGGCGAGATCTACCGAACGGTGGGCGGCTACGTCACGGGGAACCTGCTCATCAGCGTGATCGCCGGCGTCGGTGCGGCGATCATCCTGTTCGTCCTCGGGAGCGACTACGCGATCGCGCTCGCGATCGTCGTGGCCGTCCTCGACCTCGTCCCCCTC
>DATBJE010000212.1:0-9027 GCA_036556565.1 Gaiellaceae bacterium
TGGTCGGGTGGCTCACCTGACCTAGAGGGAATCGCGGCGAGCGCGACCGGCCGGCGATCCGGCCCTCCTCGTCCTGCGTGGAATACTTCGTGGGACGAGAACGAGAGGAGTTCGCGATGCCAGAGGCCACGCTGGAAGAGACCGCCCGCGCGCTCGTGGCGCCGGGGAAGGGGATCCTCGCCGCCGACGAGAGCACCGGGACGATCGAGAAGCGCCTGAAGTCGATCGACGTCGTGTCAACCGAGGAGAAGCGTCGCGACTATCGCGAGATGCTCTTCACGACGCCGGGCATCGGCGACCACATCTCCGGCGTGATCCTCTACGACGAGACCATCCGCCAGTCGACGCGGGACGGCGTCCCGTTCACGAAGGTGCTCCAGGACGCGGGGGTGATCCCCGGGATCAAGGTTGACAAGGGCGCGAAGGACCTCGCCGGCGCGGAGGGCGAGAAGATCACCGAGGGGCTCGACGGGCTGCGTGAGCGGCTGGCCGAGTACCGCGAGCTCGGGGCCCGGTTCACGAAGTGGCGCGCGGTCATCGAGATCGGCGGAGAGAAGAAGCCGAGCGCCTACTGCATCCACGTGAACGCCCATGCCCTGGGACGGTTCGCCGTCCTCTCGCAGGAGGCCGGGCTCGTGCCGATCGTGGAGCCGGAGGTGCTGATGGACGGCGACCACACGATCAACCGCTGCCGCGAGGTGACCGAGGCGACCCTCGAGGCCGTCTTCATCGAGCTCTTCTCCCAGCGCGTCGTCTACGAGGGGATGCTGCTGAAGCCGAACATGGTCATCTCGGGCAAGGACTGCCCGCAGCAGGCCGGGCCCGAGGAGGTCGCGGAGAAGACGGTCCGGTGCTTCCGCGGAGCCGTCCCGGCCGCCGTCCCGGGCGTCGTCTTCCTCTCGGGCGGCCAGTCGGACGAAGAGGCGACCGCGAACCTGAACGCCATGAACGCGCTCGGGCCGCAGCCGTGGGAGCTGTCCTTCTCCTACGGCCGCGCGCTGCAGGCGCCGTCCCTCAAGGCCTGGAAGGGCGAGGACGCCAACATCCAGGCCGGCCAGGACGCGCTCGCGCACCGCGCGCGCCTGAACGGCGCGGCCCGCGACGGCAGCTACACGTCCGAGATGGAGCAGGAGCTCGCCGCCGCCTGAGAACCGCTAGGCGGTCTCGCCCTCCGCCGCGAGCCCCTGAGCCCGCATGGCACGGCGGTAGGCGACCGCGACCGCGTCGAACCGCAGGTGGAGCTCGTCGGCGAGGTCGAACGGCACCCGGTCCGGGCGCTGCGACTCGACGACCCGCTTGTCCTGGCCGAAGATCACGTCCTCGAAGTCGACCAGCGTCTGGTCGGGCTGGTCGTGGTTGTAGTTCCGTCCGATGACGAGGAAGCCCCGGCAGCGGTCGTGGTCGACCGGCTGCGACGCGAAGAGGTAGACCATGCCCTCGCGCCCGCCCCACCCGAGCCGAAGGTAGAGGGAGTACGGGAGATGGAGCTCGTAGCGGCTCCGGCGCATCGGCGTCTCCTGGTCGGGGTTCGAGAACACCGGGAACGCGTCGCTGTTCGGGGCCTCGGGGCGGACGACCTCGTACAGGAGCACGTGGCCGTCGGTCTCGACTGTGTGCTCGGGGACGACGGGGCGGCTGGGGTCGCCGAGCAGGCCGGGATGCACCCACGGGAAGTGGCCGAAGTCGGTGAAGTTCTCGATCTGGCGCGAGGCATCGCACCCCCATTCGTACGGCCCGCACGCGACCGTCCGCCACTCCTCGAGCACGAGCTCGGGGACGTCCGGTAGGTCCCAGCGGGGCTCGTCGAGCGCGGCCCAGATCACTCCGTACCGCTCCTGGCAGCGGTAGGCCGCGATGCGCGCCTTGGCTGGCACGCGCGACGGGTCGGCGAGCTGGGGGATTGCGGTGCAGCGGCCGTCCGCCGCGTAGCGCCATGCGTGGTACGGGCAGACCAGCTCGTCACCCTGCACCGAGCCGAGCGACAGCGCGGTGCCGCGGTGGATGCAGAGGTCCGAGCTCGCGTGCGCGGTCCCCTTCGAGTCGCGCCACAGCGCGAGCGCCTCCCCGAGGAGGGTCGTCGGGATCGGGTCGGATTCGAGCGCGTCCGAATAGGCGACCGGGTGCCAGCAGGACCGGAGCGCCGGATGAGCGCCTGTTGCCGAGGGCGACGGCATCGGGCTAGCGATACTCGCGGCCGGAGAAGCGCTCGAGCTTGTCGAGCGCGTGCTGGGCCTCGACGCGGCGCACGGTTCCCGAGCGGGAGCGCATGACGATCGAGTCCGTCATCGCTCCGCCCGGCGTGTAGCGGACGCCGCGGAGCAGCGCGCCGTCGGTGACGCCGGTGGCGGCGACGAACACGTCGTCGCCGGCGACGAGGTCGTCGGTCGTCACGATCCGATCCGGGTCGTAGCCGGCATCGACGAGCGCCTGCCGCTCGTCGTCGTCGCGCGGCCAGAGCCGGCCGAGGACTACGCCGCCGAGGCACTTGACCGCCGACGCGGCGATCACGCCCTCGGGCGTCCCCCCGATGCCCATCATGAGATCGACACCGGTGCCGGGGCGCGCGGCGGCGATGGCGGGCGCGACGTCGCCGTCCGTGATGAGGTTCACCTTGGCGCCGGCCTCGCGGAGGCCGTCGATGACTCTCTGGTTCCGCTCGCGGTCGAGCACGACGGCGACGATCTCGCTCGCCTTCACGCCCTTCGCCTTCGCGGCGCGCTCCACGTTCTCGGCCGGGGACGCGTCCAGGTCGAGGGCCTCGCCGATCTCGGGGCCGCCGACGAGCTTGTCCATGTAGACGGCAGCGCCCGGGAAGAACATCGTCCCGCGCTCGGCGACGGCGATGACGGCGATCGCGTTCGGCTGGCCGACGGAGGTCAGCCGCGTGCCCTCGAGCGGGTCGACGGCGACGTCGACCTCGGGGAGCTGCCCGTTGCCGACCTCCTCACCGTTGTAGAGCATCGGCGCCTCGTCCTTCTCGCCCTCGCCGATGACGACGACGCCGCTCATCGAGACGGTGTCGAGCATCGCCCGCATCGCGTCGACGGCAGCCTGATCGGCGGCGTTCTTGTCGCCGCGGCCGATCCAGCGACCGCACCCGAGCGCCGCCGCCTCGGTCACGCGCACGAGCTCGAGCGCGAGGTTCCGGTCGGGAACGGTCGCGTCCGCCATGACGGCCGAATCCTACGGCACCGTAGGATCCCCCTACCGGACGGGAGGTCTGCGGATGACCCTCGGCCAGCTGGCCGTCACGATTCTGGTGCTTGGCGTGCTCGGGCTCGTGGCGAGCCGCTTCGGCCTGTCCGCGATCCCCGCCTACCTCCTCGCGGGGCTCCTGCTCGGGCCGAACGAGCCCGAGATGCTCAGCTTCATCGAGCCGTCCGACGTCACCGACTTCGTGGCCGAGCTCGGGATCATCTTCCTCCTCTTCTTCCTCGGGCTCGAGTTCACGCTCGACCGGCTGAGACGCAGCGGCATGCACCTCGGCATCGGCGGGACGATCGACTTCGTCGTCAACGCGGGCCTGGGGCTTCTCGTCGGCGTGGCCGCGTTCGGGTTCTCGTTCGCCGCCCTGATCCTGGCCGGGGCGATCTACGTCTCGTCCTCGGCGGTCGCCGTGAAGGGGCTGATCGACTTTCGGCGCCTGGCCGACGACGAGACCGACCTCGTGCTCGCCATCCTCATCGTCGAGGACATCGCGATCGCCTTCGTGCTCGCGTTCGCGGGCGGCGGAGGCGGCGGCGTCGAGAACTCGCTGGCGCTCGCCGCCAAGGCGATCACGTTCATCATCGCCTCGCTCGCGGCCTCCCGCTGGCTCGGGCGGCCGATCGACCGTCTCCTCGAATGGATGCCGCGCGAGTTCTTCCTCCTCTTCACCTTCGGGCTCCTGATCGGGATGAGCGCGGTCTCCCACTGGCTCGGCCTCTCGGAGGCGATCGGCGCGCTGATGGCGGGCGTGATCCTGTCCGACACGACCGCCCGCCACGAGCTCGAGGAGCGCTTCCTCAGCTTCCGCGACATCTTCGGGGCGCTCTTCTTCTTCGTCTTCGGGCTGTCGATCGACGTCGAGGCGTTCGCCGACGTCGGATGGCTCATCGCGTTCGCCGTCGTCGTCAGCGTGATCGGCAAGCTCGGCGGCACCTACGCCGCCGGGCGCGTGGGCGGCTTCACGCAGCGCCAGAGCCTCAACGCGGGCGCCGCGCTGGTCGCGCGCGGCGAGTTCACGGTCATCCTCGCGCAGGTGGCGGCGACGAACCCGGCCATCTCCGCCGCGGACGAGCGCGACCTGGTCGCGATCGCGGGCCTCTACGTGCTCGCCACGGCCGTCATCGGCGTCCTGCTCATGAAGGAGTCGAAGCGCATCGGCCGCAGAGTCTTCCCCTCGCTCCCTAGACTGGCTCCGGAAGGAGGATCGAATGGCCCGCGAGCTCCGTGAGACCCGCCTGCCGGGGGTCGGCGTCAAGTACACGTGCTTCACGGCCCACGGAGGGCGCCTGACGGTGATCCTGCACAACGAGGGCCAGCGGGAGATCTACTGGTTCCCGCACGCCGACGACGACGAGCCCCAGGCGGTCATCCAGCTCGAAGACGACGAGGCGCGGCAGCTGGGCGCCCTCATCGGCGGCGCTTACGAGCGGCCGAAGATCGTCGAGGAGCTCGAGATGGCGTTCGGCGAGCTCTCCATCGAGTGGATCCCCGTCCCCGAGGGGAGCCCGGCGATCGGGAAGACGCTTGCCGAGTGCGCGTTCCGCCAGCGGACCGGGATCACGATCATCGCGATCCTCCGCGAGCCCGAGCCCATCGCGGGCGCCCAGCCGAACGACGTCATCGAGGCCGGCGACACGCTCGTGACCGTCGGCAAGCTCGGCCAGTACACGGCGTTTCGCAAGCTCCTCGCCGAGGGACCCTTCGACGGGAACGGCGAGGGCGGCCCGTAGGCCGCCCTCAGGCGAGTCGAAGCATGCCGGGCTAGGCGAAGGCCGGCCGGAGCTCGCCCGTCTGCTCGTACGTCGGCCGGTATCCGGCCGCTCTGCCGAGCGCGGCGCCGGTCACGAGCGCCGCCTTCTGCGCGAACGCGGGGACGTGCGGGAGGCGGACGTCGTCGAAGTGCGCGTTGGCGATGACGGCGAGCCGCAGCGGGTTCGGCATGCCCTTGCTGTTGGTCTTGCCGTCGGCCGCGAGGGCGAACATCGTCTCGAGGAAGCGCTCGAACTGGAGCGCCGGGCGGACGACGGTGCGGAAGCGGGCCGGCGTGTCGCCGGCGTTCGCGAAGCGGTGGATGCTGCCGGCCTCGACGGTGACGACATCGCCGGCGCGGGCGACGATCGTCTCGCGGCCCTTGCGGAACTCGAGCGTCCCCGCGAGGACCTCGAAGCGCTCGCTCTGGTACGGGTGGAGGTGGGCCGCGGCGACGGCGCCGTGCGGCCGGACGGTGACCTCGATCTCGACGAGCTCGCCGTCGGTCTCGGCTGCCGTCCGCAGGAAGTGGACGGTCTCGCCGGTGACGGGGTTCTCGATCGTGTCGCCGGCGCGGATGGAGGTGGGATGGCGGGTCATGGTCTCTGTCTCCTTCGGGGGGGTGGCGTCGAACGTGGCCACACCTTGAACGAGCCCGGGCGACTCTCCCACGGGGGAAACTCCCTTCTTGCGGCGGGCCAGCAGGTGTCTCGGACGTGCGGTTTCCCGCACGTCGCCCGCTACATGCGCTCGGGCGCCTCGACCCCGACCAGGGCGAGCGATCGCGCGATCACCGCGGCCGTCGCGCGGATGAGGGCGAGCCGGAAAGCCTGCGTCTCGCTCTCGAGCACGCGGTGCCGGTGGTAGAAGCGGTGGAAGTCGTCGGCGAGCCGGATGGCGTACGTCGGAAGAGCGTGCGGGGCGCGCCGCTCGGTCGCCTCGGTGACGAGGCCGGGGAACTCGGCGAGCCGCTTGACGAGATCGCGCTCCTCCTGCTCGAGGGCCTCGGGCGCCGCCGCCGATGCCTCGGCGGCGCCGGCGTTGAGGAGGATCCCGGCGATGCGGGCGTGGGCGTACTGGACGTAGTAGACGGGGTTCTTCTCGCTCGCCTCCCGGGCCAGGTCGACGTCGATCTCGATCGCTTGGTCCGGGCCGCGGGAGACGAGGTACCACCGGGCGGCGTCGACGCCGATCTCGTCCATCAGCTCGTCGAGCATGACGACGTCGCCGCGGCGCTTGGCCATCTTGACGAGGTCGCCGTCTCGCTTCAGGTGGACGAGCTGGTAGAGGATGACCTCCACGCGGCCCGGGTCGTAGCCGAGCATCCTGGCGATGACCTCGTACCAGCCGCGGACGCCGTGGTGGTCGGCCCCGAGGATGTAGAGGGCGCGGTCGAATCCCCGCTCGAGCTTGTCCCTCAGGTAGACGATGTCGGCCGCCTCGTACGTGGGAAGCCCGCCGCGCTCGGCCGAGCGGATGAGGACGCGATCCTTCTCGTCCCCGTACTCGGACGAGCGCACCCAGAGCGCGCCCTCGCTCTGGTAGGTGTCGAGGCCCTCGAGGAGCTCCGGCAGGCGCTCCGCGAGCTCGCTCTGGAGCGCCCACGAGTCGAAGTGGATGCGGAAGCGCTCGAGGCTCGCCTCGATCTGGCGCAGCATGTGCGACACCGGGTCGCCCTCGAGTGCCGCGAGGTCCTGGATGTACTCGCCGGCGTAGCCGTCCTCGGGCGGCTCCTCACCTCGGCGCACGGCCTCGACGGACGCGCGGAAGCGCTCCATCTGCGTCCCCGCGTCGTTGTAGTAGTACTCGCGCTCGACGTCGTTCCCGGCGAACTCGAGGAGGCGCGCGACCGAGTCGCCGAAGGCGCCGTTGCGCCCGGCGGCGACGGTGATCGGCCCCGTCGGGTTGGCGGAGACCATCTCCACCTGGATCCGCTCGGCGCGGTCCGCTGCCGAACCGGCGCCGTAGTCGCCGCCGGCGTCGAGGATCTCGCCGAGGGCCTCGCCGTACCACGAGGGCGCGAGCCACAGGTTCACGAAGCCCGGGGGCGCGACCTCGGCCCGCTCGACGGCCGCGAGCCCCGTCGCGACGTCGCGGAGCTCGCCCGCGATCTCCAGCGGCGGGCGCCGCTGCGCGCCCGCGAGCTTCAGCGCCGCGTTGGTCGCGTAGTCGCCGTGCTCGGCGTTCGCCGGGCGCTCGAGCGTGATCGGCATGCCGGCGGCAGCGCTCAGCTCGGCCTCGAGCCGCGCCAGCGCCGTCCGCTCGAAATCCCTCACCTCCATGCCGTATATCGTAGGAAGCCGTGGAGGACGAGGGCCAGGAGCGCCAGCTCAACATCCATCTCGACCCGGAGAACCTCGCCGGCGTCTACGCGAACTTCGCCAACGTCAGCTTCTCCGACTACGAGTTTACGCTCACCTTCGCCCGCATCGACCACGAGGTCGACGAGGGCGACGTCCCCGGCGTGGTCGTCAGCCGCGTGAACATGTCGCCCCGGTTCATGCGCGAGCTCCTCGACGCGATGAACGACTCCTGGTCGAAGTGGTCGACGCGCGAGGGAATCCGCAACCTCCCCGAGCAGCCCGAAGACGCCTGACTGCTTTGGACCCGTCCGGGGTCTGACCCCGGCCGTGTCCAAAGCCGACAGCGGTAACGCTGTGGAGACTGGGGCGGCTGTGGCCCCCTGGCCTGCAACCATCCATGATTCACGGCCGAAGAGGCCATGGCCGGGGTCTGACCCCGGCCATGGCTGAAGGGGACCAGCCGTCAGCGCTTCTGCGACTCGGCCATCGCGATCCGCTCCATCGGCGTGGGGTGCGTCCCCAGCCAGATCGTCACCCACGCCGGCGGGTCGGGGTCGGCGAGGCTCGTCGTGACGAACCGGCGCTCGAGGCCGACGAAGGCGGCCGGGTCGTGGGTCGCCTGGAGCCCGAGCCAGTCCGCCTCGGCCTCGTATCGCCGCGACACGGCGTTGGCGAGCGGCTGCGTCACGAGCATGTACGCGAAGACGAACGCGAGCCCGAGAGGCACGAGCCGCGGCTGGGCGAGCCCGCCGAGGCGGTTCGTGATCGCCGCCAGGAGCCACACGCCGGGAACGGCGAAGAGCGCGAACCAGGCGATGCCCTTCCACAGGTGGCGCCGCTCCACGTGGGCGAGCTCGTGCGCCGAGACGGCGAGGATCTCCCCCTCGGTGAAGCGCCCGTCGAGCAGCGTGTCGTAGAGGACGACGCGGCGGGTCGGGCCGATCCCGGCCACGTAGGCGTTCGCCGTCGTCGTGCGCCTGCTCGCGTCCGCGACGAGGACGTCGTCGACGTTGACGCCCATCCGCGAGGCGATGCTCTCGATCCTCGCGGCGAGCGCCCGGTCGGGGAGCGGCTCGAAGCGGTTGAAGAGCGGCTGGACGACGAGGGGCTGGGCGAGGATGAAGAGGGCGGCGATCGCGACCAGGGCGGGCGCGGCGGCGACCCACCAGCGCCTGCCGAGCCTGGCGGCGAGCCAGACGGCGCCGGCGACGCCGATCGTCACGAGCACGGCCTCGACGCCCAACGACACGCACTGGTCGCGGATCCATCCGCCCCACCCCTGCTCCGAGAGGCCGAACTCGCGGCGACGGTGCTGGGTGACCGCTCCGAACGGCAGCGCAGCGAGCCAGGTCGAACCGACGACGGCGAGCCCCACGAGGACGGCGGTCCGGACGCGCCCGCGCCCGATGCGTCCCAGCCCCGTGGCGAGGCCGTCCGCCTTCCAGACCAGGAGCCCGAGGACGACGATCTGCGCGGCGAGCGAGCCGAGGAAGAGGACGCGCGACACGCGGCGGTAGTCGCCGATCCGCTCGAGCTCGGCGGCCGAGAAGTAATCGCGCGGGTCGAGCGTCGGCAGCGAGAGCGAGGGGACCTTCGTCCGCCACAGGAAGGCGGCCGCGACCAGCCAGACGGCGGCCAGGCCGAGGACGACGAGGCTCTGCGCTAACGTCAGCCGGCGGTGCGCGTCGCGATCGTCTCTGACATCCATGCCAACCTCCACGCCCTCGAGGCGGTGCTCGAGTCAATCTCGCAGGACGCGCCCGACGAG
>DATBJE010000213.1:0-8667 GCA_036556565.1 Gaiellaceae bacterium
CAACTGGGAGCGGGGCTACGGCGACTTCGCGATGAAGCCCGACCTGGCCACGCTGCGCCGCATTCCCTGGCTCGAGGCGACGGCGCTCGTCCTCTGCGACGTCGTCTGGCACGACGGCTCGCCGGTCGCCCCTTCCCCGCGGCAGGTGCTCAGGCGCCAGGTCGACCGGGCCGCCGAGCTCGGCTTCACGCCCATGGTCGGCTCGGAGCTCGAGTTCTACCTCTTCAAGGAGACCTACGAGGAGGCGCACGCGAAGCACTACCGCGACCTCACGCCGTCCGTCCCGTACATCCTCGACTACCACATCCTCGCCACGACCTACGACGAGCCGCTGATCCGCCAGATGCGAAACGGGATGCAGGCCGCCGGGATCAAGGTGGAGAGCTCGAAGGGCGAGGCCTGGCCCGGCCAGCAGGAGATCAACTTCCTCTACTCCGACGCGGTCACGATGGCCGACAACCACGTGGTCTTCAAGAACGGGGCGAAGGAGATCGCGCACGCAAACGGCTGCTCGGTCACCTTCATGCCCAAGCCCGACCACACCTGGATCGGAAACTCCTGTCACATTCACTCGAGCCTCTGGCGCGGCGGCGAGAGCGCCTTCGCGGGGGAGTCCGACACGTTCAAGCAGTACCTCGCGGGGCAGATCGCCTGCTTCCGCGAGCTGGCCGTCTTCGTCGCGCCGACGATCAACTCCTACAAGCGCTACGCGGCCGGCAGCTGGGCGCCGACCACGCTCGCCTGGGGTCACGACAACCGCACCTGCGGCTTCCGCATCGTCGGCCACGGCAACGGCCTCCGGACGGAGACGCGCATCCCCGGCGGGGACGTCAACCCCTACCTCGCCTTCGCGGCGACGATCGCCGCGGGCCTCCACGGGATCGAGAACGAGCTGGAGCTCCCCGCACCGCTCGAGGGGAACGCCTACGAGTCGGACGCGGAGCGCTTCCCGCACTCCCTCCGCGAGGCGATCGACGCCCTCGAGAACGGATCGATGGCCCGCGCCGCGCTCGGCGACGACGTCGTCGACCACTACCTGACCTACGCGCACACGGAGCAGCGGCTCTTCGACGAGGTCGTCACGTGCTACGAGCGCGAGCGCCTCTTCGAGCGTGGATAGCCCCTGGTGGCCCGTCACACGGGTGCGCTTCGCGCGCCCGACGGACAGGCTCGCCGAGGTGCTGCGCTTCTACGAGGACGGGCTGGGCCTCCCGCGGATCGACTCCTTCGAAGGCCACGCGGGCTACAGCGGCGTCATGCTCGGGCTTCCGGGCGAGGACTACCACCTCGAGTTCACGGAGCACGAGGACGGAAGCCCCGGCCCTGCTCCGACGCGCGACAACCTGCTCGTCCTCTCCCTGACCGACAGCGACGCGATCGCGGCGATCGACGGCCGCCTGCGCGCGCTCGGGCACGAGCCGGTCGAGCCCGAGAACCCCTACTGGGCCGAGGATCTCGTCTACGAGGACCCCGACGGCTGGGGCGTCGTGCTCCGCTACGTTTCGTGACGATGCGACCGATCATCGGGATCACGTCCTACGCGGAGACGGCCCGCTGGGGAGCGTGGGAATGCCCCGCAGCGCTCATCCCCCTCGCCTACGTGCGGGCCGTCGAGAACGCGGGCGGCCGCCCGCTGCTCGTCCCCCCGAGCCAGGAGGGCGTCGAGGAGACCCTGGACGCAGTCGACGGGCTCATCTTCTCCGGCGGCGCCGACCTCGACCCCGCGACCTACGGCGCCGAGGCCCACCCGGCCACGAACGGGGTCCGCCCCGAGCGCGACAGCGCCGAGCTCGGGCTGCTCGAGGCCGCGCTCGCGCTGGACATGCCCGTGCTGGCCGTCTGCCGGGGAAGCCAGGTGCTGAACGTCGCCCGCGGCGGCGACCTCGTCCAGCACCTGCCCGACGTCGTCGGGTCCGACGCCCACAAGGAGACGCCGGGCGTCTTCTCCGACCACGACGTCGAGGTGGCGGCCGGAACGCGGCTCAACACGCTGCTCGGCGACCGCGCGCCGGTCAAGAGCCACCACCACCAGGGCTTCGGGCGCATCGGCGAAGGCCTGGAGGAGTCCGCGCGCGCCGACGACGGCACCGTCGAGGCGATCGAGGACCCGTCGCGGCGCTTCGCGCTCGGCGTCCTCTGGCACCCGGAGGAAGGTGAGGACGCCGCGCTCTTCCGGGGGCTCGTGGACGAGGCCCTCCGCTACCGTGCGGAGCGCCCGTGACCGCCGTCCAGAACCCGGCCACCGAGGAGACGATCGTCGAGCTCCCGAGCCCCGGCACCGAGGCGGCGGACGAGGCCGTCGCGCGCGCCAAGGCGGCGTTCCCGGCCTGGCGGGCGGTCGCGCCGGCAGACCGCGCCAGGCTGCTCCGGCGGCTCGCGACCCTCGTCGAGGAGCACGGCGAGGAGCTCGCGCGGATCGAGACCGAGAACGTCGGCAAGCCGATCTCCGGCGCGCGCGACGAGGTCGGCATGGTCGCGGACGTCTTCCACTTCTACGCCGGCGCGATCGACAAGCACCACGGGGAGACCATTCCCGTGACCGGCGGCGTCGACATGACCTTCCGGGAGCCGCTCGGCGTCGTCGCCACGATCGTGCCCTGGAACTTCCCCCTCAACATCGCGAGCTGGAAGCTCGGCCCGGCGCTCGCCTGCGGGAACACCGTCGTCCTCAAGCCGGCCGAGCTGACGCCGCTCTCGGCGCTCCGCCTCGGCGAGCTCTGCCTCGAGGCGGACATTCCCGAGGGCGTCGTCAACGTCCTCGCCGGCAAGGGCTCCGTCGTCGGGCAGCGGCTCGTCGAGCACCCCGACGTGGCCAAGGTCGGATTCACCGGCTCCACCGAGGTCGGGCAGACGGTCATGGCAGGCGCGGCGGGGACGATCAAGCGCGTGACCCTCGAGCTGGGAGGCAAGTCGGCGAACGTCGTCTTCGCGGATGCCGACCTCGAGCGGGCCGCCGCCGCGGCCCCGTACGGCGTGTTCGACAACGCGGGGCAGGATTGCTGCGCCCGCTCGCGCATCCTCGTCGAGCGGACGGCCTACGACCGCTTCGTGGAGCTCCTGGTCGAGGCGACGCGCGGCGTGCGCGTCGGCGACCCCGGCGACGAGGCGACGGAGATGGGCCCGCTGATCTCGGCGGGCCACCGCGAGAAGGTGGCGTCCTTCGTCGAGGGCGAGCCGCTCTTCCGCGGCGAGGCGCCCGACGGGCCCGGGTTCTGGTTCCCCTGCACGCTCGTCGAGGCGTCGAACGACGACCGGGTCGCCCGCGAGGAGGTCTTCGGGCCGGTCGCCGCCGTCATCCCGTTCGCGGACGAGGCCGAGGCCGTCCGACTCGCCAACGACACGCCCTACGGCCTGTCGGGCTCCATCTGGACCCGCGACGTGGGCCGCGCGCTCCGCGTCGCGCGCGGGATCGACTCCGGCGTGCTCTCCGTCAACTCGAACGGCTCGGTGCGCGTGGCGACGCCGTTCGGCGGCTTCAAGCAGTCGGGGTTCGGCCGTGAGCTCGGAATGCACGCCCTCGAGGGCTACTCGGAGACGAAGAACGTCTTCCTCTCGACGGACTGAAGCTCCCCAAACAACCGTTTACATCTCGTCGCGATACTGGACGCGTCGGAACGGGCACGTACTCTTGGACCGATGAGACGCAGCGCCCTCATCTGCCTCCTCCTCGCCGCGTCCCTCGCCCTCGTCCTCGCGGGCTGCGGCGCGGGCTCCGGAACGGACGAGAACGACCAGGCCGCGCCGATCGGGGCGGGCACCGTCATCGCGCAGTTCCGCACGGCGCCGGGGCAGCCGGCGCTCCGGCGCGTTGCCGCGCCCGACGCCTCCTGGGAGCAGCTCGGCCTGGGGCTCGACCCGACGCCGGCGCAGCAGAAGCGGTTCGGCACCTTCACCATCTACGTCGTGGAGCCGGGCCGGAGCCAGGCGGTGACGTCGCTCCTCTCGGACAAAGACACCGCGAAGCCGCTCGAGGAGAACGCGGGCGGGATCTACTGGGACTTCGACGAGACCGCGCGCTCGTACGTCGCCTACAAGCTCTACGGGCCGAACGTCGTCCTGGCGTGGTGGAACGGGAAGCGCGACCCGGTGACCGACGCCCGCTTCGACCGCCTCGACACGACGCTCTCCTCGCTCACCAGTTGAGCGCCACGGAACCGGCCGAGAACGAATCGCTCCCGGCGTGGAGCCTGCCGGCCGACGCGGTCGAGCGGATCGCCATCCCGGTCGACTGGCCCGAGCGAGTCACGCGCGACTGGGCCTGGGGCGGCTCGGACGGGTCGGGGGCCCGGGTCTGCATTCTCGACAGCGGCGTCGAGAGCGGTCACCCGCTCGTCGGGGAGATCGAGGAGACCGTGGCCGTCACCGTCGGCGAGGACGGCGAGATCGAGGTCGTCCCCGACGACGAGGGCGACCTGTGCGGTCACGGGACGGCGTGCGCGGGGATCGTCCGCTCGCTCGCACCGGGTTGCAGCATCTCCAGCGTGCGGGTCCTGGGAGCCGGCTACACGGGCAGCGGGCCCGTTCTCCTGGCCGGGCTGCGCTGGGCGATCGAGCGCGGCTTCGACGTCGTCAACATGAGCCTCTCGACGACGAAGCGGCAGCTGGCACCCGAGCTGCACGACCTCGCCGACGTCGCGTACTTCCGCCGGACGATGCTCGTCGCCTCGGCGCATAACATGCCCGTCGAGAGCTTCCCGTGGCGCTTCGCCTCGGTCGTCTCGGTCGGCAGCCATGAGCAGGGCGATCCCCTCGCGTTCTTCTACAACCCGACACCGCCGGTCGAGTTCTTCGCCCGCGGCGTCGACGTCGACGCGCCGTGGCTCGACGGCGGCACCCTCCGCGTGAGCGGCAACAGCTTCGCGACGCCGCACATGGCGGGCATCTGCGCCCTCGTCGTCGGCAAGCATCCCGAGCTGACGCCGTTCCAGCTCAAGAGCGTCCTGTACCTCGTCGCGAACAACGTGGCGGCGGCACGGTGACGGGCGACCTCCGTGCGGCCGTCGCCGCTGGCGTCCTCGGGTCGGAGGAGGCCCACGCCTCCCTGCTCTCGTCCATCGTCGAGGTCGCCCGCGCGATCTTCGGAGCCCGCGCGGCGTCGATCTTCCTCCTCGACGAGGAGGCCGACGAGCTCGTTTTCGCCGCCGTCGCCGGCGAGGGCTCCGACAGCCTCGTCGGAACCCGGTTCCCCTCGAGCGGGGGAATCGCGGGCTGGGTGCTCGTGACGCGCCAGCCGCTCGTCCTCGAGGACGTCTCCGAGGACCCTCGCTTCGCGAAGGACCTGGCCGAGTCCACCGGCTACGTGCCGCGCGGGCTGATGGCGGTCCCTCTCCTGAACGAGGAGCGGGCGCTGGGCGTCCTCGAGGTGCTCGACCGCCCTCAGCGGCCCGGCTTCACGCTCGAGCAGGCGGATCTGCTCGGCCTCTTCGGCAACCAGGCCGCGATCGCGCTCGACCTCCTGCTCGCCGCCCGCCGGGCCAAGGCGGTGCTCGCCGCGGAAGGCGAGGACGCCGAGGCCGTTGCGGCGCTCGCCGCGGCCCTCGACGGCCTGGAGGGGGAGCACCGTGAAGGGGCGCTCCGGCTCCTTGCCGGGCTCGAGGAGATCCTCAGACAGACATGAGCCGGGCGGCGCTCGCGCGCCGCCCGGCTCAACCCGCTCAGCCCACTAGCCGGCCTTGAACCGGTGGGCTTCGACGTCCGGCTCGTCGGACTCGCGACGTCCGGCCGCCTGGTCGGGAGCCTCCGAGCCCTCCGCGATGCCCGCCTTGTTTCTGTGGGCCTCGACGTCCGGCTCGTCGGACTCGCGACGTCCGGCCGCTTGGTCCGGAGCCTCCGAGCCCTCCGCGATGCCCGCCTTGTTCCTGTGGGCCTCGACGTCGGCGGCAGCGGCAGCGTCGGCCGTGCCCGCCTTGACCTTCTCGCGCTCTTCCTCCACGGGTCCTCCTTTCGTCGGCGCGTCGGCGCGGGTTACCGCATACCGGACGGCCGAGTAGCGCCGTATCTTCCCACGCTTTTCTCCCGCCGCCAACACTGCGATTCTCCCCGGGGCATGACCGGCGTCCTCCGGAAGCGGCTGGCCGAGTCCCTGCGCGCGTTCGGGGACGTCTTCCGCAACCGGAACCTGCGCCGTCTCGAGCTCGCGTGGGCGGGCTCGATCACGGGAGAGTGGGCGGCGGCGGTCGCCGTGGGGGTCTTCGCCTTCCGCTCCGGCGGAGCTGCGGCGGTCGGGCTCGTGGGGGTCATTCGCTTCGTCCCCGCGGCGGTCGCGGCGCCGTTCACCGCGCTCCTGGCGGATCGGTACCCGCGCGAGCGAGTGATGCTCGGCGCCGACCTCGTGCGGTGCGCGGCGACGGCCGGAGCGGCGGCAGCCGTGTTCACCGAGGCTCCGGCGGGCGTCGTCTACGGGCTCGTCGGCTTCGTCTCGCTCGCGTCGACGGCGTTCCAGCCGGCGCAGGCGGCGGTGCTCCCGTCGCTCTCCCGCACCCCCGACGAGCTCACGGCGGCGAACGTCGCCTCGAGCACGATCGAGAGCGTCGGGAGCTTCATCGGGCCCGCGCTGGGAGGGCTTCTCCTCGCGCTGACGGGCACCGGCGAGGTCCTCGTGGTGACCGCGGGGCTGTTCCTCTGGTCGGCCTTCCAGGTCGCGGGCATCCGAGCCCCCGCCGGCGCGGCCGACGAGGCCGAGCCGCCGCCGCGCCAGCGCTTCGTCGAGGAGGCCGCGGCGGGGTTCCGCGTGATCGGGGCGGACCGGCGGCTGCGACTGCTCGTCGGCCTGTATACGGCGCAGACCCTCGTCGCGGGTGCGCTCAACGTCCTCATCGTCGTCTGCGCGATCGAGCTCCTCGATCTGGGCGAGCCGGGCGTCGGCTACCTCAACTCGGCGGTCGGGATCGGCGGCCTCGTCGGCGCGGGAGCCGCGCTCGCGCTCGTCGGCCGACGGCGCCTGGCCGCCGACTTCCGCGTCGGCCTCGTCCTCTGGGGGCTCCCGATCGCAGCGATCGCGCTGTGGCCCGAGCCGGCCGCCGCGGTCCTGCTCCTGGCCGTCGTCGGCATCGGGAACACCGTCGTGGACGTCGCCGGCCTCACGCTCCTCCAGCGGGCGGTCCGCGACGAGGTCCTGGCCCGCTTCTTCGGCGTCCTCGAGAGCCTCATCGTCCTCACGATCGGCATCGGGGCCGTCCTCGCGCCGGTCCTGATCGACGCGTTCGGCATCCGCGGGGCCCTCGCCGCGACCGGCGCCCTCCTTCCCCTCCTCGCCGTGCTGGCCTGGCGCCCGCTGAACGCGATCGACGCCGAGGCCGCCCCGCCGGGAGACGAGCTCGACCTCCTCCGGAACGTCCCGATCTTCACGCCCCTGCCGGCGCCCACGCTCGAGCACCTCGCGCGGAGCCTCGTGTCCGTGCGGGTGGCGGCGGGCGACGACGTCTTCCGGCAGGGCGAGGCGGGGGACCGCTTCTACGTCATCCGCGCAGGAGAGATCGAGGTCTCCGCCGACGGGCGGACCCTCGCGGTGCTCGGCCCGGGCGGCTACTTCGGGGAGATCGCGCTCCTCAGGCCGGTGAGCCGCACGGCGACCGCGCGGGCGACCGCCGCGACCGACCTCCTCACGCTCGAGCGGGACGAGTTCATCGGCGCCGTGACCGGCCATCCGGCGAGCGCCGAGGCGGCCGACGCCGTCATCGGCGCGCGGCTCGGCTCCGTCCGCACCGGGCTCGCCTCGCTCTGAGCGCTGCAGACTCTGGCAGGATGCCGCACACGATGGGTCGTCTCGACGGCAAGGTCGCGGTCATCACCGGCGCCGCCGGGGGAATCGGGCGCGAGGCGGCGCTCCTCTTCTCCGCCGAGGGAGCGCAGGTCTGCGTCGCCGACGTGGCCGAGGAGGCCGGGGAGGCGACCGCCGCCGAATGCCGCGACGCCTTCTTCCACAAGGTCGACGTCGCCGACCCGGAGAGCGTCGCGGGCATGTACGCGACGACGGCCGAGCGCTACGGCGGCATCGACGTCCTCTACAACAACGCGGGGATCATGCCCGCCGACGACGCCTCCGTCCTCGAGACGGAGCTCGACGCCTGGCACCGCGTCCACGCCGTCAACACGACCGGCGTGTTCCTCTGCTGCAAGCACGGCATCCCGCATCTGCTCGAGCGCGGCGGGGGCTCGGTCATCAACGTCGCCTCGTTCGTCGCGCTCGTGGGGGCGGCCACGTCGCAGATCGCCTACACGGCCTCGAAGGGCGCGGTGCTCTCGCTCAGCCGGGAGCTCGCGGTCGAGTTCGGCCGGCGCGGCATCCGCGTGAACGCGCTGTGCCCCGGTCCCGTCGAGACGCCGCTTCTCATGCGCCTCTTCGAGGAGACGCCCGGCGCGCTCGAGCGGCGGCTCGTCCACCTCCCCATGGGCCGGCTCGCCCAGGCGAAGGAGATCGCCCGTGGCGCGCTGTTTCTCGCGAGCGACGACGCCTCGTACGTCAACGGCGCGACGTTCCTCGTCGACGGCGGTCTCACGGCCGCGTACGTCACCGCCGAGTAAGAGAACTGAGCCCGCTTGACGGCGGGGAGCCGCGGTCGTAGCGTGGCGCTTTCGTCCGAGAGGTGACCCGCATGTCGTCCAGCGCTTCTCGCGAGACCACGATTCTCTCCTCCCGCACGTCGCGAGAAGCGGCCGGGTGGATGT
>DATBJE010000214.1:0-3596 GCA_036556565.1 Gaiellaceae bacterium
AGCAGGCCAAGTCCCTCGTCACGACCGTCGCCGAGGCGGATCAGGACGACTGGCCCTACGTCAGCGGCCGCTTCCTCAAGCCCGACACGATCGTCTCCGTCGACATCGTCGAGCAGTCGGGCGACCAGCCCGCCGAGTAACTCCCTCAGTCGGCGGGCAGGAGCGGCGAGCGCAGCCCGGCCGCGATCCCGCGACGCTCCGCGAGCGTCTCGAGCACGACCACGGTGTCCGCGACCGGGATGTCCTCGAGGTAGGCGTCGCGCTCCTCGAAGGACTCGAGGACGGCGGCGGCCGCAACCCCGTAGACGGCGCTGTCACCCCGCGCGAGCGCGACGAGGGCCTCGCCGACGGGCCGCGGGAACGCGTCCTCCGACACGGCGACGAGCTCTTCGGCGAGCGCGCCGGCCTCGGCGTCCCGGCCGAGGACGAGCAGCGCGAGGACGGCTGCGTAACGGCCGATCGGCGACCGGACGTCGGCGGGGCCCTGTGCGAGCGCCCACTCGGCATCCTCCTCGGCCCCGCGGGCGTCGCCGGCGAGGAGCCGAGCCTTCACCGCGCCGATGAGCCTGCCCCAGCTCCCGGCGGGCGCGTCGGGGAAGCTCTCGCGGAAGCGCTCGGCCGAGCGGGAGAACCAGCCGGCAGCCTCGCCGCGGCGGCTCTGCATCAGGCGTGCGAGGCCGGCGCCCGTCGCGGCCATCGCGGCGCGGACGAGCTGCTTCTGGCCGGCGTCCGGCTCGGACGGGGCCCGCGAGACCGCGTCCGCGTAGCGGCGCTCCTCGCGCTCCGCGTGCGCCTCCCAGTCCACGCGAGGAGGCTAGCGCCGTCGGCGGCGGGGCCCGGAGTCGGAGGTTCACCCGCCGGAGGGACGCGCGTGCGGTCGTTCCCAGCGACAATTGTCATTGCCGTTGATGCTCGGGAGCCCGTTGCCGCAGGCGGGCTCCCGGACGTCGACCCTTCGATGCCCTGCGCCCGGCCCCTCAGCCTCGGCGGCGGGCCGCACCGCCGGCCGAAGCCCTGCCACGCCGGCGACCGCGCGCTCCGGGCGCACGCCCAGAGGCGGGGTGCGAACGCCCCCTCGCGGCTGTACGATCGGTCACGTCTACCACCAGGGCGTTCCGCCGACGAACGCGGCGGCGATCCCCAACGCGAGACACCCGAGCGCCACGCGGATCTTCATGGGAACCATCCTTTCTTCGGTCGAGCGGTGCCGCAGCTCCCTGGGGTACGGCGTGACCGCACAATGAACCCAGATGCCGAGACAGAAGTCAACGCACGTCGATGACCCGACGGCGGTCGGGCGGCGCCTCCGCGCCGCCCGCGAGCGGGCCGGCCTGAGCCAGCGGCAGCTCGCGTTCCCGGGCTGCTCGCCCGCCTACATCTCCCGCATCGAGTCCGGCGACCGCATCCCGTCGCTCCAGCTGCTCCGCGAGCTCGGCCGCCGGCTGGGCGTGACCGAGGACTGGCTCGCCACCGGGTCCGAGCACGGCCCCGCGGAGACCGGCGGCAGGCTCCTGGAGGCGGAGGTCGCCGTCCGGCTCGACGAGCTCGGCCGAGCCGAGGAGCTCTACGCGGAGATCCTCGAGCAGACCGGCGCCGACGAGACGCGGGCGCGGGCCTGCGAGGGCCTCGGCCAGATCGAGCACCGCCGCGGGCGGCCGCAGGCCGCCATCGAGCGGTTCGAGCAGGCACTCGCGCTCTACGACACACCGGAGGCCGCCCACCCCGACCTGGCCGACTCCCTCGGACGGTCCTACGCGATGGTGGGCGAGCTCGAGTCGGCGATCGGCGTCTTCGAGCGCTGTGTCGACAGCGCCGTCGCCGACGGCGACGTCCTCGGCGAGATGCGGTTCCTCGTGCTGCTCGGGCACGCGCTCATCGACGCCGGGAACTTCGGGCGGGCCGAGGAGCTGCTCGGCCGCGCGCTTGCCATCGGCAAGGACTCCGACAGCCCCAGCGTCCGGGCCCAGCTCTACTGGACGCAGTCTCGGCTCCATGCGGAGCGCAACGAGCCGGAGCCGGCGGCGCGCTACGCGAGGCGCGCGCTCGAGCTGCTGAGCATGACCGAGGACACCTACCGCACGGCCCGCGCTCACCAGCTGCTCGCCCACATCGAGCTGGACCGCGACCAGGCCGACGAGGCGCTGCGGGTCCTCGAGGACGGGTGGCCCCTGCTCGACCGCAGCGCGAACCCGGTCGAGCGCGCCCAGTACAAGCTCGAGGAGGCGCGCGCGCTGGCGAAGCTGGGGCGCAAGGAGGAGGCGGCCACGCTCGCCATGGAGGTGTCCGGCGTCATCGCGGAGGCGCATCCCGAGGACGCTGCGCGCAGCTACGCGATCCTGGCGGAGGTGTACGAGGACCTCGGCGACCGTGCCCGCGCGCTCGAGCTCTTCGAGCTCGCCGCCGAGCTGCTCCGGCAGGAGACGCCGAACCGCTACCTCGTCGCGGTCTACGCGCGGATGGCCGAGCTCCACGAGGCCGACGGCCGCGCCGACGAGGCCTACGAGTACATGAAGAGGGCGGTCGGGATGCGCCAGGCCGTGGCCGCGCGACTCGGCTCCTGATCCCGCCCGGGACCTCGCCCCGGGGCGGGATCGGCTATTATTCGACGTGCTGGCGCGACACTCGTTCGCGCACACACTCTTGGGTTCGTCGCAGCGGATAGCCGCTGCCTCCATGCAAGAAGCGATAGGCCATCCGACCGTACCGTCGGAGGGAACGGACGCCTTGGCGGCGGCCGCCCTCCGAGCGGGAGCGTGGGCAGGGGAGGTCTTCCTCCACCCGGGCGAGGACCCCGCCGAGGTCCTCGCCGACGGCCGCGCGCGACGGCGGGCGCTCGACGCCGCGCTCGCCGAGATGGACGCCGGCCGCAAGTCGCCCTCCCACGAGTGGAAGGTCGACTACGCGCTCATGCTCGGCCTCGAGCGCGTCCTCACCGACCACCCCCCGCGGCTTGCATCCGGCACCGAGCTCCGGCGCCACCAGATCGACGCGCTCGCCGGCATGCTCGCGGAGCTGATCGCGCGCCACGAGGAGGAAGCCGAGAACGGCAACGGGATCGGGCACGCGAACGGCTCCCCCGTCGAGGAACGGGCCGAGGAGGACGAGGAGGACGTCGACGAGATCGCGGCGGAGGAGGACGAGGGCGATGCGCCGGTCGAGGACGACCCGGGCGCCGTCCGCCGCTACCGCTTCCGCCATCCGACCGCGTCCGGCAAGACGATCGCGGCGGCGGGGTTCGTCGAGGCGGCCCGCACGGTGGGCGTCCTCATCCTCACGCACCGCCGGCTCCTCGTGAACCAGTTCACGCGCGACCTCACCACCGAGGGCTACGGCGACCGCCTGCGCGAGGCGGTGCTCGCCGGGCAGGAGCCCCTGCGCGGGAACCCGATCACGATTCAGACCTACGCCTGGTTCGCGCGGCACGTCGACTCGGTGTCGCGGACGGCGTACCAGCTCGTCATCTGCGACGAGGCGCACACGGCGCTCGGCGAGAAGACGAGCGCGGCGATCCGCAGCCTGACCGAGCCCATCTACATCGGCATGACCGCGACGGAGCACCTGATCGCGAAGCAGGTCTCCGACGTCTTCCCCGCCTC
>DATBJE010000215.1:0-9539 GCA_036556565.1 Gaiellaceae bacterium
CCGGTGGTCGAGGAGCTGGCCGTCCCCTTCGGCGACGAGCTCGTCCACTACTTCGTCGGCGCCGCGACGTGCGCCGTCCCGGGCGTCCCCGCGGGCCTCGACGAGCTCTGGCGTCGCGCGGGCGTCCTCCCGTGGGAGCGGCTCGTCGAGCCGGCGCTCCGCCTCGCCCGCGGCGGCGTCGAGATGCCGTCCGCCCACGCGCGCTGCCTCGCCATGCTCGCCGCCGTCATGACCCTGCGCGAGGGCGGGCGTATCTACTCCCCCGGCGGGAGGCTGCTCGGGGCCGGGGACCTCCTCGAGCAGCCCGGGCTCGTCCGGGCGCTGGAGGCCGTGGCCGAGGAGGGCGCGCGGACGTTCTACGAAGGGACACTCGCCCGTGCGCTGCTCGCCCTCGTCGAGGAGCGGGACGGGCTCATCACGCCCGACGACCTCGCCGCGTACGCCGCGTCCTGGGAGGGTCCGGTCCAGGCGCAGTACGCAGGCGTCCTCGTGCGCACGCGCGGCGGCCTGTCGAAGCTCGTCGACACCCTCGGCGCGCTCCCGCCGCTCGCCGGGCTCGCCCCCGGCGAGCGGGCGCTCCTGCTCGCCCGCATCCTCGCGGCGCCGCCCTTCAGCGGGCGGACGTACGAGCACACGACGAACCTCTGCGTCGTCGACGGGGACGGGAACGCCTGCGTCGTCACGACGAGCCTCGGCCTCGGCTCCGGCGACTTCCTCCCCGGCTACGACGTCCACCTGAACAGCATGCTCGGCGAGTCCGACCTCCTCATCGCGCCGCTCGAGCCCGGAACGCGGATGGAGAGCATGATGTCGCCGACGGTGGCGGTCGACGGCGACGGCCTCGTGCTCGGGGCGGGAGCCGCCGGGGGCACGCGCCTCCGGCCGGCGCTCGCCCAGGTGCTCTCCGGGATCCTCGACGAGGGTCTCGCGCCCCAGGAGGCGGTCGACCGGCCGCGCCTCCACTCGACGGGCCACGTCGTCCACGCCGAGCCGGGCTTCGAGGACGGGGCGATCGACGCGCTGCTCGAGGCCGGCTACGACGTTCGCCTCTGGAGCGACCTCCACCACTACTTCGGCGGCGTCAGCGTCGTCGCCCGGACGGGCGCGGCCGCCGACCCGCGTCGCAGCGGCTCCGCGCTCTCCCTCGGCTGAGAACCCGAATCGAAAGCTCAGGCGCCGGGCCGTCGGGCCGCGCGCGCGGCCTCGACGTCCAGCGCGATCTGCGCGACGAGCTCCTCTTCGCTCGCGAACGACCGCTCGTCGCGGAGGCGCTCCCACAGCTCGAGCCGGAGACGGCGGCCGTAGAGGTCGCCCTCGAAGTCGAGGAGGAACGCCTCGATTCGGCGCTCGCTGCCGCCGTAGTGCGGGTTGACCCCGACGGAGGCGGCCGCGCGGTGGCCGAGCGCCTCGCCCGCGTAGATCCCGTAGGCAGGTGCGAGCAGGTGCGGCTCGAGCGCGAGGTTCGCCGTCGGGAAGCCCAGCGTCCCCCCGCGCTGGTCACCGGCGACGACCACGCCGTCGAGCTCGAACGGCCGGCCGAGGAGCGCGGCGGCGCCGGCGACGTCCCCCGCGCCGATCAGCTCCCGGATCCGGCTGGACGAGACGCCCTCGAGGATCGGCACCGGTCGGACCTCGAGCCCGAGACGGCGCAGGAGCTCGGCGTCACCCCGGCGGCCCACGCCGAAGCGGAAGCCCTCGCCGGCGAGCACGATCCGCGTCCCGATGGGCGCGAGCACCTCGGCGACGAACCGCTCGGGCTCGGTGCGCGAGAGCGCCTCCGTGAACTCGACGACCAGGAGCTCGTCCGGGCCGATCTCGTCGATGAGCTCGATGCGGCGCTCGAGCGTCGTCAGCGACTGGACCTCGTAGCCGAGCACGAGGCGCGGATGAGGGTCGAAGGTGAGCACCGTCGATTGGAGCCCGGTCGCCTTCGCCGCCTCCATCACCGCCCGGTGGCCGCGATGGACGCCGTCGAAGGTCCCGACGGCCACTGCGCGGTCGGCCGCTGGAAGCTCGGCCGGGGAGCGCGCGACGATCACGCTGCCTCCTCCGGCAGCTCGCGGAGGCCCAGCACGGGCGACGGGAGGAGCCAGAGCGAGCCGAGGAGCGCGCCGACCGTCGCGACCCACAGGGTCGGCCGGACGCCGATCCACGCCCCGAGCGCGCCGCCGGCGAGGGCGCCGAGAGGCCTGATGCCCCAGTTGACGACGTTGAAGGCGCCCGTGGCGCGCGAGCGGAGGCGGTCGGGCGTCAGCGCGAACATGATCGAGCCGGCGTTGACGTCGAGGATCATGACGCCGAGGCCGGAGATGAGCTCGGCGGCGAACAGGAAGACGAGGACGAGGGCCTTCGGCCCCTGCGCGAGCGGGACGAGGATGAGCGGCGCCGTGAAGAGCACGCACCCGAGCGCGAACGCGCGGCCGACGCCCAGCCGGCGCCCCACGCGACCCGCGATGACGGCGCCGCAGATCCCGCCCAGCGCCGCCACGCCGAGGACGAGCCCGAGGGCGCCCGCGCCGATGCCCAGCGTCCGCGTCGCGTAGAGGATGAAGAGCGCCAGGAACGCGGAGTTGAAGAAGTTGAGGGTCGCGACGGCGGTCAGCGTCGGCCGGAAGATGGCGTTCCCGCCGATGAAGCGCAGGCCTTCGGCCGCCTGGGCACGCATGCTCGTCGCGGCCGCCTGGTCGACCGGCGGCTCCTCGGCGCGGACCCGGCCGAGGAAGAGCGCCGAGCCGAGGAACGAGACGGCGTCGGCGAGGAGCGCGAACGGGGCGCTTAAGAGCTGCACGAGGAGGCCGCCGAGGCTCGGCCCGGCCACGAAGGAGAACGAGCGGCTCCCGTGCACGAGCGAGTTCCCCTCGAGGAAGCGCTCGCGCGGCGTCACCGACACGAAGAGCGTCGGGTACGAGAGGTCGAAGAACACGGCCAGGCAGCCGGTCAGGAACGCGACCGCGTACAGCTGGGCGAACGAGAGCGCGTCGAGCGCGTAGGCGAGGGGGATGCTGGCCAGGAGGACGGCGCGGGCGACGTCGGTCGCGACCATCACGCGCCGCCGGCTCGCGACGCGGTCGAGCCAGACGCCTGCCGGGAGCGAGAGCAGGAGGTACGGAGCGAGGGCCGCCGCCCCGAGCAGCCCCATCTCCCCCGGCCCCGCGTCGAGCACCAGCACCGCCGCGAGCGGGAGCGCGATGAAGCCGACCTGGTCGCCGAGGAGCGAGACCGACTGCCCGAGCCAGAGGTTGCGGAAGGCCGGGAGGCGCAGCAGGCTCATGCGAGCACCGTCTCGGGCCGGATGACGCCGCCCTCGGCGATGCCGACGGCGACGAGGTCACCTTCCCCGGTCCAGAGCGCGGTCGGGCCCGTGCCCGTTCCCGGGACGGTGCGCCCCGCCCGGACGGCCGCCAGCTCGTCGTCGCTCTCGAGCCGGCGCTCGGGCAAGTGGACGAGCGCCGCGAGGAGCGGCAGGACGCGCTCCTCGTCCGCGTCCTCGACGCGGAACGGGCCGACGGCCGTCCGCCGGAGCCAGCGGCAGTGCCCGCCGAGGGCGTCGGCGATCGCGCGGACGTAGGTCCCGCTCGAGACGTGGAGGTCGAGCTCCACGAGCGGCGGCGCGTACCGGCGAATGCGCACGTCGTGCACGGTCGAGCGCCGCACCGGCATCTCGACGGCGACCCCGCGGCGATGGAGGCGGTACGCGCGCTCGCCCTCGATCTTCACCGCCGATGCCTGCGGGATCGCCAGCTCGATCTCGCCCGTGAGCGCCTCGATCTCGTCCGGCGACGCGATCGCCGTCTCCTCGATCACGTCCCCTTCGCCGTCTCCCGTGGACGTTCGCAGGCCGAGCCGGATCTCGGTCCGGTAGCGCTTGTCGAGGCCGACGAGGTAGCGCGAGAGCCGCGTCCCGCGGCCGAGAAGCACGAGCAGGAGCCCCGTCGCGAGCGGGTCGAGCGTCCCGGCGTGGCCCGCCTTCGTCCGGTAGCGCTCGCGCAGCCGCTTCACGACCGCGAAGGACGACGGCCCGGAGGGTTTGTCCACCAGCACGAGCCCGCTTGTGGCCTGCTCTCCCACGGCGCCCCAGTCTAGGGCCGACCGGCGGGCGCTCGACCCCCGTGCTTGTGTTTCACACGCACAAAGTCCCGAGCGCGCTCCTTCGCCGTTCCGGCCGCCCTATCGAGGCTCGAGGGCGCCCGCGGGGACATGGCCGGTCGGGGCGGCCGCGTGGAACACAAAGCGGGAGGTACGGCGCCCGCGACGCGCTAGCTCGTGGGTGCCTGGGCGAGGAACTCGCGGCGGATGAAGTCCGTGATCTCGTCCACGGACGCCTCGCTCGAGAAGCCCGCCGCCTGGCGGTGCCCCCCTCCCCCGCTCTTGCGCGCGATCGCCGAGACGTCGACGTCCTCCGCGCTCGTCCGCAGGCTGACCCGCCGCGTCGGCCCGTTCTGCGTGGGCGGCTCGCGGATGAGCGCGACGATCTCCGAGCCCTCGACGGCCCGCAGGAAGTCGATGAGCCCTTCGGCGAAGGGCTCCTCGGCGCCTGCATCCTCGAAGTCGGCACGCTCGATGTCGGCGATGACGACGCGGCCGCCCTCGTACACGCGCGCCCGCTCGAGCGCCCGGGCGAGAAGCTTGATCTTGGCGAAGGCGACGTTCTCGTAGACGTCCTGGAAGACGCGGTGGACGTCCGCGCCCGCCTCGACGAGCTCGGCGGCCAGCCGCAGCGCCTTCGGGGTCGTGTTCGCGTACTGGAAGCGGCCCGTGTCGGTGACGACCGCGATGTAGAGCGGCTCGGCGATCTCCGGCGTCAGCTCGACGTCGAGCGCCCGGAAGACGTCGCGGAGGATCTCGCCGGTCGACGAGGCGTCCGCGACGATGAGGTTGACCTTCCCGAAGCGCGTGTTGTCGTGGTGGTGGTCGATGTCGACGACGAGCGGCGCAGGGCCGAGCAGGTCGGGGGGCGGGCCGAGCCGGTGCTCGTTCGCGCAGTCGAGCGCGATCACCACCCGCTCGGCCGCGTCCTCGGGCGGGGTCGCCCGGAGGAGGTCGTCGAGCTGCATGAAAGCGTACTCGTGCGGGAGCGGGACGACCCCGGCCAGGTACATGACGGCGTCCTTGCCGAGCTGCTCGAGGGCGAGCTTCATCGCGAGGATCGAGCCGAGGGCGTCGCCGTCCGGGTTCTCGTGCGTCGTGATGAGGAACCGGTCGTGCGAGCGGATCGCGTCCGCGACCGCCTCGAGGTCAGCTGTCGGTGTCGTCTTCGTCCGGGGCAAGCTCGTCGATGAGCCGTGAAAGCCGCGCTCCCCTCTCTATCGTCGGATCGTACTCAAAGCTCAACTGGGGGGTTCTCTTCAGGCGCAGCTCACGATTCACGGCCGCCTGGAGCACGCCGTGGGACGATTCGAGGCCGGCGAGCGTCCGCTCGCGCTTGCGCTCCGAGCCGAGGACGCTGACGTACACCGTGGCCTGGCGCAGATCGGGGCTCGTCCGCACCCCGGTGACGGTGACGAAGCCGATGCGCGGGTCCTTGAGGGCGCCGATCGACTCCGACAGCACCTCGCGCACCGCCTCGTTCACGCGCCGCATGCGGTCAGAGCTCATCGACCTTCACCACCTCGCGGTCGACGGGGCCGAGCTCGAAGCCCTGGGAGGCGAGGTAGCGCTCGGCGCCGTCGAGGAGGCCGACGAGCTCGGCGTGCTCCCTGGCGACGCACGAGAGCGTGAGCCGCGCCCGCTGCCACACGTCGTGATGGTCGACCTCGGCCACGGACGCGCCGAAGCGGCGCTGCAGCTGCGCCTTGACCGAGAGGAGCTCCTTCCGCTTCCCCTTCAGCGAGTGGTTGTCGGGGAAGTGGAGCTCCGCGGAGAGGATCCCGACGTAGCCGGAGCCCATCGGAGCGCTACTCGGAGTCGTCCGCCTCCGGCTCCTCGGGGGCGCCGCCGTTGCCCGCGACCGAGAGGTCGGTGCGCTCGATCTCCTGCGTCTCGAAGGCCTCGAGGACGTCCCCCTCCTTCACGTCGTTGAAGCCCTCGAGCAGGATCCCGCACTCGAAGCCCTCCTGCACCTCGCGGACGTCGTCCTTGAACCGCTTGAGGCTCGCGATCGTCGTCTCGTAGATCACCGTGCCCTCCCGGACGACGCGCACCTGCGCGTTCCGGCGGATGACGCCGGTCGTGACGTAGCAGCCGGCGATGACGCCCAGCCGCGACGCGCGGAAGAGCGCCCGGACCTCGGCCTCGCCGAGAACCTCCTCGCGGCGCTCCGGGGCGAGCATGCCGACGAGCGCCTGCCGGATGTCGTCCGTCAGCTGGTAGATGACGCGGTACGTGCGGATGTCGACGCCCTCGCGCTCGGCGAGCGCCCTCGCCTCGGCGTTCGGCCGCACGTTGAAGCCGATGACGACGGCGTTCGAGGCCGACGCGAGCATCACGTCGCCCTCGGTGATCGCGCCGATCCCGGTGTGGATGACGTTGACCCCGACCTCGGGGTGCTCGATCTTCGCCAGCTCGCCCGCCACGGCCTCGATGGAGCCCTGGACGTCGGCCTTGACGATGATGTTGAGCTCGCGCAGCGCGCCCGCCTCCATCTGGGTGAAGAGCTCCTCGAGGGAGACGCCCTTCGTCGCGGTGCGGGCGAGCTGCTCGGCGCGGACGCGCTGGCCGCGGAGCTGCGCCAGGTGGCGCGCCTGCCGCTCGTTCTCGACCACGCGTGCGTGCTCGCCGGCCGCGGGAGGCTTGTCGAAGCCGAGGATCTCGACCGGTGTGCCCGGCGTCGCGTCCTTCGCCTTCTCGCCGCGGAAGTCGAGGAGCGCTCGCACCTTGCCCCAGGCGTCCCCGGCGACGATCGCGTCGCCGACCCGCAGGGTACCGCGGGTGACGAGCATGGTCGCGACGGGCCCGCGCCCGACGTCGAGCCGGCTCTCGATGATCGGGCCGGATGCCTCCGCCTTCGGGTTCGCGTTGAGCTCGAGCTCCGCGTCGGCGACGAGCAGGATCCGCTCCAGCAGGTCGTCGAGGCCCTCGCCCGTCTTCGCAGAGACGTCGGCGAACTGCGTCGTGCCGCCCCAGTCCTCGGGCTGGAGCCCGTGGGTGACGAGCTCCTGGCGCACGCGCTGGGCGTTCGCCTCCGGCTTGTCGATCTTGTTGACGGCGACGACGATCGGGACCTCGGCGGCGCGGGCGTGGTTGATGGACTCGAGAGTCTGCGGCATGACGCCGTCGTCGGCGGCGACGACGAGGACGGCGATGTCGGTGACCTTGGCGCCGCGGGCGCGGAGGGCGGTGAACGCCTCGTGGCCCGGCGTGTCGAGGAAGGTGACGCGGCGGCCGTCGTGGTCGACCTGGTACGCGCCGATGTGCTGCGTGATACCGCCGGCCTCGGTCTCGACGACCGCGGAGCTGCGGATGGCGTCGAGGAGCGTCGTCTTTCCGTGGTCGACGTGCCCCATGATCGTGACCACGGGAGGCCGCTCCGACAGGTCGGCGGGGTCGTCCTCGTAGACCTCGGGCTCGAGCTCTTCCTCGTCGGCGTGCTTGATCTCGATCTCGCGCGGCGGCTTCAGCTCGGCGGCGACGAGCTCGATCGAGTCGTCGGAGAGCGTCTGCGTGATGGTGACCATCTCGCCGACGCCCATCATGATCTTGATGATCTCGGGGACCGGCACGCCGAGCGCGGCCGAGAGCTCCTTCACCGTCGCGCCCGAGTTGACCTTGACGGGACCGGTCGGCTGCGGCGGAGCCTCGCGGACCTCCCGCTCCTGCTTCGCGCCCTCGCGTGGCTGCCGCGCGTCGGGACGCGGGCGCGCGGCCTGCGTGTCGATGACGACGCGGCGCTTGCGGCGCCCTCCAGGCGCCCCTCCACGCGGTCTCAGTGGTCGCTGGCGATCAGCCATTGGTCGAGCCTAGTCCTCCTGGACGGACGCTTTCAAACCGGATGGGATGCTGACGGTGCGCCGGAGGGCCCGCGCGAAGGCTCGGCGCGACTCCGCCCGCTCGAAGCACGAGAGCCTCCGGCACGTGTAGGCGCCGCGCCCTGGCAGCGTCCGGGCCGGATCCGCCACGAGCACGCCGGCCGGCGCGGCGAAGCGGACCAGCTCCCGCTGCGGCGCCTTCCGCCCGCAGCCGACGCACGTTCTCGTGGGCTCGCTCACGACGCAGGCTGCTCGCCCTCCTCGGCGGCCGGCTCCGCTGTGGCCGCCTCGACGGCGGGCTCCTCGGAGCCGTCGGCCCCGGTCTCCTCAGTCGCCTCCTCCGCGCCCTCCGCCTCGGCCGGCTCCTCGATGCCGCCGATCGGAACGGCCTCCGAGGGGTCGAGCTCCTCCCCGGCTTCCTCGCGGGCGGCGAGCTCGCGGTGTGCCGGGATGCCGCAGTAGCGCGAGCCCGGGACGGAGGTGTTCGGGCAGCGCTTGCCGTTGGAGAGGATGGCGGCGCAGCGGCCGGTGAACTCCTCGTCGACCCCGCCGCCGAAGGCCGCCTCGGCCTCGCTGCGGGCGAACTCGGTGTCCGACGTGATGTCGATCTTCCAGCCCGTCAGGCGGGCGGCGAGGCGGGCGTTGAGGCCTTCCTTGCCGATGGCGAGGGAGAGCTGGTCGTCGGGGACGACGACCGTCGCCTCCATCGTCTCGTCGTCGACGAGCACCTCCCGGACGCGCGCCGGCGAGAGCGCCTTCGCGACGAAGCGGGCGGGCTCCGGGTTCCACGGGATGATGTCGATCTTCTCGCCGCGGAGCTCGGACACGACCATGCGGACGCGCGAGCCGCGCGGGCCGACGCAGGCGCCGACGGGGTCGACGCCCTGGACGTGCGACTCGACGGCGATCTTCGAGCGGTAGCCGGGCTCGCGGGCGACCCCGCGGATCTCGACGAGGCCGTCGGCGATCTCGGGCACCTCGAGCTCGAAGAGCGTCTTGATCAGCTCCGGGTCGCGGCGCGACAGGATCACCTGCGGGCCCTTCGTGCCGGAGCGGACCTCGGTGATGACGGCCTTGATGCGGCTTCCCTGCTCGTAGCGCTCGCCGTCGACCTGCTCCGACCGGGGCAGCAGCGCCTCGACCTTGCCGAGGTCGACGAGCACGTTGTTGCGGTCGCCCGCCTGCTGGACGATGCCGGTTACGACCTCGGTGACGCGGTCGACGTACTCGTCGTACATCATCTCGCGCTCCGCCTCGCGGATCCGCTGGAGGATCACCTGCTTCGCCGTCTGCGCGGCGATGCGGCCGAAGTTCTCGGGGGTGACATCCGCCCTCTTGACCTGGTCCGGCGGCACGTCCGACCAGTCGATCGTGAGGTCGTCGTCGGAGATGAGCGTGTGCGACCGCTCGCCGTTCTCGGCCTCGGCGGCCTCCAGCTCGATGATGGCGCGCTCGCGCGCCTCGTCGAGAAGGCGCTCCTCGATGTCGGCGGGGAGCTCGATCGACCAGACGCGGAAGTCGCCGCTGACGCGGTCGAGCTCGACCTGGGCGTGCCGGGCGGCGCCCGGCGTCTTCTTGTAGGCGGCGAGGAGCGCGTCCTCGAGGGCGCGGACGAGGGTCTCGTCCTCGATGCCC
>DATBJE010000216.1:0-3948 GCA_036556565.1 Gaiellaceae bacterium
GCCGATCTCGTGGCCGAGCTCGTTGATCTCGGCGATCGCCTTCTTGAGGTAGCGCTCGGAGATGTCGTCGGCAGACACGGGCACGGCTCAGGCGGTATTCGGGGTCCGCTCGCCCTCCTCCTACCGGACCGCGGTCTTCGCCCTCCGCTCCCGGGCCTGGGCCACCCACTTCAGCCCCTGAAGGTAGAGGAGGGACTTCGGCCGCCGCACGATCTCCGCGTTCCGCAGCGAGATGAGGAACTCCTCCGGCGTCTCGAAGGCGTGCATGCGCACGAGGCCGGTGCCGACGCCCTGGAGCACGTGGGCGTCCGAGCCCGCGCCCATGGTCAGGTTGTACTTGCGGGCGAAGCGCAGCGCCTCGGCGTTGTAGGCCTCGAAGAGCAGGCGAGCGTTGTACACCTCGAAGACGTCGATCTCGGCCAGGTGCCGATGGAGCGTCCGCGGGTCGGGGATCGTGTGGAGGCGATCGAAGGGGTGGGGGAGGTAGACGACCCCGCCCTGGTCGCGGATGGCCGCGATCGTGTCCCCCATGGACATGCCGCGGGGGATCTCCTCCTCGAGGAAGAGGCCGATCACCTCGCCGGCGTCGGTCTTCACCTCTTCCCCGGGAATGACGGTGAGCTCGCGGCCGCGCGCCAGCTCGGCCCCCTCACGCGCACCGGAGAAGACGTTGTGGTCGGTGATCGCGATCGCCCCGAGCCCGATCTCCTCGGCATGGTCGAGGAGGGCCGCGACCGGCACGGCGCAGTCGTGCGAGTGATCGGTGTGCATGTGGAGGTCTGCGAGCACGAGCGGCCGGTCGGCGAGCGGGTCGGCCGCGCGGACCGTGCGCCGCCTCCCCAGCACGGCGCCGTATAGTCGCTCGAGGTCGACCGCAAGCTGCGAGAAGCCCTGGCGCTCTGCGCCGCGGCGGGCCTCCGCGGCGCTCTTCTCCCGCCACGCCTCGTCCTCGGCCAGGCGCGCGAGGGCGGCGGTCACGAGCTCCGGTTGCGTCTGCGCGCCGGGCGGATCGACGACCGGGACGCCTGAGGCCGCCGCCTCGAGCGGGAGGCGCTCGTTGCCGCGGGCGGCCGGGAGGAGCGCCGCAGCCCCGGCGAGGTGCGTCGCACGGGAACGGGCGTCGAGGGCGGTGGCGACGGCAACGCGACCGCGCAGCGCACGCGGGACGTACGGGCGACCGACGAGCGACGACGTCCGCAGCGCGACGAGCTCCCAGCCGTCGAGATCGCGGAGCGCCCGGAAGGCGGCGCGCAGGCGCGGCAGCTCCTCGGGCCGCCACTCGACGACGAAGCGCCGCTGCGCCGGGGCGGGCCGGAAGAGCTCGAGGTCGACGCCGACGGGCAGCACGCGGTAGTCGCCCGGGAAGCGCACGGCCGCTGCCTCGGCCACGGTCTCGCTCGTCGCCGTGAGCGCGTCGACGCGCCCGAGCAGCTTCTCGCGCTGCTTGCGGCCCGGCGGGTAGCCGAGCCGCTCTGCCGAGTGGAAGGTCGCAACCGCGAGCTTCCCCGGCGCGTCGCGGAGCGCGAGGTAGGAGAGGCTGGGGACGCCGGGCTCGTGGGCGTGGACGACGTCGAAGCGGTCCCGCGTCAACGCGAGCTCGAGGTTCGCCCGCACTCCGAGGGGCACACCGAGCCGGCTCTTGCGCGAGACGGGGATCGCCGGCCCCACCGCGACGACGTCCTCGAGCGGACGTCCCTCGCGGACGAGCCGCTTCAGCGACCGCCGTCCCGCGGCGAGCGCGGTCGCCCGACCGGACGGGGCGAGGACGACGACCTCGTGCCCGCGGGCGCGGAGCGCCTCGGCCGCGCCGGCCACGTGGTCGTTCACCGCGTGGGGCTGCGACCACGAGAACGGGGTGACCATGCAGACCCGAAAGCTCACGCAGTCGATTCTACGGGCGGCTTGCGTCCTCTCCGGACCCCGGTTAGCGTCGCGGGACCCAACCCGGAAAGGGGGAGGATCTATGTGTCTTCCGGGCACGGTCGAGACCGTCCGCAGGGAGATCGAGGCGGAGGGGAGGCCCTCGCCGAGGATCGACCGGCGCACGGCGCTGTTCGGGGCGGCCGGGGTCGCTCTCGCCGCCGCGTTCCCGTCGGGCGCGCTCGCCCACGGCTCGCGGCACCACAAGCGGAGGCGGCACTTCGCCGACCTCACGCACACGTTCGCCGCGGGCTTTCCCGTCTTCGTCAACGGCACCGGGCCGGAGCGAGAGACGATCGCGAACTACGCGACGGACGGCTTCTACGCGCAGCGGTGGACGTTCGGCGAGCACTCCGGCACGCACATGGACGTGCCGGGGCACTTCGTCCCGGGCGGGCGCCTGTCGCCCGACATCACCCCGCAGGAGTTGTTCGCGCCCATCGTGGTCGTCGACATCTCCCGGCGCGCGGAGAAGGATCCGAACGCCATGGTCGAGGTCGACGACCTCAAGCGCTTCGAGCGTCGGCACGGGCGGATCCCGAAGGGCGCGATCGTCGCGATGGACTCCGGCTGGGCCGCCAAGGTCGGTGACCCGCTCGCGTTCAAGGGCGGGGACGCGTACCCGAACTACAACTTCCCCGGGTTCAGCGAGGAGGCGGCCATGTGGCTCGCCGAGAAGCGGGACGTGACGGGGATCGGCGTCGACACGCTCAGCCTCGACCCGGGCAACTCGACGACCTTCCCGGTCCACGTGAACTACCTCGCGACGGACCGCTACGGGATCGAGAACCTCACGAACCTCGACACGATCCCGTCGCACGGGGCGACGGCCTACGTCGGCCTGATCCCGTGGGAGGAGGGCTCCGGCGGCCCCTGCCGCGTGATCGCGACCTGGTAGCCGACCGGTGAACAAGTAACAGTCTGTTACTAGTCGGTGCTCCGAGGGGCCGGCGTACGCCGGCCCCTCGAGTGTCTGCGGCGCCCTCGCGTTAGGCGGTCGCGGCGGCGGCCGTCTTGGCCATCTTGCGCGCGTAGCGCTTGATGAAGCTCTCGACGAGGTCGCGCGCCTCGTCGTCGTGGATCTGCTTCGGCGGCGACTTCATCAGGTAGGCGCTCGGCGCTTCCAGCGCGCCAGAGACGCCGTTGTTGAGCGCGAGCTTCGCGAGCCGGACGGCGTCGATGACGATGCCGGCCGAGTTGGGCGAGTCCCACACCTCGAGCTTCATCTCGAGGTTGAGGGGCACGTCGCCGAAGGACGTCCCTTCCATGCGGATGAACGCCCACTTCCGGTCGGTGAGCCACGGGACGTAGTCGGACGGCCCGACGTGGACGTTCTTCTCGCCCAGGTCGTAGTCGAGCATGGACGTGACCGCCTGCGTCTTCGAGATCTTCTTCGACTCGAGCCTCTCGCGCTCGAGCATGTTGAGGAAGTCCGTGTTGCCGCCGACGTTGAGCTGCATCGTCCGGTCGAGGTGGACGCCGCGCTCGCGGAAGAGCGTCGTCAGGATGCGGTGGGTGATCGTCGCGCCGACCTGGGACTTGATGTCGTCGCCGATGATCGGGAGGCCGTGCTGCTCGAACTGCTTCCCGAAGTAGCCGCCCTTGGCGATGAAGACGGGGATGCAGTTCACCATCGCGCACCCGGCCTTGAGGATCTGCTCCGTGTACCACTTCGTGGCCTCCTCGGAGCCGACCGGGAGGTAGTTGACGACGACGTCCGTGTTCGTCTCGCGCAGGATCTCGACGACGTCGTCCGTGTCGCCGGGCGCCTTCTCGACGACCTCCGAGAGGTACTTGCCGAGCCCGTCGTGGGTCATGCCGCGGGAGACCGTGACGCCGGTCTTGGGGACGTCGGCGAAGCGGTAGGTGTCGTTGGGATGGGCCCAGATGGCGTCGGCGAGGTCCTTGCCGACCTTGTCCTTCGTGACGTCGAAGGCGGCGGTGAACTCCACGTCGCGCACGTGGTAGCCGCCGAGGTCGACGTGCATGAGCCCGGGCACGAAGGCGTCCGGGTCGGCGTCCTTGTAG
>DATBJE010000217.1:0-10353 GCA_036556565.1 Gaiellaceae bacterium
CGACGACGTCATCGAGATGATGGCCTACCTCACGAACGAGGTCGGCATCGACGGCATGCTCGTGGCGCCCGGCTACCAGTACTCGCAGATCGACCCCGCGCTGACGATGACGCGGGACGAGCACGAGGTGAAGTTCCGGGCCATCCGCGACGCGGTGCGCCAAAACGGCTACCGCTGGCTCGCGAGCCCCGTCTACCAGGACTTCCTCACCGGCGACCGCAAGCTCCCGTGCGCGCCCTGGGGATCGGTGACGCGGAACCCGTACGGCTGGAAGGGGCCGTGCTACCTGCTCACCGACGGCATCTTCCCGACGTACGAGGCGCTCCTCAACGGCATCGAGTGGGAGCTCTACGGCCCCGGGAACGACCACCGCTGCGAGCACTGCGGGATCCACTCCGGCTTCGAGCCCGCCGCGACCATCGCGGCGACCTCGAGCGTGAAGGAGACGGTGCGGAGCCTCGCGTGGACGCTGCGCTGAGCGGGCCCGCGACGCTCGCCTGCGCGCTGGCCGTCGAGGAGGACGCAGCCGTCAGCGGCGGGGCGACCGCCGCGCGCGTCGGGTTGAGAGCGGTGTTGCCGCTCCCCGAGGGCAGGCTCGTCTCGTTCGGGCTCGCCGGCGCGCTCGTCCCCGGCCTCGCGCCCGGGACGCTGCTCACGGCCCGCCGCGTCGTCGACGCGGAGGGTACCGTGCTCTGGGAGGACGAGCCGCTCCGCGTCCCCGGGGCTCTCACCGCGGTCGTCTGCGACGCCGGCCGCGTGGTCGACGACCCGGCCGAGCGGCGCGAGCTCGCCGGCCGGAGCGGAGCGGTCGCGGCGGACACCGAGAGCGCGACGCTCGCGGCGACCGGGCGGCTCGGGGGGGTCGTCCGGGCGATCTCCGACACGCCCGAGCGACCGGTCGGGCTGCTCGCGCACGCGGCCGCGGCCGACGGCGGAACCGACTGGCGGGCGGTCGCCCGCGCCTTCGCCTCCGAGCCGCGCTCGACGATGCGGACCGCGTTGGGGGCGCGCCGGGCGCTCGGCTCCCTTCGCCATGCGGCCTCGACCCTCTCCGACCGCCATGGCTGAGACCCCCGTGCGCAAGCGCGTCCTCGTCGCCGGCCCCCGAAGCTTCTGCGCCGGCGTGGTCCGGGCCATCGACATCGTCGAGCAGCTCCTCGAGCGGCACGGCCCGCCGGTGTACGTGCGCCACGAGATCGTCCACAACGTCCACGTCGTGCGCGACCTCGAGGCGCGCGGCGCGATCTTCGTCGACTCCGAGGACGACGTGCCGGAGGGCGCGCGGGTCGTCCTCTCCGCGCACGGCGTCGCTCCGAGCGTCTACGAGCGCTGCGCGGAGCGGGGGCTCGAGATCGTCGACGCGGTGTGCCCGCTCGTCTCCAAGGTGCACGCCGAGGCGCGCAGGTATGCGGCGCGCGGCCACAGGATCGCGCTCGTCGGCCACGCCGGCCACGTCGAGGTCGAGGGGACGATGGGCGAGGCGCCGGACTCGATCGCCCTCGTCGAGACGCCCGAGGACGTGGAGAAGCTGGAGCTCGAGGAGGGTCAGCGCCTCGCGTACCTCACGCAGACGACGCTGTCGCTCGACGACACGGCCGCGGTGGTCGATGCGCTGCGCGAGCGCGTTCCCGACCTCGTCGGGCCGCCCTCTGCCGACATCTGCTACGCGACGCAGAACCGCCAGGACGCCGTCAAGCGCGTCTGCGAGGAGGCGACGCTCGTGCTCATCGTGGGCTCGGTCACGAGCTCGAACGCGAACAGGCTGGTCGAGGTGGCCCGGAGCCGGGGCGCGGAGGCCTACCTGATCGACGACGAGACGGACCTCGATCCGGCCTGGCTCGAGGGCCACGAGACGGTCGGGCTCACGGCGGGCGCCTCGTCCCCGGAGGTCCTCGTCGAGCGCGTGGTCGACCGGCTCGGCGAGCTCGGCTTCGATCAGCGCGAGGACGTCGAGATCGCGCGCGAGGACGTCTTCTTCCGCCTCCCGGCCGGTCTGCGCTAACGTCGCAGCGATGAACGCGACGGTTGCCTATCCGGGGCGCGACGGCGCGCACAGCGCGGCCGCCTGCGACCGCCTGTTTCCGGACGGGGCCGACCTGGTCTCCCTGCCGAGCTTCATCGCCGTCGTCGAGGCGACGACCGAGGGCGACGCGGCCTTCGGCGTCCTCCCGATCGAGAGCTCGCTCTCGGGCCCCGTGAACGAGACCCACGACCTCCTGTACGAGTCGGCGCTCTCGATCACCGGGGAGACGATCCTCCGGATCCGGCACTGCCTGGTCGGGCCTGCGATCGTGCCCCTGGAGGAGATCAGGGTGGTGCGCTCGCACCCGGCCGCGCTCGACCAGTGCCGTCGCATGCTCGCGGCCATGCCGTGGGCGACGGCCATCGCCGCGGGGACGACCGCGGACGCGGCGCACGAGGTGGCCGAGGACGGCGATCCCACCGAGGCGGCCATCGCGAGCGAGCGCGCCGCGGCAGCGTACGGCCTCACCGTGATCGCCGCGGACGTCGGCGACCATCCCGAGGCGTACACGCGCTTCGTGGCCGTCGCGCCGTACACGCGGCTCGACCGGGACGGCGCGGCGTGGCGGACGGCGTTCTCCTTCGTCACCGACCACAAGCCTGGCGCGCTGCACCGGGCGATCGAGCCCTTCGGGCGCCACAGCCTCGACATGGTCCAGCTCGTCTCTCGGCCGATCCCGCGAACGCCCTGGCGTTACCGGTTCGACGCGGTTCTCGCCGGGCACCCGCTCGACCCGGTCGTGAGCGAGACGCTCGCCGAGGTCGGCGGGCTCACGCGCGAGCTCCGCGTCTTCGGCTCGTACCCGGCGCACGAGTAGCGCGCCGGCGGCTAGACGGGCTCGGTCGCCCCGAGCGTCTTCTCGAACCGCGTGTGCTCGCGCACGACGCGCATGCCGGCGTGCTCGTAGAGCTCCTTCGCGCCGGTGCGGTTCCACGAGTCGACCGTGAGCCCGATCTCCCTGCGGCCGCGCCGCCAGAACTCCCTCATCGCCTGGCGGAGGAGAGCCGTGCCGAGGCCGCGCCGCCGCCAGTCGCGGGAGACGGCGAGCTGACGCACCCAGCCCTCGTCCTCGTAGTTCGGGCAGAGGACGCAGCCCACGATCTCGCCGCCGGACTCGGCGATGAACCAGAGCCCGGGCTCGAACGCCTCACGGTCGATCATGAACGCCTGCCACTCCTCGAAGGACTCCGCCGTGTGGCGCTCGTTGTCGCCGAACGCATCCTGGACGAGGGCATAGACGGCCCGGGAGTCGCGCTCCTCGTCGAACGTCCGCACGACGACGCCGTCGGGCCAGGCAGGCGGGGGCGGCTGCTCGTCGAGGGGCATGGTCATCCGCCAGTAGGTGCGGACGGGCATGTACCCGCGGCTCTCGAGGAGTGCGCGCGCCGCGTCGTCCGACGTGATGACCTGGCCGAGCCGCACCTGCGCGCCCGCCCGGGTGCGCTCGAGCGCCCGTTTCTCCGACCACTCGAGCATCGCGGTGCCGATGTCGCGGTTCCGGAAGTCCGGGTGCACGTAGACGTCGACGTGGTCGGCGCGGACGAAGGCCGTGTAGGCGACGATTCCGCTGCCGTCGACGACCACCACCGCGTCCTTCCCCAGGTCGAACCCGGGCATGTGCCAGTCCGTGAGGAGGTCGTCGAGCTCGAAGTCGGGGGCGCCGGTCTCGAAGATGTCGCACGCGATCACGAGGTCGGTGATGTGCTGCGCCTCCTCGGGCACGGGGGGGCGCGTGGTCAGCCGCGCGTCCATCAGTAGAGGGCGGTGGCGAGCCGCCGGCGGTAGTGCGTCGTCACGGGATGCTCCGGTCCCAGCTCGTCGAAGAGGGCGACCATGATCTCGCGGATGCGCTCGCGTCGCTCGGGGTCGGCGCCGTCGAGGTCGCCGAGGAGCCATTCGAGCGCCCGCTCGTAGTCCCCCTCCGAGAGCGGGCCGAGGATCTCGGGGAACTCGCCCGTCCGGCCGAGCTCCTCCAGGATTCGCTCCGCCGCTCCGGGGCCCGTCAGCTTCTCGAGGAACGCCTCGACGGCCTGCGCGCTCACCGCCCCGGTGAACTCGTCCACGACCTGGCCGTTTCTGAACGCCTTCACGTTGGGGATGCCGCGGACGCCGTACTGCGCCGCCAGGTCGGGCTCTGCGTCGGTGTCGACCTTGGCGAGGACGACCCGGCCCTCGCGCTCGCCGACCGCCTGCTCAAGGACGGGGGCGAGCATCTTGCACGGGCCGCACCAGTCGGCCCAGAAGTCGACGACGACCGGCAGGGTCGCGGAGCGGTCGAGGACCTCGGTCTGGAAGGTGTCGGTCGTGACGTTCATCTCAGAGAGCGGCGATCGTCGAGCCCACGAGCCCTGGCAGGGTCTCGGTGTTGTACCCGCCTTCGAGGACGAACGCTACCCGCTCGCAGATCCCCGCCGCGCGCGCCGTCAGCGCCGCGAACCCGTCGGCGGTCACCTCGAGGCCTCCGATCGGGTCGCCTGCGGCGGCGTCGAACCCGGCCGAGACGAGGAGGACGTCCGGCCCGAACGCGTTGAGGGGCGGCGTGACGACGTCGTCCATGGCCGCGACGACCTCCTCGTCGCCGGACCCCTCTGCGAGCTGCACGTTCACGGTCGTCTCGTTGCCCTCTCCGGGGCCGCCGCTGCCCGGATAGAACGGCCACTGGTGGAGCGACGCGAAGAACACCGTGTCGTCGTCCCAGAACACGTCCTGCGTTCCGTTCCCGTGGTGGACGTCCCAGTCGAGGATGCCGACGCGGGCGAGCCCGAGCTCGCGCTGCGCGAACCGGGCGGCCACGGCGACGTTGTTGAAGAGGCAGAAGCCCATCGCGCGGTGCGGAAGCGCATGGTGGCCGGGCGGCCGGACCAGGGCAAACCCGCCCTTCTCCAACGCCACGATGGCCGCTCCGGCGGCGAGGAGCGCCGCCTCGTACGTCGTCGCCGTGCAGAGCGTGTCCATGTCGAGCAGCGTCGGCTGCCCGCGCGACGAGAGGTGCCTGACGGCCTCGACGTACTCGCGGTCGTGGACGGCCGCGATCTCGTCGACGGTCGCGGGCCGGGCCTCCGCGAAGTCCGGAAAGGCGTCGAGCAGCACGCGCAGGCGCTCGCCCCGCTCCGGGTGGGCTCCGGTGGGATGGAGGGCCGCGAGGGACGCGTGGCTGACGAGGGGCCTCACGCGCGCGGGCGAACGTGCGCGGCTCCGACCTCGGCCGGGGACGCGCAGCCCAGGAGGAGAAGCGCGAGCGAGACCTCGTCCCGGAGGAGCTCGAGGACGTGCCTGGCGCCCGCCTCACCCCGCGCGGCCAGGCCCCAGAGCGCGGGCCGTCCGATGAAGACGGCCTGGGCACCCAGCGCCAGCGCTTTGACCACGTCGGTCCCCCGGCGCACACCGCCGTCGAGGTAGACCTCCGCCCGCCCCGCGACGGCCTCGACGATCTCCGGCAGGGCGTCGAGCGTGGCCGGCACGCCGTCGAGCTGCCGCCCGCCGTGGTTGGAGACGACGATCCCGGCGGCGCCGTGCTCGCAGGCCAGCGTCGCGTCCTCGTGAGTGAGGAGGCCCTTCACCACCAGCGGCAGCGAGCACTCGGACCGGAGCCACTCGAGGTCGCGCCAGGTGAGGCTCGCGTCGACGACCTCGCCGAGCGTGTCGTGGAAGTACTCGCTCCCGACGAGCGTCTGCGGGAGGTTCGGCATAGGCAGGTCGTCCGGAAGGCTGAAGCCGCTGCGGACGTCGCGCTCGCGCGGCCCCGCTCTCGGCAGGTCGACGGTGAGGACGACCGCGCCGAAGCCCTCGGCGGCGGCCTCGGCGACGAGGTCGCGCGTGAAGCCCCGGTCGCGCGACCAGTAGAGCTGGAACCAGCGCAGAGCTCCGGGAACGGCCTCCGCGAGCCCTCGTGGGCGGATGCTGCCGAGGCTCGAGAGGCAGTAGACGGTGCCGACCGCCTCGGCCGCGCGCGCGAGCGCCGGCTCGCCGTCGGCGTGCGCGACCCGTTGGAGCGAGGTGGGGGCGATGCCGACCGGGAGGGCGATCTCCGCGCCGAGCACCGACGTACGCGCAGAGACGCTGCTCACGTCGACGAGCATGCGCGGGCGCAGGAGGACCCGCCGGAAGGCCTCGGCGTTGTCGCGAAGGGTGAGCTCGTCGCCGGCGCCGCCGACGACGTAGCCCCAGTAGCCCGGCTCGCAGCATTCCTCCGCGAGGCGCTCGTAGTCAGCGAGGTTGATGGGCTCGGCCCCGGTCATCGCCGTGATCGTAGTGCGGTTGTCACGCCCGGTCGCGCAGGCGCTGCGCGAGCCCGCCGTGGCCCCAGGCTTCGATGAGGTCGGCCGCCGAGGCCCAGTCGGGCTCCGCATCGGGGAGCTCGGGGATGGGCGCCTCGGCCTGGAGCGTGGCGATGCGCCTGTACTCGCGGAGCGCGTCGGCGCGATCCGGGAAGCCCCCGGCCTCGAGCGCCGCCTCGAGCGTCCCGTGCTTGCCGAGGACGGCGGCCGCGCGGCCCGGGCCGACGCCGGGGGCGCCCGGGATGCGGTCGGACGGGTCTCCGCGGAGCGCGATGAAGTCGGGCACCTGCTCGGGGTCGACGCCGTAGCGCTCCCTGACCTCGGGCGGGCCGACGCGCTCGAGCTCCTTCACCCCTCGCCGCGGCACGAGGATCGTCGTCGTCGGGCCGGCGAGCTGGAACATGTCGCGGTCGCTCGTGAGGACCAGCGTCTCGCCACCGTGCTCGGCCTCGGAGTGGACGGCGGCGGCGAGGAAGTCGTCGGCCTCGTACCCGGGCGCCTTCGCCCAGGAGAAGCCGAGGGCCCCGACGAGCTCGGGAAGCCGGTCGAGCTGCCCCGTCAGCTCGGGCGGGAAGTCGCGGCCCGACTGGTACTCGGGGAGGAGCTCGTTGCGGTAGGTCGGCGACCCGATCGAGTCGAAGCCGACGAAGACGGTGCGGGGCTGCTCCGCCTCCCAGACGGAGACGACCATGTTCGTGAAGCCGACGATCATGTTGCCCGGCATCCCGTCCGCGCCGCGGATCGATCTCGGCAGCGCGTGGTAGGCGCGGTGCGCGAGCGAGTCGCCGTCGATCGCCAGCAGGGGCTTCATGCTCGGGCCGCTCAAGCGGACCGCCGGCGCCTCGGCCGGCGGGTCGAGGGACCCTTGGCGCGCTTCTCGGCGAGCAGCTCGGCCGCGCGCTCGATCGTGACGGACTCGGCGTCGTCGGAGCGGGAGAGGCTCGCGTTCGTCTCGCCGTCGGTGACGTAGGGGCCGTAACGGCCCTCCTTGACGACGACGGGCTTTCCGCTCACCGGATCGGAGCCGAGCTCGGCGAGCGGCGCCTTCGCCGCGCCGCGCCCGCGGCGCTGCTTCGGCTGGGCGAGGAGGGCCAGCGCCTCGTCGGCGGTGATCGTGAAGAGCTGCTCCTCGGACTCGAGGGAGCGAGTCTCGCTTCCCTTCTTCACGTACGGCCCGTAGCGGCCGTTCGCGACGAGGATCTCCTCGCCGTCCGGAGCTCGGAGCGCCCGCGGCAAGGTCAGGAGCCGCAACGCGTCCTCGAGGGTCACCGTCTCCGGCGACATGGACTCGAAGAGCGACGCGGTCCGCGGCCTGCCGTCGGCTCCCTCGGGCAGCTGCTCGGTGACGTAGGGGCCGTAGCGCCCGACCTTCGCGACGATCTCGTTGCCGGACTCCGGGTCGGTCCCGAGAGGCCGGTCGCCCGTCGGCTCCGCGAGCAGCTCCTCGACGCGCGCCGGCGTCAGCTCGTCGGGCGCCAGGTCGGGCGGCACGTTCGCCCGCGCGTCGCCCCGCTCGAGGTACGGCCCGTACCGCCCCACGCGGACGACCGCGTCGCTTCCGGGAATCTCGATCGAGTTGACCTCGCGCGCGTCGATCTCGTCGAGCTGGTTGGTGACCAGCGCGTGGAGCCCGGGATCGCCGTCGCCCATGTAGAAGCGCGTGAGCCAGTCGACCCGCTCCTCGTTGCCGGCCGCGATCCGGTCGAGGTCGTCTTCCATGCGCGCGGTGAAGTCGTAGTCGACGAGGCGCTCGAAATGCCCCTCGAGGAGCTGCGTGACGGCGAAGGCGATGAACGTCGGAACGAGCGCCGTCCCCTTCTTGAAGACGTACCCGCGGTCGACGATCGTGCCCATGATCGACGCGTACGTCGAAGGCCGGCCGATCCCGCCCTCCTCGAGCGCCTTCACGAGGGTCGCCTCGGTGTAGCGGGCAGGAGGGCTCGTCTCGTGGCCTTGCGGCTCGAGCGAGTCCGCGCCGAGCTCCTGTCCCACGCGGAGCTCGGGCAACCGGCGCTGCTGCTCGTCCTCCGCCGGCTCGTCGCGTCCCGACTCGTACGCGAGGAGGAACCCGGGGAACGTGATGACGGTTCCGGCGGTGCGGAACTCCGCGTCCTCTCCCTCGCTCGTCGTCGCGCCGAGCCTGACGCGCACGGTCTGGCCGGCCGCGTCCTTCATCTGGGACGCGATCGTCCGCATCCAGATGAGCTCGTAGAGGGCGCGCTCGTCGCCGGACAGCTCACGTTTCACGCTCGCCGGGGAGCGGAAGCGATCGCCGGCCGGCCGGATCGCCTCGTGCGCCTCCTGGGCGTTGGCGACGGGACGGGCGTACGCGCGCGGCCGCTCGGGGACCGTCTCCGGCCCGTAGACCTCCGACGCCTCGGCCCGTGCGGCGGCGAGCGCCGTCTCGGACAGCGTCACCGAGTCGGTGCGCATGTAGGTGATGTAGCCGTTCTCGTAGAGCCGCTGGGCCACGCGCATGGTCGTCTGCGACGTGAACCGGAGCTTGCGGCTGGCCTCCTGCTGGAGGGTCGAGGTCCGAAACGGCGCCGCCGGGCGGCGCGTGTACGGCGTCTCCTCGACCGCGCGGACCGCGAACGGCTGCCCCGCGAGCGCCCGGACGAGATCCCTGGCGCGGGCCTCGTCGAGGACGAGGACGCTCGAGCGCGGCAGGCCGTCCGGCCCGAAGTCGCGGCCCTGGGCGACGCGTCGGCCCTCGACCGCGGCGAGCCGCGCCTCGAAGGAGCCGGGGCTGAAGGTGCCGAGGACGTCCCAGTACCCCGCGGCCACGAAGCGCATGCGCTCGCGCTCCCGCTCCACCACGAGCCGGGTGGCGACCGACTGGACGCGGCCCGCCGACAGGCCCTGCCGCACCTTCTTCCAGAGCACGGGCGAGACCTCGTAGCCGTACAGGCGGTCGAGGATCCGGCGCGTCTCCTGGGCGTCCACGAGGCGCTCGTCGATGTCGCGCGGCTGCTCGAGCGCGCGGCGGATCGCGTCGCGGGTGATCTCGTGGAACACCATGCGGCGCACGGGGACCTTCGGCTTCAGCTCCTCGACGAGGTGGTAGGCGATCGCCTCTCCCTCCCGGTCTTCGTCCGTCGCGAGCAGGAGCTCGTCCGCGTCCTTGAGCTTCCGCTTCAGGTCGGCGACGAGCCTCTTCTTGTCCGGGTCGAGTACGTAGTAGGGCTCGAAGCCTTCCTCGATGGCGACGCCGAGAGCGCCGTACTTCTTCCGCATCTCCTTCGGGATCTGCGAGGCGCGCTCCGGCAGGTCGCGGATGTGGCCCACGCTCGACTCGACGACGAAGTCGTCTCCGAGGTAGCCCGCGATCGTGCGGGCCTTCGCCGGGGACTCGACGATGACGAGACGGCGACGGGTGTCGGCTCCGGAGCTCATGGGGTTCGGCGGGGAAACACCTTAGCGACGTCGTCCGCGGTAGCAACACCGCGCGCAAACACTTCCGCCGGAGCGGCGTCGTAGTCTGCGCAGGCACTCGAACGGCGCGTTAACCCGCGGTTAAGCCACTCCGGCGAGGGTGGTGAGGACGAGGGAATGCGGCATAGAGTGAGAACGTTCTTGTGAGGGTAGGAGCCGCAGCAATCCAGCTGCGCTGGTTTAGCGAAAGGATCAAGAGGAACTCTTGAGTCAGAACACCATGCACGACGCGCTGGATACCCAGGCGGGCCGCTCGCTCCTCGAAGGCGCGGAGGAGCGCGGCTACGTCGAGCCCGCCGAGCTCGAGGCCCTTGCGCTCGAGCTCGACCTCGGCGACGAGGAAGTCGCCGAGGTCACGCACGAGCTCGAGACCATCGGGCTCGAGATCGGAGCGCCCGCCGAGGAGACCGCCCCGATCGCAGCCGACCCCGTTCACGGAGCAGGCGACAGCCTCCAGCTGTTCCTCGCCGACGTCGGCCGGCACAAGCTGCTCACCGCCGCCGAGGAGGTCGGGCTCGCGAAGCGCATCGAGAAGGGCGACCTCATCGCCAAGCGGCGCATGATCGAGTCGAACCTCCGCCTCGTCGTCTCGATCGCCAAGGGCTACCGCGGCCTCGG
>DATBJE010000218.1:0-10308 GCA_036556565.1 Gaiellaceae bacterium
TCCAGCTCGATGGCCTCCCGCCCGAGCACGTCCTCCACCTGCACCTCGCGCAGCTGCTGCGAGAGCGCCAGGTCGCCGGCGATGAGCTCGTGGACGCCCGGGAGCGTCTTGACGGGCACGCTCGCGTCCCGGCAGGCGTTCACGACGGCCTGCCGCACGTCCCCGGCCGCGGAGGGGATGGCGATGATGACCTCGTCCGGCCGGTTCTCGGCCAGGAGCCGCGGAAGGTCGCGGGTCGTGCCCAGCACCCGCACGCCGTGCAGGCGCATGTTCTTCTTGCGCGGGTCGTCGTCGACGAGGCCGATCGGCGTGTAGCGGAGCCGCGGGCTCCGCAGCATCTCGCGGACGACGAGCTGGCCGGCGTCACCCGCCCCGACGACGAGCGTCTCCTTGCCCCTGGACACGAGCCGCTTGCCGCCGGGGCGCTCGACCAGCGTCCGCACGAGCAGGCGCGCGCCCGTAACGAACGCGAGGACGAGGATCCAGTCGATCACGACGATGCCGCGCGGCAGGCGCGAGCCGTCGAGCGGGTCCCAGAAGTAGAGGGCCGTCGCGGTGCAGAGCGCCGCCACGGAGACGGCGAGGATCGTGCGCCAGACGTCCCGGATCGAGACGTAGCGCCACCAGTGCTCGTAGAGGCCGAAGACGAGGAACACGAAGACGTAGATCGCGGTGACGACGACGAAGATGTCCAGGCCCAGGAACTCGTCGTAGGGCCGGTGAACGCCCTGGTCGAACCGGATCTGGAACGAGAGGTACCACGCGAGCGCGACCAGGCCGGCGTCGGCGGCGACCTGCCAGAGGCGGTGCCGGCTGGGGAGCCGCACGGTCATGCCCCGGCGCCCACCCCCGCGACCGACCTGACGGCGTCGACCACCTGCTCCTGCACGGCGGCCGGGATCCCGGGCCAGAGCGGCAGCGCGATCGTCTCGCGCGCGGCGCGCTCGGTCTCGGGCAGGCTCCCCGGCGCGTAGCCGAGGCCCGAGTAGACCGGCTGCAGGTGGAGGGGCGTCGTGTAGTACGTCGCGAAGCCGATGTCGGCGGCGCGAAGCGCGTCCGCGATGCGGTCACGCTCGGGCGACCGGACGACGTACATGTGGTAGACGTGGCCCGGCTCGTCCTCCGGAAGCTCGCATAGCTCGCCGAGGCCGAGCTCCGCGTAGCGCGCCGCCGCCCGGCGGCGGCCCTGGTTCCACTCGTCGATGTGGCCCAGGAAGAGCCGGAGGGCCGCCGCCTGCACCTCGTCGAGCCGCGAGTTCATGCCCACGGCCTCGAAGGTCTTCTTGTCGCGGGAGCCGTGGAACCGCAGCAGCCGCACGCGCTCGGCGGTGTCCGCGTCGTTCGTGGCCACGAGCCCACCGTCGCCGAGGCCGAAGAGGTTCTTCGTCGGGAAGAAGCTGAACGTCGCGGCGGCGCCGGCCGAGCCCGCCCGGCGGGTGCCCATGGTCGCGCCGAAGGCCTGGGCGGTGTCCTCGATGCACGGGACGCCCTCGGGCAGGCGGTCGACGAGGGCCGGGCGGCCGAACAGGTGGACGGCGATGATCGCCTTCGTCCGCGGCGTCACGCGCTCGGCGACGTCGGCCCGGTCGAGGTTGAGCGAGGCGGCCTCGATGTCGCAGAAGACGGGCGTGGCGCCGACGCGGGACACTGCCTCCGCGGTCGCGTAGAACGTGAACGCCGGGCAGACGACCTCGTCGCCGGGCCCGACGCCGAGCGCCTCCAGCGCGAGGACGAGCGCGTCCGTCCCGTTGGCGACGCCGACGGTCTCGCGGACGCCCAGGTACGAGGCCGACTCGTCCTCGAAGGCGGCGACCTCCGGGCCGAGGATGAAGCGCCCCGACTCGAGGACCACGGCCAGCCGCTCCTTCAACTCGTCGAGGAGCGGCAAGTACTGCGCCCTGACGTCGACAAGCGGAACGGCCACGGCGGGCCAGTCTACCGACCGAAGTCCTCGGCGGACCGATCCACCGCGCGGCGCCGCTGGCGGCGGCGATGCGCCCGGAAGGCGACGGCGGCGACGCCCGCGACGACGAGCGCGACGATCGCGTAGTCGGCGAAGCGGAAATCCTCGTGGACGCGCTCCCACTGGCTTCCGGCCGCCATGCCGAGCGCGGCGAGACCGAAGCACCAGGGGATCGTTCCGGCGAAGGTGAACGCCGTGTAGCGCCCGAGGGGCATCTCGCCGATCCCCGCCGGGATCGAGACGAACGAGCGCACGACGGGGAGCATGCGCGAGACGAACACCGTCAGGTCGCCGTAGCGCTCGAACCACGCGTCCGCCCGGTCGAGCTTCTCCGGAGTGACGTGGAGCCAGCGGCCGTGGCGCTCGAGGTACGGCCGCCCGCCGTACCGGCCGATCGCCCAGCCTGCGACCGCTCCGAGCGTGTAGCCGATCGTCCCGGCCAACGCGATCGCGACGTACGCCCAGGCGGTCGACTCGATCTCCCAGCCGAACAGCGTCACCTTCGAGCCGGGGAACGCCCCCACCGCGACTGCGCCGCCGTAGACGAGGACTACCTCGCTCGCCGCCGGGAGCAGCGCGTCGACGAACATGAGGACGAAGACCGCGTAGAGGCCGTAGTCGCCGACGACGGAGGTGACCGCGTCCGTGATCTCGTGCACCGATCGAGTCTACCCAGGCGCGCCGAGGGCTCAGCCGGCCCGCACAAGCCGGACCGCGTCGGCGAGGACGACCGTGCCGAGCCCGTTCGTCGCCGTCGCCCTGATCGTGTAGGTGCCGCGGCCGACGGGCTTTCCCTTCTCGTCCCGGCCGTTCCAGCGCCACACGTGGCGCCCGCGCCGCGCCGTCCCGCGGAAGAGGACCCGTCGCACGTTCCCGGAGCTCGAGAGCGCCTGAACCGAGAGATCCGCTCGGTGCGCGAGCACGAGCGAGACCCGGAGCGGAGCGTGCCTGAGCCGGGTGACGCGGGCGCGTTCTCGCGAGAGCCGCAGGAAGCCGAGCGTGCGGTTGACTCTGAACCGGCGGCTCATGCGGCTCGGGGTCCCGCTCCGCACTTCGCTGGCCTTGACCGACCAGCGCCAGGTTCCCTCGGGCATCCTCCTGTTTCCGATCCTGTGACGGACCCAGCCTCGCCCGACGGTCCCGGTGTGCCGCCAGGCGACGGTGCCGTCCGGGCGGAGCAGCCGGAGGTCGACGGACGAGCGGCGCACGACCCTCGCCGCCACGACCTTCCGGTCGCCGACGCCGTCGCCGTTGGGCGACAGCAGGGAGCTCCCGGCCTCCGGCGCGTAGATCCCCAGGTACCGGAGCATCAGCGCGTTCGCCACACGCCGCGGAGCGCCGTCCGACGGCCGGTTGAGCGCCCGCCCGGCGAAGGCGAGCGTCGAGGACCCGCCGCCGTCGAACCCCATCGCGGTGACCGCTCCGAGGTTGGCCATCGCCGTCGCGAGCTGCCAGTTCGTGAGCCCGTAACTCGCACGGCTCCTCCCGTCCGCGACCACGAAGAGCAGGCTTCCGTCAGAGCGCTGCCCGACCGCCGTTCGAGGTTGGCGCGCGAGTATCTGCGTCGACGTGAAGAACTCGTCGACCGGCCGCACGGGAGCGCCGTCCCGGACGAGGAGAGGCCCGCCCCCGAGCGCGTCCGCGGAGTCGTCCGGGAGGTTGGGCAGCCGCAGCCGCACCGAGACCTGCGCGCCGACCGGAGCCTCGGCGCGAAGCGCCGCCCGCGCGGGCCCGCGCGCCTGGATGACGGCCCCGCCCGGCGGTACCCGCGTCCCCCCACCTCGGCGGAGGGCCGTGACCGTCCCCGTGAGCTCCCCGTTCAGGACGGCCGGGGGAAAGCCCGCGAGAACGATCTCGACCGCGTGGCGCGCCCTGGGCGTCCGGCCGCCGTAGTTGCGCGTGAACAGCCCCGCGCCGGGCGGCTCGATCGGCCGGTTCAGCTGCTCGAGGTCGTGAGCCGCGCCCGCGCCGGCCCACCACCGGGCCGAGTAGCGGAAGCGGTCGACGATGAGCCTCCCGTCGAAGCCGATCGCGAGCGCCGAGCGGCCGGCGGTCGACCGTCTCGACAGGACGCCGCCGCGGACGAAGACCCCGACCGACCGGCCCGTGGCCGGGGCGAAGAAGTCGCCGTTCACGCCCACGGACGTGGCACGGCGCGCCGTCGCCCGCTGCATCGCCGGTACGGTCTGCCGGCCGAGGACGTCGCCGTTCGAGAGCACGGGCTCGAGCTGGTAGAGCCCGCCGTCGGGCGGCGCGCGGACGACGTGGAGGACGACGGGCCTGCCGCCGACGATCAGGTACAGGCGCTGGTAGGTGACCCCGCTCACGAGCGTCGTCTCCGCCCCTGCGACCGACGGGGAGACGAGCAGCGCCGCGATCACGGCGGGCAGAAGACCCCTCTTCAGCACCCCGCGGACAACAAATCACACGGGTGGGCCGCTGACAAGAGCGCGGGCGGCTACCAGGCCTTGACGTCGCGGTAGAGCGTGTCTCGCTGAACGGGCACCTTGCCGAGGGCGCGGATCGCGCGCAGGAAGTCGTCCGTCGTCGCGCGGTGCGTCGTCCCGGCGGCCGAGACGACGTTCTCCTCGATCATCACGGAGCCCATGTCGTCGGCGCCGAACCCGAGCGCGACCTGGCCGACCTTGATGCCCTGCGTCACCCAGCTCGACTGGATGTGGTCGACGTTGTCGAGGTAGATACGGCTGACCGCCTGCGTGAGGAGGTAGTCGAACGAGGTGGGGTAGTGCTCGACCTTGGGCGCCAGCCGGGTGCCCTGCGGCTGGAACGTCCAGGAGATGAAGGCGCGGAAGCCGCGCGTCTCGTCCTGGAGCTCCCGGATCCGGCGCATGTGCTCGACCCGCTCCGGCAGCGTCTCCACGTGGCCGTACATCATCGTCGCGGTCGACGAGATCCCGAGCCGGTGCGCGTCCCGCATGACCCCGAGCCACTCGGCCGACCGCGTCTTCTTCGGCGCGATGATCGCGCGGACCCGGTCGACGAGGATCTCCGCGCCCCCGCCGGGCAGCGAGTCCAGCCCCGCGTCGCGGAGCCGCGTGAGCGTCTCCGGGATCGTGATCCTCGACCGGCGCGCGATGTGCTGGATCTCTGGCGGCGAGAGGACGTGCAGGTGGATCGTGTAGCGCTCCTTGATCGAGCGGAAGAGGTCCTCGTAGAAGTCGACGCCGAGGTCGGGGTGGTGGCCTCCCTGCATGAGGAGTGCCGTCCCGCCGATCGAGAGGGTCTCCTCGATCTTCTTGAAGATCACCGGCTTGGGCAGGAGGTAGCCCTCCCGCCGGTCGCCCGGACGGCGGTAGAACGCGCAGAAATCGCAGTCTGTGTGGCAGATGTTCGTGTAGTTGACGTTCCGGTCGATGATGAAGGTCACGCGCTTCGGGTCGACCCTCCGCCCGCGAAGCTCGTCGGCGACGCGGCCGATGCGGACGAGGTCCCGGCTCTCGAGGAGCGCGATCGCGTCGGCGTCGTCGATCCGCTCGCCGGCGAGGGCGCGCTCGAGGACCTCGCCGACGCGCCCGTTGCCGTTCGGGCTCCCGTTCCCGCTCACGGGCCGACCTCCGGCCCGGGAGCGAGGGGAGGGAGTGTGAGGGAACAGGGAGGTTCCCTCACAGAATAGAAGAAGGGGGTCCGTGGGGGAAACATGGTTTCCCCCACGGGAGCGAGCCGGAGGCGAGCGACCGTCATGCCGAGACGGCCTCGGGGACGACGAAGCGAAGCTCGGGCACCCGCTCGAGCTCGCCGACGTCGCGCGCGAGCTCGAAGAACGTGATCAGGCCGGCGCGCTCGCGCGGCCCGAAGCGGTAGCGGAGCTTCTCGAAGTAGCGGGCGAGGAAGCCGGCCGGGTAGCCGTAGCGCGCGCTCGCCTCGAAGGCGAGACGCTCGGGCTCCTCCCGGGCGAGGCGGACGGAGGCGACGAGCGCGTCCTCGAGCTCCACGACGCCCGCCGGGGCCGGGTCCGGGCAGGCCCAGACCGCGAAGACCATCGGCAGGCCCGTCCGCTCGAGCCAGAGCCGACCGAGGTCGTGGTGCGGCGTCGGGTCCTCGAACGCGCTGCGCAGCGCGGCGTCGCCGATGAGGAGGGTCGCCTCGGCCTCCTCGCCGAGCGGCACGTGCTCGGCGTCGGGGAAGAGCACCTTCGTCAGCACGACCGAGGTCGCGCTCTCGGGCGTGACCGCGATCGAGCGCACGCGCTCGAGCGGCGCGCGGGACACGAGCTGGATCGAGTCCACCGCCCCCTCCGAGGACACGCACAGGCGCGGGAGGATCCGGAGGAGGTCGGCCGCGTGCCTCCCGTACTCGATCGAGGAGACGGGCGCCAGGTCGATGTCGCCGTCGAGCAGACGCTCGTTCAGCGCGGTGGGGACGCCCGCCACCTCCTCGACGTCGGCCTCCAGCCGGTAGAAGACCGGCGCCATGTTCACGTACGAGATGCGGCCCAGGCGGATCATTCGTCGTCCCACCTGAAGAAGACCACGAGGTTGCCGTCGAGGTCGAGCGTGGCGAAGTCGCGCGCGCCGTAGTCGGTGTCCGTGACCCCGTCGCGCGAAGCGGGGTGGACGACGCCGGCCCGGGTCATCTCCTCGTAGAGCCGGTCGACGTCCTCGACGCGGATCCGGCAGCTCGCCGTGCCGGCGATGAAGGACTCGGCGCCCGACTGCACCGGACGGTCGACCGAATCGCGCTCGCGCCAGCTCTCGTCGCCGGCCTCCCAGAGATGGAGGACGGCGTCGTCGCGACCGACGACCGCGAAGCCGCCGTCGTGGTGGAACGTCTCGAATCCGAGCCTGTCGCGGTAGAACTGGACGGCGGCGGCCGCGTCCCGGACGGGGAGAGCCGGGATCGTCTGCGTCATGTTCACCACCGCCGCAGCTCGTTGTAGAGGGTGTCGCGCTGCACCGGGACCCGGCCCGCCTCGCGGACGAAGCGCACGAGCTCCTCGATCTTCTGCTCGGTCTCGGTCGTCGCGCCGGCCGCGTGGAAGATCTCCTCGCGAACGACGGTGCCCTGCACGTCGTTGGCGCCGAAGTGGAGCGCCACCGCCGCCAGGGGCATCCCCATCATGATCCAGTAGGCCTTGACGTTCGGGATGTTGTCGAGGAGGAGCCGCGACACGGCGATCATCTTGAGGTCGTCGGAACCGGCGGTGTGCGTCCAGCCGCGCCGCTCGAAGACGGTGTTCTCCGGGTGGAACGCGAGCGGGATGAACGCGAGGAAGCCGCCGGTCTCGTCCTGGAGCTCGCGCAGGCGCAGGAGATGGTCGACCCGCTCGTCGTACGTCTCGACGTGGCCGTAGAGCATCGTGCAGTGCGTCGGGATGCCGAGCCCGTGCGCCGTGCGATGCGTGTGGAACCAGATGTCGGGGTGCTCCTTCCCGGGCGCGATCAGGCGGCGCACGCGGTCGGCGAAGACCTCGGCGCCCCCGCCCGGGAGCGAACCCAGCCCGGCGGCCTTGAGCTCGACGAGCACCTCCTCGTGCGTGAGGCCGGAGAGCGTCGTCATGTGGTGGATCTCGCTCGCCGTGTAGCACTTGAGATGAACGTCGGGCATCGCGTCGTGCAGCGAGCGGATCGTGTCGACGTAGAAGTCGAAGCCGACGTGGGGGTTCTCTCCGTTGACCATGTGGATCTCGGTGAACCCCGAGAGCTCGCGCTGGCGCAGGGCGTCCTCCACGAGCTCCCCGGCGGTGATCGTGTAGGCGTCGGCCTGCTTCTGCGTGACCGCGAAGGCGCAGAACTTGCACTTCACGCGGCAGACGTTCGTCTGGTTGAGGTACAGGTTCTGGACGAAGAAAACGTCGTCGGTGCCGCCCCGAACGCGGCGCGCCGTGTCGGCCAGCTCGCCGAGCCGGAGGAGGTCGTCCGACTCCATCAGCACGAGCCCGTCGTCGAAGCTCAGGCGCTCGTTCGCCTCCACCTTCTCGCGGATCGCGTCGAGCGCGGATGCGGGGGTGACGACCGCCATCAGGCGTCCCTGTCCACGACGAGGTGGGTGAGCGCCTCGAGCGACGCGCGGTCGGGCTCGCCGTCGAGCGCCGCGCGGGCGCGCTCGGCGTACTCGAGCGCGATCGCCCGCGCGACCTCGATCGCCCCGGTCGCAGCGACGCGGTCGAGGGCGTCGGGGACCTCCTCGCCCGCGAGCGCGTCGCGCACGCGGGCGTCCTCGCGCGCTGCGAGGATCAGCGGCAGGGTCGGCGTCCCGTCGCGGAGGTCGACGCCCGGCGCCTTCCCGGTCGTGTCGAAGTCGCCGGTGCAGTCGAGGATGTCGTCGGCGATCTGGAAGGCGACGCCGAGCGCGAGCCCGAACCGCCCCAGCTCCAGGCGGCTGCCGCCGAGGACGCACGCGGCCTCGAAGAGCTTCCCGGTCTTCAGCGAGCACCGCGTGAGGTACTCGTCCACGCTCGTCTCGGGCCGGTACGCCTGCCGCCGCTGGACCGCCTCGCCGCGCGCGAGCGCGAGCGTCGCGTCCGCGAGCACCGACACGGCGTCCGCGTCTCCGGTCGCCGCGAGCTCGGCGAAGGCGCGGGCGAAGAGGTAGTCGCCGGCGCCGCGGGCCGCCCCCTCGCCGTGCTCGGCCCAGGCCGTCGGCCGTCCGCGGCGTAGGTCGGCGCCGTCGAGCAGGTCGTCGTGGACGAGCGTCGCCATGTGGACGAGCTCGACCGCCGCGCCCCCGGCGACGGCCCGCGCGCCGGTGCGGAGCTCGGGCGGCGTGCACAGGAAGACGAGCACCGGCCGGAGGCGCTTCCCGCCCGCGGCGAGCGTCTCGCTGCCGATCTCGCCGACGAGGCCGGGGTGAGAGGCGACCGACCGCTCCAGCCGCTCCTCGAGCAGCTCGAGGTACACGCCGAGGCCGGGTGCGGCCCTGACGGTCGCGAGCGCGGTCACGCGGGCTTCCTCGCGGTGTGGAGGGCGACGATGCCGCCGCCGAGAAGCTGCCACGACACCTCGCCGAGGCCGGCCCGCCGCATCACGACGGCGAGATCCTCGGGCCCGGGGAAGCGCCGCACGCTCGCCGGGAGGTACGTGTACGCCGCGCCGCCGGGCAGGATCTTCCCCGCGAGCGGGACGAGGCCGTCGAACCAGAGGCGGAAGAAGGGCCGGAGGGCGCCGCGCGGGCGGGTGATCTCGAGGCACCCGAGCCGCCCGCCGGGGCGAAGGACGCGCGCGAGCTCCACGAGGCCCGCCTCGAGATCCTGAACGTTCCTGATCCCGAAGCCTACCGTGGCGGCGTCGAAGCTCTCGTCCGGGAAGGGGAGCTCGAGGAGGTCGCCGCGGACCCACTCGATCGCGTCGGACTTCTCGCGGGCGCGCTCGAGCATGCGCTCCGAGAAGTCGAGGCCGACCACGTCGCCGCCGGCCTCGTGGCAGGCGAGGGCGAGGTCGCCCGTCCCGCAGCACGCGTCGAGCACGCGCGAGCCCTGCGTGACGACCGCCGCGGCCGCGCGCCGCCGCCAGCGCTCGTCGAGGCCCGCGGTCATGAGCCGGTTCATCGTGTCGTAGACCGGGGAGATGCGATCGAACATCGCCTCCACGGCGGCGGGAGCGAGCACCCCGGCGCTCACTGACCCCACCGGTTCACGAGTATCTGGTCGATTCCCAGCTGGTCGAGACATCGGCCCACGACGAAGTTGACCAGATCGTCGATGGTCTGGGGGGCATGGTAGAACCCCGGCGCCGCGAACACGACGGTCGCGCCCGCCCGGCGCAGGCGCAGGAGGTTCTCGAGGTGGATCGTCGAGAGCGGCGTCTCGCGGGGGACGAGGACGAGCTTCCGCTCCTCCTTCAGCGCGACGGAGGCGGCGCGGTGGACGAGGTTCGCCATCGCACCGGCGGCGATCGAGGCCGCGGTCGACATCGAGCACGGGCAGACGACGTAGCCGTCCACCTTCGCCGAGCCGCTCGCGTACGGGGTCGTGTAGTCGCGCAGCCCCACCACGTCGATGCCCGGCAGCCCGTCGACGAGGCGGGCGGTGACCTCCTCGCGCGGGAGCGAGATGTCGCCGTAGAGCTCGGTCGCGCACACCTGGACGCCCGCGTCCGAGACGCAGAGCCCGACGTCGCACCCCGCCCCGGAGAGCGCGCCCAGGAGCCGTGCCGCGTACGGGGCGCCCGAGGCGCCGGTGATGCCGACGAAGACGTTCACGGCGTCGGCCGGGGCGGGCTAGCCCCCGCCGCCCCCGCCCTTCGATTCCTCGAGGAACGCGGCGAGCTGCTGGTATTGCTCGTCCGTGAAGTTGGGGTACGGCTGCATCGGCGACCCGGGCGTCACGCAGCTCGGGCATTTGAGGTGCGCGATCTGGAAGTCCACGCCGCGACCCGCGTTGCCCTCCT
>DATBJE010000219.1:0-23998 GCA_036556565.1 Gaiellaceae bacterium
GGGCTCGGCCGCGACCACACGATCTTCGCCACGCGTGACGGCAAGGTGACCTTCCGCACGGGCGGCGAGGGCCGCGTCGTCTCAGTCCTCTAGAGGACTCTCGAGGTGTTCTCGGACCGCGCGCGGATCCGCGTCAAGGGCGGCCGCGGCGGCGACGGCTGCCTGAGCTTCCGGCGCGAGAAGTACGTGCCGAAGGGGGGCCCGGACGGCGGCGACGGCGGCGACGGCGGCGGCGTCGTGCTCGTGGCGGACGCCGACCTGCGCGATCTCTCCTTCTTCCGTCGCCGCCAGCGCTTCGAGGCCGCCCGCGGTCGTCACGGCGAAGGGTCGAACCGCCGAGGCGCGGAGGGGGGCGACGTCGAGCTGCGTGTCCCGACGGGGACGCAGGTTCTCGACGAGGACGGCCGCCTCCTCGCCGATCTCGCCCACGAGGGGGCGCGGGTCGTCGTCGCTCACGGCGGCCACGGCGGCGCCGGAAACCGCCGTTTCGCGACCCCGACGCACCAGGCGCCCCGCCTGGCCGAGCTCGGCTCGCCGGGCGAGGAGGCGACGCTCGAGCTCAGGCTCAAGCTCCTCGCCGACGCCGCCCTGCTCGGCTTCCCCAACGCCGGCAAGTCCTCGCTGCTGCGCCGGATCTCGAACGCGAGGCCGAAGGTGGCCGAGTATCCGTTCACGACGATCGCGCCGGTGCTCGGGACCGTCGAGGCGCCGGACGGACGGCAGCTCACGGTCGCCGACGTCCCCGGCCTGCTCGAGGGCGCGAGCGAGGGCGTCGGGCTCGGGGACGAGTTCCTCGCGCACCTCGAGCGCGCCCGCCTGCTCGTGCACGTGATCGAAGCGCAGGAGGACGTGGCGGAGCGGTTCAGGGCCATGGACGCCGAGCTCGCCGCCTACGGCGCGGGCCTGTCCGAGCGCCCGCAGATCGTCGTCCTCAACAAGGTCGATCTCGTGGACGCTCCGCCCGCGCTTGCGCCCGACGACCCGCGCGTGCTCGCCGTCGTGCCGACCTCCGCGGTCACCGGCGAGGGCGTGGACGAGCTGAAGACGGCGCTCTTCGCCCTGACGCCGGAGTCCGCTCCACTGCCCTCGGAGGACGAGGAGATGGCGGACTTCCTCGTCTACCGGCCGCGACCGCCTCGCGCGCGCGGTGCCCGGATCTTCCGCACCGACCGGGGCTATCGCGTGAAGGGCCGCGCGTCGGAGGAGGAGCTCCGCGCCGTCGGGATCAAGCCCGACGCGGTCGTCGAGTTCGAGGACGAATGACCCTCGGGATCCTTGGCGGCGCCTTCGACCCGCCGCACGTCGGGCACGTCGCGCTGGCCCGCGAGGCCGTTCGCCGGTTCGGGCTCGACCGCCTGCTCGTGCTCGTCGTCGCGGCGCCGGGGCACAAGCCGGTCGACACCGACGTCGAGCACCGGCTCGAGCTCGCGCGACTCGCCTTCGCGGACGTCGAGCGGGCCGAGGTCGTCGTCGATCCGAACGCCTACACGGACGAGACCGTGCGCGACCCGCGCTTCGAGGGCGCGCTCTTCGTCATCGGTGCCGACGAGTTCGCGCAGCTCCTCTCCTGGCGCGACCCGGAGGCGGTGCTGGCCCGCGTCCGCCTCGCGGTCGCCACCCGCCCGGGCTACCCGCGCGAGCGCCTGGACGGCGTCCTCGCGCAGCTCGCGCAGCCCGAGCGCGTCGAGCTCTTCGAGATCCCCGCCGTCGACGCGTCCTCGACCGACATCCGCGCCCGCGTGGCCCGTGGCGAGCCCATCGACGGCCTCGTGCCGCCGGCGGTCGCCCGCCGGATCGTCGAGCTCGGCCTCTACCATGATGGCGGTTGACCCCTTCCGGAAGGCACAGCTACGCTGAGACCGTTGATTCAGGAGAAGCCAGGCCGCTGACGCCCATCGAGCTCGCCCGCCGGATCGCAGCGCTCGCCCAGGAGAAGCTCGCCGTGGAGGTCGTCATCCTCGACATGCGGCCCGCGTGCTCCTTCACGGACTTCTTCGTGATCTGCACGGGGCAGAGCCCCCGGCAGGCGAAGGCGATCTTCGACGAGGTCCACGAGCGCCTCAAGCACGACGAGGGCCTCCTGCCGCGCAGCGTCGCCGGTCAGCGCGAGGCGCGCTGGATCCTCGCGGACTACCTCGACGTCGTCCTCCACGTCTTCACGCCGGAGGCGCGCGAGTACTACCGCCTCGAGGAGCTCTGGGGCGACGTGCCCTCCGTCGAGCTCGCCGTCGCGGGTTAGAACCCGGTTCAGAATGGGCTCAGGCTTCATTCTGGATCGAGTTCTTAGTCCGTCCAGGCGTCCGCTACAGTGCCCTTCGCGGGGCCATAGCTCAGCTGGGAGAGCGCTTGGCTGGCAGCCAAGAGGTCGCGGGTTCGAATCCCGCTGGCTCCACTTCGGGGGACTCGTGCCGCAGGTGGAGCCGTCGGGTGCCGAGGCGATGCGGCGCGTCCTTCGCGCCTTCGCGACGGGGCGGCTTGCGATGCGTCGACGCGGCGCGGGGGTTAACCGCACCCCGGGACGCCTGGTTCCCGCACTGTGCGCGAGCCGCGCGGCTGGTTCGATGGACGGCGATGAAAGCAGGAATCGTCTTCGCGACCTACCTCTCGGTCACCCAGCACGACCTGCGCGGCCGGCAGGCCCGGGAGGAGCAGGAGCGCGCCCGGAAGCCCGAGGCGCCCGAGACGGTCGCCGAGCGTCCGAGCCCGTCCCGTCGGCTGCTCCGCGCCCTCCGCGGCGCGACCGCGTAGCGCTCAGGCCGTCGCGCGCAGCTCGGCCCGCCTCTCGCGGAAGCGGATCGCCTCGTAGGCGACGAACGTCGTCGGCACGGCCGCGACCGCGGCGAGCGCTGCGAGCGCGTCCACCTCGACCGCGAGCGGGACGAGCGCCGCGCCGACGAGCGCCGCCGCGATCCTGCGCCGGTTGACGCTCCGCGCGTCGCGGAACCGGATCGCGTCGAGCGAGAGCAGGTAGATCGCCGGGCCGCCGCAGAGGGCGACGGCGATCACCGCGTCCAGGGGCTCGTGGAGGTGCGCCAGAGTCGTCTTCATTCCGAGCGCGGAGAGGACGATCCCCGCGAAGAGCGGCAGGTGGAGGTAGCTGAAGGCGTCCCGCGCGAGGCGCACGCGCGCGAGCCCCTGGGCCTCGAGGAGCTTCCTGCGGGCGACTCGCGCCACGACGTCGAAGTACGCCCACCAGAGCGCGGCCGTGAGGCCGAGCCCGAGCACGGCCGCGACCACCACCGAGAGATCGAGCTCGATTCCGGCTGCGCCGATCCCGATCGCCACGATCGACTCCCCGAGCGCGATGATGACGACGAGCCCGTAGCGCTCGGCGAAGTGCTCGGCGTGGACCGAGAACCCGCGGACGCCGAAGACGTAGGGGCCCGAGTAGTCGATCGTCAGCGCGGCGATCCAGAGCGCGATCTGCGCCGGGCCGTCGAGGAAGCCCGCGACGACGAGGAGCGCCGGGCCGGGGATCGCCGTCCGCGCGAGCCGGAACGCTGCCCGGCGCACGTCGACGTGCGGCGACGCCGCGGCGAACAGCACGATGTGCATCACCCTGAGCGCGAAGTACGCGATGCCGAAGAGGACGCCGTCGCTCGTGAAGGCGCCCGGCACGGCCAGGGCGGCGACGAACATCGCTGCCGTCGCCCCGAGGAGCGCGAGGAGCGCCGAGCCCTCCTCCGGGTCGATCTCGTTCGTGAGCCAGGCGTACGCCCCCCAGGCCCACCACAGGGCCGCGAGGACGAGGAGCCCCCGGCCGAGGCCGGCCCACGTCGGGTCGTCGGCCATCAGCCCGGTCACCTGCGTGACCGCGAACACGAAGACGAGGTCGAAGAAGAGCTCGAAGGTCGTGACCCGGTGCTCCTCCTCGGCGGCCGCCTGCTCGGCCGCCTCCTCGGCGGGCGCTGCGTGCTCGGCGCTCATGCCGGGATGATGGCAGCAGCGCTGGCGCGTGCCGCCTGCGGGAAACCCGCAGAGCCTCTGAGGGGCGGCCGCAGGCGAGTTCGGTAGCGGCGCGGATGGCCTCGCGCGCCCGCTCGGTGACCCTCAGTCTCGTGGCGCACCAGTCGAAGGAGAGTGAGATGAGTACCAGGCGGAAGATCTTCCAGTGGGGCGGCGTAGCCGCCGGCATCGTCCTGATCGCGTTCGGGATCGGCGCGCTCGTGATGAGCTTCGACGCCCGCTCGACGACGCAGGACGAGCTCCAGCGCGAGCAGATCGTCGGCTCGCCCGACATGAACCCGGCCGACACCGAGGCGGCGGTGAAGGAAGCCGGTCTCGCGAATGTCGAGATCCCGACCTGCAACGTCGCCGATCAGCCGATCGAGAACGGCTCGGACGCGCGCTGCTTCGCGCAGTACATGCGCATCCACGCCCTCGAGTCGACGGGCGGGCTGACGTACGCCCAGATGGGCCGCTACATCGCGGCGGACGACCCCGAGAACCCGGCCGGGACGAACGACGAGCCCGCCGCGCTCAAGGACGACAGCGGCAACCCGGTCGCGAACGGCGCCCGGAACACGTGGGTGACGGAGACGGCGCTCTCGACCGCGCTCAACGTCTCCTACATGGCCGAGCAGCTCGCGCTCTTCGGCATCGTCGTCGGAGTCGCGCTGCTCCTGAGCGGCGTGGGCTTCATCGTCCTCGCCATCGGCGGCGCCCTCCGGATGGCCGCGGGCGAGCCCACCCCGGCCCCGTCGAAGCCGATCGCGGCCAGCTAGCCGGACCGGAACCCGACCGTGGAGCCCGGCACTCGCCGGGCTTCACGCGTCGCGGGGACCGCGGAGACGGTCGAGCACGACGGGATCGATGCGGTCGGCGCCGCGGACGCGCTCCTCGAGGTTCTCGGCTCCGGCCCAGCGCGACAGCGCCGCCGCGAGGTCGGCGTCGCGGTGCCCGAGCGCGTCCAGCCGCTCGCGGATCTCGGCGGCGAGTGCCCCGTCCACCTCGAGCCACTCCTCCTCGGGCGTCTCCCCGAAGAGGAGGTCGTGGAGCGCGTACAGCCGCTCGAGCTCCTCGATCGGGCTCGGATGGTCGTCGACGCGCAGGTCGACGACCGCGTCGCTTGTCCCGCCGTAGCCGCCGTCCTTGCGCACGACGAGGAGCGCGGCCGACTGCTGTCCTCGCCGGTCGCCACCGGCCGCCTGGGCGGCGCGGAGGCACGCGAGCAGCCGTTCCGCGAGCGGTCGCCCGGCCGAGCCGTCGAACGTTCGCGCGAGCGCGTCCACCGTCTCGGCCGAGACGAGGATGTTGCCCTGGGCCGCGTACCCCGGGCCGGTCGTCCCGCCGGCCCACTCGAGGCACTCGGACCCGGTGAACGTCGCGGCCCGGCCGTGGCCGTCCACGACCCCGAGCTGGCGGTGGTCGCGCCCCTCGTCGGCGCCGACGAGCCTCGCCACGACCTCGTCGGCGCTGTAGCGCTCGCGGAGGAGGGCGAGGCCGTCGGGCCCGTACCGCATGTTCGCCCAGGCCTGCGTGGCGACGGCGCCCACCTCCGGCTCGGCGGCGGGCACCCCTGCGCCCACCGCCAGGAACTTCGACTGGACGGCGACGCCCCATTCGCGCGCCTCGAGGTCACAGGCGACGATCGAGTACGTCGAGACCACCCGTCGATTCTGACAGCGGGCGCTGTTACTCGACGCGAGTCAGACGAAGCATGTTCGCGCGCAGGAGCGCGCGCTGGACGATGGGCCGTGCGTACGGGTTGGTGGCGAGCCCGAGCTTCCGCCGGCAGGTGGGCGTGTTCTTCACCGCGACGACCCAGTAATCGGGCGGAGCCGTGTCACCCATGCCCTGGCCGAACGCGGCGACGTAGCCGCTGTCCGAGAAACCGGTCGTATCCGACAGCGCGTGCACGGTACCCATGCCGTCGTCGTCGTAGTACGCGTACCCGATGTAGGTCGACATGCCCGTCCGCTTGAGGCAGCTCATCTTCGCCTCGAGCGCGTTGACGCGCTGGGCGAGCGTCTTCGCCCCCGCGACGCCGGGCGCGGCGGCGACCACGAGCGCGCAGACCGCGAGCGCGAGCGAGATCCTTCTCATCGTCCCTCCTGGGGAGTGGGGCCTACTGGCCGACGATAGGGCCGGCCGCGGGAGGCCACATGCCCCGAAGGGGGTATGGACCGGGGCCTGGCGGGCGCCGCGTCCACCGCTAGACTTGGTGACCGGAATGACGTTCATCCTCAGCTGAGCCAGGGAGCGCGAGGCGGCCTCACCGGCCGACGGCTCCCGAGCGGCCTCTCGAACGAGAGGCCTTTTCGTATCCGGAGCGTGCGATGGAGCGGTACGACCCCGAGACAATCGAGCTGAAATGGCAGGAGGCATGGCGGCGCGAGCAGGCGTTCCGCGTTCCGAACCCGGCCGAGCCCGGACGGTCCGACGCCTCGCACACCTACGTCCTCGAGATGCTCCCGTACCCCTCGGGCGAGCTCCACATGGGGCACGTCAAGAACTACACGCTCGGCGACGTGCTCGCGCACGTCCGCCGCCGCATGGGCTTCGAGGTCCTGCGGCCGATGGGCTACGACGCCTTCGGGCTTCCCGCCGAGAACGCTGCGATCCGGGAGGGTGGGCACCCGCGCGTCGTCACCGAGCGGAACATCGCCGCCATCCGCGAGCAGATGCACCGCATGGGCTGGGCGATCGACTGGGACCGCGAGGTGTCGAGCCACGAGCCCTCGTACTACCGCTGGACGCAGTGGATCTTCCTCAAGCTGTTCGCGGCCGGCCTCGCCTACCGCAAGGAGGCGCTGGTCAACTGGTGCCCCGTCGACCAGACCGTGCTCGCCAACGAGCAGGTGATCGACGGCCACTGCGAGCGGTGCGGCGCCGAGGTCGAGGCGAAGAGCCTCGAGCAGTGGTTCTTCCGCATCACCGACTACGCCGACGCGCTGCTCGAGGAGATGGCCCTGCTCGAGTCGTGGCCCGAGCACGTGCTGACGATGCAGCGGAACTGGATCGGCCGCTCGGAGGGGGCCGAGGTCGTCTTCCGCATCGAGGAGCCGGCGACCGACCTGCCCGTCTTCACCACGCGGCCGGACACGCTCTTCGGCGCCACGTTCTTCGTGCTCGCGCCCGAGCACCCGCTCGTTCCCGACCTCGTGCGCGGGACCGAGCACGAAGAGGAGGTCACGGAGTACGTCCGGCACGCGTCCGCGCGGCCGGTCGCGGAGCGCGCCGACCCCGAGAAGGCCAAGCTGGGCGTGTTCACGGGCCGGTACGTCGTCAACCCCGTGAACGACGAGCGGTTGCCGATCTGGGTCGCCGACTACGTCCTCATGGAGTACGGGACGGGCGCGATCATGGCCGTGCCGGCTCACGACGAGCGCGACTTCGACTTCGCGCGGGAGCACGGGCTCCCGGTCAGGCTCGTCGTCGTGTCCGCGGACGGCGAGGTCGAGGAGGGCGCAGCCTACGTCGGCCACTCCGAGGACGAGCGCCTCGTCGACTCCGAGCAGTTCACCGGGATGTCGAGCACCGAGGCCAAGGCGGCGATCGTCGACTGGCTCGAGTCGCGCGGCCTCGGCCGCCCCGCCGTCGGCTATCGCCTGCGCGACTGGCTGCTCTCGCGCCAGCGCTACTGGGGCTGCCCGATCCCGGTCGTCTACTGCGACGAGTGCGGGATCGTCCCCGTGCCGGACGAGGACCTCCCCGTGCTGCTCCCCGAGGTCGAGGAGTACCTGCCCAGGGGGCGCTCACCGCTTGCGGCGGCCGAGGACTGGGTGCGGACGACCTGCCCGCGCTGCGGCGGCGCGGGGCGGCGCGAGACCGACACGATGGACACGTTCGTCGACTCCTCGTGGTACTTCATCCGCTACACCGACGCCCACAACGACGAGGCGCCCTGGAACCCGGCGGTCGCGAACTACTGGCTGCCCGTCAACCAGTACATCGGCGGCGTCGAGCACGCGATCCTCCACCTGCTCTACGCGCGCTTCTTCGTGAAGGCGCTGAACGACCTCGGGCTGCTCGGCTTTCGCGAGCCGTTCCTGCGGCTGTTCACGCAGGGGATGATCCACTATCGGGGCGCGAAGATGGCGAAGTCGAAGGGCAACGTCATCTCGCCCGACGAGATGATCGCCCGCTACGGCGCGGACGCCGTCCGCCTCTACGTCCTCTACATGGGCCCGGCCGAGGACGACATCGAATGGCAGGACACGGGGATCGAGGGCATGGCCAGGTTCCTCGGGCGCCTCTGGCGGCTGGGCCTCGAGGTCGCGGAGCGCGGCGAGGCCGAGGTGCCCGCGGACGCGCCGCTCGTCCGGCGCAGCCACGAGACGATCGCCAAGGTCTCCGACGACATCCTGCGCCGGTTCCAGTTCAACACGCCCATCGCGGCGGTGATCGAGCTCGTCAACGACATCTATCCCGCCCGCGACGATCGCGACCGGAACGGTGAGGTCCGCTTCGCGACGGAGACCGCGGTGCGGCTCGTCCAGCCGTACGCGCCCCACGTCGCCGAGGAGCTGTGGGAGCGGCTCCGGCGCGAACGGCTCTGGGAGGACCCCTGGCCGGAGGCGGACCCGGCGCTGCTCGAGCGCGAGACCTTCGAGCTCGTCGTCCAGGTGAACGGGAAGGTGCGCGACAAGGTCGAGGTCCCGGTCGGGCTCAGCGAGCCGGAGCTCGTCGAGCGTGCGAAGGACCTGCCGCGGGTGCGCGCGCACGTGGACGGCAAGGAGATCCGCAAGGAGATCGTCGTCCCCGGCAAGCTCGTGAACCTCGTCGTCTAGCCCGCCGGGCGGTCACGCCGGGTCCGTACCCTTGTCCGCGTGAACGTCGCCGACCTCCTTCTTCTCATCGGGGTCGCCGCCTTCGCGATACTCGGCGCCCAGCGCGGTCTCGCCGCGCAGGCGCTCTCGCTCGGCGGCCTGGCCCTCGGTGCCGTCATCGGGTCGATCGTCGCCCCGTACCTCCTCGACCAGAACTCCGCGTGGCTCCCGATCGCCGGGCTGCTCGGCGCTCTCGTCGGCGCCGCGCTGCTCGGCATGCTCACAGGCACGCTCGGGCGTCCCGTGCGCCGTTTCCTGTACGCGCGGCCCGCGCTCTCGGTCGCCGACCGGATCGGCGGGGTCGTCCTCGGGGGCCTGGTCGGGCTCGCGCTCGGCTGGCTCATCGCCGTCCTCGCCCTCCACCAGCCCGCGCTCGGCCTGCGCTCCGAGGTGCGCCAGTCGGCGCTCCTGCCCCGGCTGCTCGGCGTCGTCCCACCGGACTCCGTCCTCCAGGCGCTCAACCGCTTCGACCCGCTTCCGCTTCTCCCGGGCGTCGAGGACGATCTCCCGCCGCCCGATCCGAGCGTCCTCCAGAGCGCGGGGGCGAGGAAGGCCTCGGGGTCCGTCGTCAAGGTCCAGGGGACGGCATGCGACGTCGGCACCCAGGGATCCGGGTGGGTCGTCAGGCAGGGCCTCGTCGCCACCAACGCCCACGTCGTCGCCGGCCAGCGCGGGACGCACGTCCTCGCCCCGAACGGGCAGACGCTCCCGGCGAAGCTCGTCTACGTGGACGCGACGAACGACATCGCGCTCCTCCGCGTCCCGGGGCTCGCAGTCCCGGTGCTGTCGGTGGACACGAGCCCGGACCTTCCGCGGCCGGTTGCGTTCCTCGGCTACCCGCGCAACGGGCCGCTGACCGCGACGGCGGGCAGCGCCGGCCGCGCCGGCACGGTCATCTCGCCGGACGCGTACGGGCATGGGGCGCGACCGCGCGTGGTCGTCCCGCTCCGCGGGGCCGTCCAGCCGGGCGAGAGCGGCGGGCCGGTCGTCGACCGCTCCGGGCGGGTGCTCGCGATGATCTTCGGCGGCACGCGCGACGGCGACGGCGGCTATGCCGTCCCGGTCGACCTCGTCGTCCGCGCGGCCGAGGGCCCGCTCCGCGAGGTCGCGTCCGGGCCCTGCATCGTCGACTAGCGGAGTCTCGGCACATCGAGCGCGCACGCTCGGCACGTTTCGCGCGCCACCCGCGCGCATCTCGCCACGACCATCGGTGGCATGCGCATGCCCAGCATCTCCCGCGGCCGCGCGCTCGCGTACGTTCTCGTCCTGCTCGCCGTGCTCGTGCTCGCGGGACGCTTCGCCCTCGGCGGTGCCCAGATGCGGTCGGCAGCGCGCCCTGCGCCCGACGGGCCCACGATGCGGCTGCAGGCGGAGGAGGCTCCCGCGCGCGAGGTCCTCGTCCACGTCGTCGGGGCGGTCGAACGGCCCGGCCTCTACCGGCTCCCGGAGGGAAGCAGAGTCGACGACGCTCTCACGGAGGCCGGCGGCCCGAAGCCGAAGGCGGCGCTCGAGCTTCTCAACCTCGCCGCGCCCGTGGCCGACGGCCAGCAGGTCGTCGTCCCGGCGAAGGGGGACGCCGCTGCGGCTGCCGGCGCCACGGCCGGAGCCGCCGGCGCTGCGCTCGGCGTGCCGCAGGGCAAGGTCCACCTCAACTCGGCGACCCTCGAGGAGCTCGACACGTTGCCGGGCGTCGGGCCGGTGACGGCACAGCGGATCCTCGACTACCGGACCGAGAACGGCGCCTTCCAGTCGGTCGAGGAGCTGGACGCGGTCTCCGGCATCGGGCCCGCGCGTCTCGAGCAGCTTCTTCCTCTCGTCGACCTGTGAGCCGCGGCACGTCACTGCGGGCTCATGCCCTCGCCCTGTCCGAGCGGGCTCCGCCTGCCCACCTCCTCGCCGGCGCCCTATGCGCGGGGCTGGCGGCCTCCCTGGCCGTCCGCTCGCCCGGGGGCACGCTTGCCGGCGCGGCCGGCGTGCTCGCGGTCGTCGCGGTGCCGGCGGAGAGGCAGCGGGCGGCGCTCCTCGCGGCGGCATTCCTTCTGGCAGGCGCGTGGTGGGGAAGCGTTCGCCTCGCGGTGCTCGACGAGAGCGTGCTCGAGCAGGAGATCGGCCGGGCCGCTCTCGTTCGCGCCGAGGTCGTCGGCCCGAGCCGGACGAGCGAGTTCGCGACGCGCGTCCCCGTCCGCGTGCTCCGCTTCGGTCGGACGGCGATGCGCGAGCGCGCGCAACTCGTCCTTCCTCGCGGACGCGCACCGCCGCAGGGCGCCATCATCGAGCTGGTTACGACCGTCGCGCGCCCGAAGGGGCCGCAGGAGGACGGTGGCTTCGACGAGGCCGGATACCTCCGGCGCCAGGGGATCCACGTCCTCCTCCGTGCGGGCACGTACCGGGTCGTCGGGCGCCGAGACGGCGTCGGAGCAGTCGCCGACCGGCTTCGCGCCGGCGTCCTGCGCTCGCTGGCGGCCGCCCCGGAGGGAGAGCGCCGCGCGGTCCTGGCCGGCGTCGTGCTCGGCGAGGACGGCGGGCTCGAGGGCGACCTGCGCGACAGCTTCCGGGCCTCTGGCCTCTACCACCTCCTGGCCGTCTCGGGCCAGAACGTCGCCTACGTCGTCGCGGGGGCGATCCTGCTCGCGTGGACCCTGGGCCTGCCCCGCCGGGCGGGTGAGGCCGGCGCGCTCGTGGCCATCGCCGCCTACGTGCTCGCGGTCGGATGGCAGCCCTCGGTCGTCCGCGCTGGCGTCGCGGGCGCGCTCGCCTCACTCGCATGGCTCGCCTCGCGGCCCCGGGACCGCTGGTACTTCCTCCTCGCCGGGGCGGCCGTCCTGCTCGCCTGGAACCCGTACAGCCTGCTCGACCCCGGGTTCCAGCTCTCGTTCGCCGCCGTCGCGGCCATCTTCCTGCTCGTGCCCCGGATCGAGCGCGCGCTCGAGGGCTACCCGGTGCCGCGCTGGTTGGCCGGGGTCCTCGCCGTGTCGCTCGCGTGCGGCGTCGCGACCGCGCCGATCCTCTTCGCCGACTTCGGCGCGATCCCGCTCTACTCGATCCTCGCGAACGCGCTGGCCGCGCCGGTCGTGGCTCCGCTCCTGGGACTCGCCCTGGCCGCGGCGGCGCTCGATCCGCTCCTCCCGGAGGCCGCCGCGGCGCTGACCTGGACCGACGGCTGGCTCGCTGCCTACCTCGCGTTCTGCGCCCGCACCGTCGGAGGGCTGCCCCACGCGCAGGCGACGTCCGCCGCGACGCTGGCGCTGGTCGGAGGAGCGTTCGTCCTCGGCGGGCTCGTCCTGCGCGCGCCCGCCCCGAGAATTCGGCGAGCCGCGGCCCTCGCGGGCGTGGCGCTCGCGCTCGTCGTCGCCTGGCGGTGGATTCCCTCGGCGCCGGCACCGCCTCCGGACGGGCTCCGCCTCACGGTCCTCGACGTCGGGCAGGGCGACGCGATCCTCCTCCAGGTTCCCGAGGGCGCCGTCTTGGTAGACGAGGGGCCGCCGGAGGCGGACGTGGCCGACCAGCTCCAGGGGCTCGGCGTCGACCGGCTGGCCGCCCTCGTCCTCACCCATCCGGAGCGCGATCACGTCGGTGGGGCCGCGGACGTCCTCGAGCGGATCCCCGTCGAGGCGATCCTCGACCCGCGCATCCCGGTCGAGAGCGAGGACGAGGCGAGCGCGCTCGCTGCGGCGCGCGAGCGAGGCGTGCCCGTTCTCACCGCGCGGGCGGGGGAGGAGTTCCGTCTCGGGTCACTCCGTCTGCGCGTGCTCTGGCCCGACGGAGACCCGCCCGCCGGCGGGAACCCGAACGACTCCGCGATCGTCCTGCTCGCCTCGTACGGCACGGTGGACGCCCTGCTCACGGCCGATGCCGAAGGCCCGGTGACCGTGCCGATCCGCCCGCCGCCGGTCGAGATCCTCAAGGTCGCGCACCACGGCTCCGACGATCCGTGGCTGCCGGAGCTGCTGGACCTCCTCCGGCCGAGCATCGCCGTCGTCTCCGTGGGCAGCGACAACGACTACGGCCACCCGACGCCGGCGACGATGGCCGCGCTGGGAGCCTCCCCGGGCCTGGCCGTCTACCGCACGGACGAGGACGGAAGCGTGACGATCGAGACCGACGGAACGCAGATCTCGGTCGGCGACGGCTGACTATGCTGGCGCCGGTGCCCGACGACGAGCTCGATCCCATCTACCTCCTCACGGGCACCGACCGACCGAAGATCATGCGCGCGCTCGAGCGGCTCCGGGCGCGCTTCGGCATGGAGTCGATCGAGTCGCTCTCGACGGAGAGCGCGGGCGGCGCGGACGCCGTCGCGGCCTGCAACTCGCTCGGCCTCTTCGCCGGCGGGGGCGGGCGGCTCGTCGTCGTGGACGACGTCGAGCGCTGGAAGAAGGAGGACGAGGAGGCCATCGCCGCCTACGTCGGCGACCCGGTGCCGGGGGCGGTGCTCGCACTCGTCGCCGGTGGCGATCTCAAGGGCTCCGCGCTTCCGGCCCTCTGCGCGAAGGCGGGGACGGTGCTCGCGTTCGACATCCCCAGGCCGAAGGACCTTCCCACGTGGGTCAGGGCGCAGTTCGAGCGCCTCGGCGTCCAGGCGGACGCGGACGCCTCCCGGGCGCTCGTCGAGATCGTCGGTGACGATGCGACAGCCCTCACGTCCGAGGTCGAGAAGCTCGCCGCGTGGAGCGGGGGCGAGCCCGTCGGGCGTCGCGAGGTCGAGCTCGTCGCCGCGCCCGCGCACGAGGCATCCGCGTGGGCGATCATGGATGCGTGGGGCGCGCGCGACCTCCCGGGCGCCCTGGCCGCGTGCCAGGCCGACGTCGAGAAGGGCGCCGACCCCTTCGTCGTGGCCATGCGGCTCGCGTCACAGGTCGGCCTCGTGCGGCAGTCGCAGGCCCTCGCCGAGCAGGGTCTCGGCGCGCGCGACATCGCCAAGCGGCTCAAGAAGCACGAGTACCGCGTCCGCCGCGCGCTGGCGCACGCCGAGAACTACTCGCGCGACGAGCTCGACGACGCGGTCATCCGCCTCGCCGAGCTGGACGCGGCGCTGAAGGGCTCGAGCAGGCTCGCGGGTGAGCTCGAGCTTGAGCGGGCGCTCGTCGAGCTCGTGCGCGGGCCCGAGCTCGCCGTCCGCCGGTCGGCCTGACCCTCGTCCTTCCGGGCGGCCAAGAACTCATTTCGAAAGGGGTTCTTTAGGAGACGCCGGAGACGAGCCGCGCCGCCTGGGACTTCTTCCGGGCTGCGCGGTTGGGGTGGATCGAGCGCGTCGCGGCCGCCTTGTCGAGGCAGCGAACGAGCTCGCGATGCGCTGCCGTGACGGCGTCCGCGTCACCGTCGTCGACCGCCGTCTCGAGCCGCTTGTAGAGCGTCTTCGCGGCCGAGCGGTAGCGCAGGTTCTCGAGCCGCTGGCGAGCGGCGATCGAGACGCGGCGCTTCTGCTGCTTGATGTTCGGCATCAGACGGAGAAAAAGCCCCTCGGGGCCGCGGGAATCGTAGCAGGAGCGCCTCTTCCGCCCGCTCGCCTATCCTCGGCCTGGTGAGCACGGAGGCGCAGACGCCGGCCGCCAGGGGCCCGGAACGCCGGCATCGCCGTCTCGCCTGGTCGACCGCGGTCTTCGCCGTGCTCACCGGCATCTCGCGAATCCTCGGCCTCTTCCGGGAGATCGTGGTGCGCCGCTACTTCGGCGTCGCCGGGGACATCAACGCCTTCACGGTCGCGTACCAGATCCCGAACCTCGTCCGGGCGCTCGCCGCCGACATGGCGATCGGGGCCGCGTTCGTCCCCGTCTTCAGCGGGCTCCTGGAGCGCGGCGAGCGGGCCCGCGCGTGGCGCGTCGCGTCGACCCTCTTCTGGTTCTTCCTCATCGTGCTCGGCGCGGCCACGGGGATCTTCATCCTGCTCGCGCCGTGGATCATGCGGATCTTCGGCCTCGGTGGCGACCTCGAGGAGCTCGCCACCGGCCTCTCGCGCGTCCTCTTCCCGACCGTGCTCCTCATGGGCCTGTCGGGGATCGTCGTCGGGATCCTCAACTCCTACGAGGAGTTCGCGATCCCGGCCCTCATGCCGATCCTCTGGAACGTCGTCATCATCGTCTCGCTCGTCGTCTTCGTGCCCCGCTTCGACAGCGTCGAGACACAGCTCTACGTCTACGCGGGAGGCGTCCTCGCGGGCACGGTCGTGCTCGCCCTGACGCCGATGTGGTGGCTGCGCGGCCGGGACGGGCGGATCCGTGCTGTCCTCGACCTGCACGACCCGGCCGTGAAGCAGGTGTTCAAGCTGATGCTCCCGGTCACGCTCGGGATCGGGCTCATCAACTTCAACCTCGTCATCGACACGTTCTTCGCATCGCGTTTCGTCGACCCCGAGCTCGCGCCGAGCGCCATCGACGCCGCGTTCCGGCTCTACATGCTCCCCCAGGGGATGTTCTCCGTGGCCGTGGTGACGGTGCTCTTCCCGCGCCTCTCGCGCCTCGCGGAGCGGCAGGATCTCGTCGCGTTCCGCGAGACCGTCTCGCTCGGGCTCCGCCAGATCGGCTTCCTCCTCCTTCCGGCCAGCGCCGTCACGGCGGTGCTCGCCGTCCCGATCGTCCGGCTCCTCTACGAGCGCGGCGACTTCCACTCCGATCAGACCCCGGTCGTCGCCGCGGCGCTCGCGGCGTTCGCGCTCGGGCTCACGTTCAACGGAACGATGCTGATGCTCAACCGGTCCTTCTTCAGCCTCCAGGAGGCGTGGATCCCCACGGCGGTCGCCCTCGGGAACCTCGGCCTCAACGTCGTGCTCGACGCGGCGCTCTTCCGCGTCGGCGTGTGGGGGATCCCGCTCGCCACCTCGCTCGTCAACATCGGGGGCACCGTGGTCCTGCTCCTCGTCTTCCGCCGGCGGCTCGGGACGATGGACGGGCGGGCGATCGCGTCGTCCTACCTGCGCATCGCCATCGCCTCGGCGCTCGCGGCAGGCGTCGCGTTCCTCGTGTGGTACGGCATCGACGCCGCGCTCGGACGGTCTCTCGGCGCGCAGCTCGTCTCGGTCGGCTCGGGCCTTCTCGCCGGAGTCGCCTCATTCCTGGGCCTCGCCTGGCTCCTGCGCGTCCGCGAGCTCCAGACGCTCCTCTCGCTCAGGCGTCGATCCGCTAGAACGGACGGCGAATGAGCCCGCCCGACAGGATCCGCAACTTCTCGATCGTCGCCCACATCGACCACGGGAAGTCGACGCTCGCCGACCGCATCCTCGAGCTGACCCACACGGTGTCCGAGCGCGAGATGCGCGAGCAGCTGCTCGACTCGATGGAGCTCGAGCGTGAGCGCGGCATCACGATCAAGGCCCAGGCGGTCCGCGTCACCTGGCGGGGCCACCAGCTCAACCTGATCGACACGCCCGGGCACGTCGACTTCACGTACGAGGTCTCGCGCGCCCTGCAGGCGTGCGAGGGCGCGGTGCTCGTCGTGGACGCGGCGCAGGGCATCGAGGCGCAGACGCTCGCGAACGCCTACCTCGCGATCGAGAGCGGCCTCGCCATCGTCCCCGTCGTCAACAAGATCGACCTGCCCCAGGCGGACCCGCAGGGAACGGCTGCGGAGGTCGCGGAGCTCCTCGGGGAGGATGCCGACGGCGTCGTGCGAATCTCCGCGAAGACCGGCGAGGGCGTCGAGGCGGTCCTGGACGCCGTGGTGGAGCGGGTCCCCGCCCCGGGCGGCGACCCCGCCGCCCCGCCGCGGGCGCTCGTCTTCGACTCCTCCTACGACCAGTACCGCGGCGTCGTCGCGTTCGTTCGCATGGTCGACGGGCGGTTCTCGCGGCGGCAACGCCTCCGCGCGATGGCCGCCGGCACCAGGTTCGAGGCCGAGGAGCTGGGCTTCTTCTCGCCCGACCGGCGCCCGACGGAGACGCTGGAGGCGGGCGAGGTCGGCTACGTCGTCACCGGGCTGAAGGACGTGAGCCGGCTCCGGGTCGGCGACACCCTCACGACGCACGAGAGCCCGGCCGCGGAGCCCCTTCCCGGCTACAAGGACGTCAAGCCGACGGTGTTCGCGGGCCTCTTCCCGACCGACTCCGACGAGTACCCGGCGCTGCGGGACGCGCTGGAGCGGCTCAAGCTGAACGACGCGTCGCTCTTCTACGAGCCCGAGACCTCGCAGGCGCTCGGCTTCGGCTTCCGGTGCGGGTTCCTCGGGCTGCTCCACATGGAGATCGTGAGGGAGCGGCTCGAGCGCGAGTTCGACCTCGACCTGCTCGTGACGGCGCCGAACGTCGCCTACCGCGTGCTGACGAAGGCCGGCGGCGAGCTCGAGGTGCACAACCCGTCCGACATGCCGCGCGAGGTCGAGCTCGTCGAGGAGCCGTACATCCGCGCGACGACGATCGTGCCCAAGGACTACGTCGGCTCGGTCATGGAGCTGAACAACGACCGCCGCGGGCGCTTCCACCACCTCGAGTACCTGAGCGAGGAGCGCGTCCTGCTCGTCTTCGACCTCCCCCTCGCCGAGATCGTCTACGACTACTACGACCAGCTGAAGAGCCGAACGAAGGGCTACGCGAGCTTCGACTACGACATCGTCGGCTTCGAGCCCGGCGACCTCGTCCGGGTGGACATCCTCCTCGCCGGCGACCCCGTCGACGCGCTCAGCCTCATCGTCCACCGCGACGGCGCCGCCGCCCGTGGCCGCTTGCTCGTCGAGCGGCTGCGCGAGGAGATCCCGCGCCAGCTGTTCGACGTTCCCGTGCAGGCCGCGATCGGCTCGCGGATCATCGCGCGCGAGACGATCAAGGCGCGGCGGAAGGACGTGCTCGCCAAGTGCTACGGCGGGGACATCACGCGGAAGCGCAAGCTCCTCGAGCGCCAGAAGAAGGGAAAGAAACGGATGAAGCAGGTCGGGTCGGTCGAGGTGCCGCAGGAGGCATTCCTCGCCGTGCTCAACCTCGACGGGGAGCGGAAGTGAGCGCGGTCCGCCATCTCTACGTCCACGTCCCCTTCTGCGCGCACCGCTGCGGCTACTGCGACTTCGTGACGCTCGTCGGGCGTCGTGCCGGCCACGGCGCGTATGTCGACGCCCTCCTGGTGGAGCTCGAGCTCGAGCGGGGGGCCCTGGCGGACCGGCTCGAGACGGTGTATCTCGGCGGCGGCACGCCGACGTTCGCCGACCCGGACGAGCTCGAGCGGCTCCTCACGGCTCTTCCTCGCGCGGAGGAGGTCACCGTCGAGGCGAACCCCGAGACCGTCACCCCCGACCTCGCCGCGCGACTCCGCGGGGCCGGCGTGACGCGGGTCTCTCTCGGCGCACAGAGCTTCCAGCCGGCGCTCCTCGCGGTGCTCGAGCGGCGCGCGGGCCCGGACGCCGTCCGGCGCGCGTTCTACCATCTGCGTGATGCCAATTTCGACAACATCTCCCTCGATCTCCTCTATGGGATCCCCGGCCAGAGCCCCGCCGACCTCGAGCGCGACCTTGCAGAGGCGATCGCGCTGGGGCCCGAGCACCTCTCCTGCTACGAGCTGGAGGCGAAGCCCGGCACGCGGTTCACCCACGCCCACGGCGAGGAGCTCGCCCGGCAGGCCGAGGCAATGGAGGGGTACTTCGAGCGGGTCGTAGAGACACTCGTCTCCGCTGGTTACCGCTGGTACGAGACGGCGAGCTTCTCCCGGTCGGCGCGGCAGGCGCGGCACAACCTCGCGTACTGGCACGGCCGCGACTACCTCGGCCTCGGGATCGGCGCCGTCTCGACGGTCGGCAGCCTCCGCTGGAGGAATCGGCCGGGCCTGGGCGCATACCAGCGGGCGCTCGCCGGGGGAGAGAGGCCTCCGCGTGAGGAGGAGCGGCTCGAAGCGGGCGTGAAGCGGCGCGAGCGGCTCATGCTCGGCCTGCGGCTCGACGAGCCGGTCGCGCTCGCCGATGTGAGCGGCGCCGTCGACGGCGAGGCGCTTGCCCGCATGGAGCGGCTCGGCCTGGCCGAGCGGCGCGGCGCGGCGCTCGTCCTGACGCGGCGCGGGCGCTTCCTCGGCGGCGGCGTGACGGCGGAGCTTCTCGCCGAAAGCCCTGCAAAAAGTACAATTTCATGATGGCAGACGCGCAGGAGCTCCGTCTCACGGCGCGGCAGGAGGTCATCCTGGCGCGCGTCGTCGAGGAGTACGTCGCCACCGGGGCACCGGTGGGGTCGAAGACGCTGGTCGCACGGGCCGGTCTCGACGTGTCGGCCTCGACCGTCCGGAACGACCTCGCCGTGCTCGAGGAGCAGGGGCTCCTCATGCATCCTCACACCTCGGCGGGGCGCGTTCCCACCGAGACGGGCTACCGTTTCTTCGTCGACCGGCTGCTGGAGCGTCTCGAGCCGCGACCGCCCGAGCTGGCGCTCGACCTCTCGCTCGCCGAAAGCCAGGTCGACTCCGCGCTGCGTGTCACGACCGAGGCCCTCGCCGACCTCACGCACCTGCTCGCCCTGGTCTCCGCTCCGCCGCTCGAGACGACGATCGTCCGGCACGTCGAGGTGCTCCTCCTGCAGCCACACGTCGTCGTCGTGGTCGTGATCACCTCGACGGGGAGCGTCACGAAGCGGCTCTTCACGTTCGAGGAGCCGGTCGACGCGGGCGTGGCGGAGTGGGCGGGCGAGTACCTCAACGAGACCGTCGCCGGCCTCCAGCTCGGGGCCCGGCTGCTCCGGAACAGGCTGGAGGAGGTGGATCTCTCCGAGCGCGAGCGGGCCTTCCTCGAACGGCTCCGACCCGCCTTCACCGACGTGCTCGAGGCGGAGGAGCAGACCCTCTACGTGGGTGGGACGGCGGGCGTCCTGGACGAGTTCCGGGCCGACGAGCTGCGGACCTACCGGCGCTTGCTGGAGGTGCTCGAGCACCGTGCGGCGCTCCTCGACCTCCTGCGGGCGAGCCTCGTCAACAAGCGGCCGTTCGTCAGGGTCGGGCCCGACCTCGTCGACTCCGAGCTCGCGGGCGTCGCCCTCGTCGGCGCGCCGTACGGGCTCCGGAGCCGCAACCTCGGCACGGTCAGCCTCGTCGGCCCGGTCCGAATGGACTACGTGAAGGCGATCGCGGCGGTTCGCTCGGCCGCGTTCGAGCTCTCACGCTTCGTCGAAGAGCTGTACGAAGACTGACGGGCGCCGGCGAGGGGCCGGAGTACGCTAAGACCGTGGCCACGACGAGGCGCGACTACTACGAGATACTCGGGGTCCCGCGCGACGCGGACGAGGGGGCGATCAAGTCGTCCTTCCGGCGCCTCGCGCGCGAGCTGCATCCCGACGTCTCGGACCGCCCCGACGCGGAGGAGCAGTTCCGGGAGGCGGCGGAGGCCTACGAGGTCCTCTCGAAGCCCGAGACCCGGGAGCTCTACGACCGCTACGGCCACGAGGGGCTGCGGACGGGCGGGTTTCGCCCGACCGACTTCGACTTCGCCGGCCTCGCGGACATCTTCTCCGCCTTCTTCGGGGACGACCTCTTCGGCGGCCTCGGCGCGCGGCCGAGATCGGCGCGGGGAGCCGACGTCCTCGCCGAGGTGGAGATCGAGCTCGTCGAGGCGGCGGAGGGTGCGTCGCGCACCGTGCCGTTCCCCGTCGTCGTCGCGTGCCCGTCCTGCCACGGCACCGGCGCCGCCGCGGGCACGTCGCCGAGGACCTGCCCCGGCTGCGACGGGCTCGGCCGCCGTCAGTCCGTCACGAACTCGGTTTTCGGCCAGGTCGTGCGCACGGTCGTCTGCCCGGACTGCAACGGGAGCGGCCAGGTCGTCGAGACGCCCTGTCCCGACTGCTCCGGCACGGGCCGGGTGTCCGAGCAGCGCGAGCTGGAGGTCCAGATCCCGCGGGGCATCCACGACGGCCAGCGCATCCGGTTGAGCGGAGAGGGCCATGCTGGCGTCCTCGGCGGCCGGTCGGGCGACGTCTACGTCCTCGTCCACGTCCGGCAGGATCCGCGCTTCGTGCGCGAGGGGAACGACATCGTGTCCGCGGTCGACCTGACCATGACGCAGGCCGCCCTCGGGGCGACCGTGAGCGTCGCGACGCTCGCCGGAGAGGTCGAGCTGGAGTTCGAGCCCGGTACGCAGCCGGGGGATGTCCGCGTGCTTCGAAACCAGGGCATGCCCGTCCTCCAGGGACGCGGCCGCGGCGACCACCGGGTGCTCGTGAACGTCGCCGTGCCGCGACACCTCGCGGATGAGCAGCGCCGGCTCCTCGAGGAGTTCGGGCGCAGCGAGCACGACCAGAACTACTCCGCGGACGGCGGCTTCTTCGAGAAGCTCAGGTCCGCGTTCCGCTGACGGGCCTGCGCCGGCTCTCCGTCCGCGTGCCCGCCGCGCGGGCCGAGGAGGCGCGGGCGCGGATGCTCGCGCTCTTCCCGGCAGGCTTCGAGGAGCGCGAGGAGGGGGAGGTCGTCGAGCTCGCGGCGTACTCCGAGGACGCCGAGGCGCGTGGGTCTCTCGACTGCCTCGGCGAGGTGGAGGAGATCGCCGTCGAGCCGGGCTGGGAGGACGCATGGAAGGCTTTCCATCGGCCGATCCGGATCGGCCGACTCTGGGTCGGGCCGTCCTGGGAGCGACCCGATCCCGACGCCGTCCCGATCGTCATCGACCCGGGGCGTGCCTTCGGAACGGGCGCGCACGCGACGACACGTCTCTGCCTCGAGCTGCTGCTCGCTGTCGAGCCGGCCGGGCTGCTCGACCTCGGCTGCGGATCGGGTGTGCTCGCCGTGGGCGCGGCGAAGCTCGGGTTCGCGCCGGTGGTGGCGCTCGACCTCGACGAGGCTGCCGTCTCGGCGACCCGCGCGAACGCGGGGGCGAACGGCGTCGAGATCGACGCACGGCTCGCGGACGTCCTCGGCGACCCGCTGCCGGCTGCCGAGGTCGCGCTCGCCAACATCGCACGCCCGGCGGTCGAGGTGGTGGGCAGGCGCTTCGCGGGCCGTCGCCTCCTGACGTCCGGCTACCTCGCGGCCGAGCGGCCCTCGCTCCCGGGCTGGCGTCACGTCGACCGGCTCGAGGACGCGGGCTGGGCGGCCGACCGCTTCGAACGGGTCGGCTAGCATCGCCCGGTCATGGCGAGGTTCACCGTCGAGTTCCTCGGCTGCAAGGTCTCGCACACCGACGTCCAGGAGATCCGCGAGCGGCTCGTCGCGGAAGGCCACGCCGAGGTGGGCGAGGACGCCGATCTCGTCGTGGTCAACACCTGCTGCGTCACGCACGAGGCCGTGCGGAAGTCCCGCCAGGCCGCCCGGCGCGCCGCGCGTCGGGCCGAGCGCGTCTACCTCACCGGCTGCGCCGCGAACTTGGCGGGAGATGCCCTCGCGGGCCTGCCCGAGAACGTCAGGATCGTGCGACTCCCGAGCGAGCAGACGGCCGCCTTCGTCGCCGGGGATGTGGGCGCGCTCGGGTGCACGAATGCGGACGCCGGGCTCGACCGGGTGCGTGCCTTCGTCAAGGTGCAGGACGGGTGCAGCTTCTCGTGCGCGTTCTGCGTCATCCCCAGTGTCCGCGGAGCCTCGCGCAGCCGCCCGGCCGCGACGGTGCTCGAGGAGGTGCGCCGCCGGGTGGGGCAAGGGCACCGCGAGGTCGTTCTCACCGGGATCAACCTCGGCTGCTACCGCGACCGGGACGCGCGGTTCGACCTGCCGCGTCTCGTCCGCGCCGCCGGGGCGACCCCCGGTCTCGAACGACTCCGCCTCTCCTCGATCGAGGTCAACCATCTGGGTGACGCCCTCCTCGAAGCGCTCCGCTCCACTCCGACGGTGTCGGCGCACCTGCACGTCCCGCTGCAGTCCGGCGACGACGGCGTCCTCCGGGCGATGGGGAGGCGATACACGGCAGCGACCTACCTGCGCCGGGTCGAGCGGGCCGAGGGCTTCAACCTGACGACCGACGTGATCGTCGGGTTTCCGGCCGAGGACGACGCGGCGTTCGAGCGGACGGTGTCCGTCCTCGGGGCGGCCGGGATCACGAAGGCGCACGTCTTTCCGTACTCACCGCGTCCGGGGACGCGGACGGCCGCGTCGGACACGGTGCCGCCGGACGTGAAGAAGGAGCGCGGCGCCAGGGTGCGCGTCCTGTCGGACGAGGCCTGCCGGCGGCGCTGGCGCGACAAGGTCGGCACGGCGGACACGGTCCTGGTGGACCGGCCCGGCCGGGGCTACGGAGACGACTACACTCCCTGGCTCGTGCAGGCTCCGGTGGGGGAACTCGTGCGCGCGACGGCCGTAGACGTGACCGAGGAGGGCGTGGTCGGTGTCCCGGCCTGAGTGCCTCTTCTGCCGCCTGTACGCGGAGGGCGACCACGTTCGCAAGGCGGACGGCTTCGCCGCCGTCCGGGACCTCAACCCGAAGGCGCCTGTGCACCTCCTCGTGATCCCCGAGCGCCACGTCGACACCTTTCGTGACGTCGGCGAGTTCCCGCCGGACGAGGCGAAGCGCATGCTCGACTTCGTCGCCGAGACGGCGCGCGACGCCGGTGTCGAGGACTACCGCGTGATCGTCAACGTCGGCACGGGGGGCGGGCAGACGATCTTCCACATGCACTGGCACGTGCTCGGCGGCGCACGCGGGCTGGCGGGGTTCGAATGAGCCTCATCGCCGAGATCGAGGTCGAGCTGAAGGACGCCATGCGGGCGCGGGACGCGGTTCGCACGGACACGCTCAGGCTCACCCTCGCAGCGCTGCGCGCCGCCGAGAAGGAGCTCGGCCGGCCGCTCAAGGAAGACGAGGAGCTCCAGGTGCTCCAGCGGGAGCGGAAGCGCCGGGCCGAGGCGGCCGAGGCCTTTCGGGCTGCGGGCAGGGACGAGCAGGCCGACAAGGAGCACGCGGAGCTCGAGATCATCGAGGAGTTCATGCCCGAGCCGCTCGACGAGGAGGATCTCGAGCGGATCGTCGACGACGCGATCGCGGAGACCGGCGCGACCTCGCTGCGCGACCTCGGGCGGGTCATGGCCGACGTCATGCCCCAGGTGGCGGGCCGCGCCGACGGCTCGGCCGTGAGCCAGCTCGTGCGCGAGAAGCTCGCCTGACCGGCGTGTGATCCGGCACGGTCCGCGCGCCACCCGCGCGGTTTCCCTCGATACGCTCGAAGCGGAGGGAGGCCCGCGGCGGCCCCGGGCGTGGACGCCGTGAAACCGCCCACTACACTTCGATTCGTTGCAGGAAGTCCTGTCGGTTCCCAACGAGGTCGCGGCCGAGCTCGCCACCCTCGACGACGGCATCATGCGGGCCTTGCGCGATCGCATGGGGTGCGCGATCCGCCTCCGCGGCAACCAGGTCACGCTCGA
>DATBJE010000220.1:0-11083 GCA_036556565.1 Gaiellaceae bacterium
GGCCGGCCGAGACGGTCGACCCGACGGTGAGCGCCGGGTCGGCGCGGAGGTTCTCGAGCCGCACGACGACGCCGGGGTTCCCGGACGGCTGGATGTCGATGCGGACGCCGTAGGCCTTGCCGTCGACGATGTTGTCGGTGACGGCGATGACGCTGCCCCCCACGGGCGCGTAGACGTCGGTCTCCACCGGCGCGCCCACGTCGAGGCCTCCGGTTGCGGGCCCGACGCCGCCCTCGAGCACGTAGTAGCGGATGTCCGAGCCGCTCGAGCCGAAGAGCTTGCGGAAGATCCGCTCCGCGAGGCCCGCGTTAGCCTGCGTGCCGACGGGCTCGAGCGCGAGCGCGTCCGTGCCGGAGGCGTGGTAGCCGATCGCGGTCACGCGCGTCTCGTTCACGGGCAGCTGGATCCGCAGCGTGTCCTGCATGGCGATGATCTGCGGCTGCGGCGGCCCTGCGGGCAGGAGCCGCTCGGCGGACGCGGGCCCCGTGATCGTCACGGCGGTCGAGTCCCCGCGCCCGAACGCCATGAGGAGAAGGGCCGCCAGGCACCCGCACGCGACGACGGCGAGTGCCGCGGTGCGGCGCGCGCGGCGGGCTCTCGCCCGTGCTTCCTCACGCTGGCGGCGTCGCGTGCGGCCGCGGAAGCCGGGGGCTTCTGTCGTGGCCATCGGCGGCACGCTAGCTGAGGTGCCCCGGCCTTTCAAACCCGAAGGGGCCGGCTCGAGGCGCAATTGCGGCCGTTGCTCGGCGGCTTCCTCGGGCGGTTGGAGCTCGGGCTGGAGCGCGAGCGCGCCCGAGGTCCCGAACTCCCAGTCCTCCTCGACGCCCCAGAGGTCGACGACGTGCCCGCGACTCGCGGGGGCTTCGCGCTGCTGGTCGTAGACCCGAATCCCGACCGCCATCGACAGTCCTCGCGGCGTGGTGCCGTGCAGCCACCATGCCAGGGGCTGCGGACGGCGGCGACGAACAAGCAGGCGCCCCCGACAGTCTCACCGGGTGATGAACGTGCGCCTTCTGGCGGGACCTGCGATCGGCGCCGTGCTGGCCCTCGCGGTCGCGTGCGCCGGAGGCGCCGGAGGCGCCGGTGCGGAGTGTGCGGTGGACGTCCGCTACGAGGGCGTCGTCTATCGAAGCCAGGGGGTGAGGGTTGCGCCGGACGAGGGTCGTCGCGTCGGGACGGGAGTGCTTCCGAGCTGTGACGACGGCCACGGCGCGTCGCCGGAGGAGGCGGTCGAGCTCGCCGAGCTCGTGGGCGTCCCGCCGAACGTGGCGCTGGCGTGGTCGGGGAGGACCGACGTGGTGCTCGTTCGGAGCGGCGCGGTGCTTCCGCCCGAGGTCGAGCGGCTCCTCCCCGCGCCGGCATGTGACGCGGAGGACGCGCCGATCGACCTCGCCGGCGAGTGGCTCGGGATCCTCGGCGCCGACGGGCACACCGAGCTCGACCTCGAGCCGCCGTACGACGTCGACCTCTTCGTCGAGCAGGCGTCCGAGCCACGCTACGAGCGGACGTACCTCACGGTGCGCGTCCCGCCCGCCGTCGGGCACCCGATCACGCGGGCCGACGTCGAGACCTCGCTGTGGAAGGGTGGCTCGATCGCCTTGCGTGTGCGGTGCGCCGACGAGGGCCGGTTCGTCGCCGAGAAGGTGGACGCGTCGCCACCCTCGTAGGCCGCTGCCACGAGGGGCTGCGGCGGTTTGCGAAGATTCCGGCGAGTGTCGACCTTTCCCGTCACCCGCCTGCGCCGTTTTCGCCGCACGGGGGCGCTTCGTTCCCTCGTCGCGGAGACGCGGCTCGACCTCGACGACTTCGTGTATCCGCTCTACGCGTGCCCGGGCGAGGGGGTGGAGCGCCCGCTCGAGGGCCTGCGGGGAATCGCCCAGCGTTCGATCGACCGCCTGTGCGCCGAGGCCGGGGAGTCGTACCGCCTCGGGGTGAAGGCCGTCCTCCTCTTCGGGATCCCCGAGGAGAAGGACGAGGCGGCCTCGGGCGCCTACGACGACGACGGGATCGTCCAGCGCGCCCTCCGCGCCCTGCGCGAGGAGGTCCCCGGCCTCGTGCTCCTGAGCGACGTGTGCCTCTGCGAGTACACGTCGCACGGGCACTGCGGGCTCGTCGACGGCGACGAGATCCTCAACGACGTCTCGCTCGAGGTCCTGGCGAAGACCGCCGTCAGCCACGCGGAGGCGGGCGCGGACGCCGTGTGCCCGAGCGACATGCTGGACGGGCGCGTCGGGGCGATTCGCGGCGCGCTCGACGCCGACGGGTTCGAGCAGGTCCCCATCGTCGCCTACTCGGCCAAGTACGCCTCGGCCTTCTACCGGCCCTTCCGGGAGGCGGCGGAGTCGGCGCCGGCTTTCGGCGACCGGCGGAGCTATCAGATGGATCCCCCGAACGTCCGCGAGGCGCTCCGGGAATGCGAGCTCGACCTCGCCGAGGGCGCCGACGCGATCATGATCAAGCCGGCGCTTCCGTACCTCGACGTCATCGCCGCCGCCCGCGCTCGCTTCGACGCCCCGCTCTTCGCCTACAACGTCAGCGGGGAGTACGCGGCGATCAAGGCGGCGGCCGCACGCGGGTGGATGGACGAGCAGCTGGCCGCCCTCGAGAGCCTCATCGCGATCAAGCGCGCCGGCGCCGACGCGATCTTCTCCTACTGGACGCGGGAGCTCGCCGAGTGGCTCTGACGGCCAGTGCGCTCTTCCGGCGGGCGCGGGCCGTCATTCCGGGAGGGGTGAACTCCCCGGTCCGAGCCTGGGGGCCGGTCGGGGGCGGCGAGCCGTTCTTCGCGGCCCGCGGCGAGGGCGCGTACGTCGTCGACGCCGACGGGCGCCGCTACGTCGACTGGGTCATGTCCTGGGGGCCGCTCGTCTTCGGCCACGCCGACCCGGAGGTCGTCGAGGCGGTGCAGGAGGCGGCGGCCGACGGGACGACGTTCGGGATGCCGACCGAGCGCGAGGTCGAGCTCGCCGAGGAGCTCGCCGCCGCCGTGCCCTCCGTCGAGAAGGTGCGCCTCGTCTCCTCGGGGACGGAGGCCGCCATGAGCGCCATTCGCGTCGCGCGCGGGTTCACGCGCCGCGACCGCATCCTCAAGTTCGCCGGCTGCTACCACGGGCACGCCGACGCGCTGCTCGTCGCGGGAGGGTCCGGGCTCGCCACGCTCGGGATTCCCTCCGGCCCCGGGGTTCCGGCGGGGGCCACCGGCGACACCGTCGTCTGTGCCTACAACGACGTCGACGCCGCGGCGGCCGCCGCCGAGCGCTACGGCGAGGGCCTGGCCGCGATCGTCGTCGAGCCGGTCGCCGGGAACATGGGCGTCGTCCCGCCCGAGCCGGGGTTCCTCGAGGCGCTGCGGTCGCTCTGCGACGCGTCCGGAGCGCTCCTCGTCTTCGACGAGGTGATCACGGGCTTCCGGGTCGCCCGCGGCGGCGCGCAGGAGCTCTACGGCGTCCGGCCCGACCTGACGATCCTCGGGAAGATCGCCGGCGGCGGCCTGCCCCTCGCCGCCTTCGGCGGGCGGGCGGACGTCATGGACGAGCTCGCCCCGGGCGGGCCCGTCTACCAGGCGGGAACGCTGTCGGGGAACCCGCTCGCGACGGCGGCCGCGCTCTCCGTCCTGCGCCGGCTCCGCGATCCGCAGGTCTACGCGCGCCTCGAGGCGTCTGGCGAGCGCCTCGCCGCCGGCCTGCGCGAGGCCGGCGCCGGGGAGCCGGTGTGCGTGCAGCGCGTGGGCGCCATGGTGACGCTCTTCTTTCGGGAGGGCCCGGTGCGGAGCTTCGCGGATGCCGAGGCGAGCGACACCGACCGCTACGCCGCCTGGTTCCGCCACCTGCTCGAGCGCCGCGTGTACGTCGCTCCCTCGCAGTTCGAGGCGATGTTCGTGTCGACGGCGCACGGAGAGAGCGAGATCGACCTGACGGTGGAGGCGACGCGTGAGTTCCTCGCCGGCTGACGTCCGCGACGCCGTGTGGGAGACGATCGCCCGCGAGGCCGGGCTCGAGAGCCCGCTGTGGGGCGCGGCGCTCCGCGACGGCGGCGACCGGGACGAGACCGCGGTGTTCTCGCCGCTGGCGCCCGGGCGCTACGCCGTCGGCCTCGAGTCGATCTACGAGGGCTACCTGCTCCACTACGGCCGCGGCCGCCTGTTCGCGCCGCCGGACTCGGACACGGCGGTCCTGCTCGGCGACTACCTCTACGCGCACGGGCTCGTGCGCGTCGCGGCGCACGGCCAGGTCGCCGTGGTGGCCGATCTCGCCGAGCTCGTGTCGATCTGCGCCCACCTCCGCGCGGAAGAGCGGGAGGGCGACGGCGCCGCCTGGGCGGGCACGGTGGCCCTCCTGGGAGCGGGCGACCCGCGCCTCGAGACCGCCCGGGCGGCGCTCCGGCTGCGGGACGACCCGGCGCCGCTGCTCGCCCTCGCCGAGACGAAGGCGGGCACCCGGGCCGTCGAGCGCGCCCTCGCCCTGCACGCCGAACGGGTCGACTAGACTCCGCGTCCGATGAGCGCCTTCGCCCACGCCCTCGTCCTCGCGGCCGAGAAGACGCCTGCGGAGGAGGGGCGCGACGTCATCCTGGGGATGCTCGTCGTCGGGCTGATCTTCCTCGCCGTGATCGCGCTGGGGCAGTTCGGGCGCTGGCTCGGCCACCGCCGCGGCCGCGATCACTAGCGGGGGTCGACCCTGACCACGCAGCCGGCCCGGTCCATCGTCTTGGTGGCGGCTCTGGCGTTCCTGCTCGCGCCGGCGTGCTCGAGCTCGTCCGGGAGCGAAGCGATCCCGACCGCGGCGGTCCCTTCGACCACGGCCCCTGCGCCTCCGACGACCACGCTGCCCCCTGCCACGGCGCCGACGACCACCGCGCCCGCCCCCACTCCGCTCCCTCGAGGGACCGTCGAGATCACGTCGCTCCGCCGTCCGCCTCCGCCCGAGAACCTCCCTCGCTTCCGGGCGGTCAAGATCGCCGACGCGAACTATCCGGCCGGGCTCGCGGCGGCCCCGGACGGGCGCATCTTCTACTCGGAGCTCTGGGGCGGAGCGATCCGCGTCATCCGCCGCGACGGCAGCGTCGATCCCGAGCCGTGGGCGGACGTGAACCGGAAGTTCGGGATCCGGTGGGTGCAGTTCTTCCACGGCGGCCTCTCGGGAATCGCGTTCGACCCGGACTTCGAGCGAAACCACTTCGTCTACGTCGTGACGCAGAAGCCGAACAGGAGAACGGGCTTCGCCGCGAAGTCGCTGATCGTCCGGTACAAGGAGGTGAAGGGCCGCGGAACGGCGCCCCGGGTCCTCCTGCGGCTGCCGGCGCGCAAGTTCGACAACACGTACAGCCTCGTCTTCGGGCGAGACGGGATGCTGTACGTCCCGATCGGGCTCCTCGGCGCGAGCCGGACCACGCGAAGCGGCTCGCCGGCCGGCCTGCTGGGCTCGATCCTCCGGGTCACGCCCGCGGGCAAGGCACCCGGCGACAACCCGCTCGGCGACGTCTCTCCACTCGTGTGGGCGAGAGGGTTCAAGAACGTCTTCGACCTCGCGTTCCTTCCGGGAACCGACGTCGCCGTCGGGGGCGAGAACGGAACGAGCGCGCACGACGAGATCGACCTCTTGATGGCGGGCCGGGACTACGGGTACCCCGAGCACGAGGGCTTCACGCGCACACCGAGGCTGACGCCGCCGATGCTCGACTACGGGTCCGAGAATCCGGGCCCCGTCGGGATCATCTACTACGACGGCCGGCGGTATCCCACGCTGCGGGGCCGCTTCCTCATGTGCAACAACCACGGCGACGGGATGGTCGCCCTGCGGATCGCCCGCTCCGATCCAGGGCGGTTGGGGAACCTGACTCCGGTCGTGTCCGAATGCACGCTCGACCTGGTGCAGACGCCGAAGGGGACGGTCGTCTTCAGCGACGCGGGTGCCGTCTACCGCCTGGCTCCCGGATAGCCGGCCGAACGTTCCGCGGGAGCCTTCGTTCTCAGCCGAGCAGACTGCGTGCCAGGGCGTCCTCGCAGGCCTCCGTCCGGTCGTAGTCGGCGAGCAGGCAGCTCACGTAGCCGTAGCCGAGCTCGAGGCCGTCGCGCCGCAGGCCGAAGCCCGAGAAGCCGCCGACGCCGCCCAGGCCGAACGAGCCGTCCGGCTCCAGCTGCGGGCCGAGCCCCCAGGCGACGTCCCGCTCGAGGACGACGTCCCGGCCGGTCGCCTGCGGGCGGAGCGCCTCGGCGACCGTCTCCTCGCGCAGGAGGCGCACGCCGTCGAGGACGCCGCCGCCGGCGATCCCCGCGTAGAAGCGCGCGATCGCCCGGGCGGTGGCATGCCCGTTGACTGCCGGGACCTCCGCCCGCCGGTAGGCCGCCGAGTTGACCACCTCGACGTCGAGCAGCCCCGGGGGGTTGGCGAGCGAGGCCGCGAGGAGCCGCCGCGGCTCGGCCAGGACCGATTGCCGCCAGCGGTCGCCCGGGTCGACGAGCCGCGCGGCCCGCGCCTGAGCCTCCTCGTCGAGGCCGATGTGGAAGTCGAGCCCCCACGGCGCGGCGAGCTCTCCGGCGAGGAATCGGCCGAGCGAGCGGCCGTCGACCCTCCGCACGACCTCCCCGACGAGGTGGCCGTAGAAGGCGGCGTGCTCGCCGTGGCGCGTGCCGGGCTCCCAGAGCGGCTCCTCGGCAGCGAGCGCCGCCGTCAGGCCGTCCCAGTCGAAGAGGAGCTCGGTCGGCCTCGGCTCGCGCAGGACGACGACGCCGGCCTCGTGGGTGAGGAGGTGCCGGACGCGCGTGCGCTCCTTCCCCGCCCGGCCGAACTCGGGCCAGTGGTCGGCGACCGGCGCGCCGAGGTCGAGCGCGCCGCGGTCGGCGAGCACCAGGGCGCAGGCCGCGACGAGCGGCTTGCTCACCGAATAGGCGTGGGCGATCGTGTCCTCGGTCCACGGCCGCCCCTCGACCGGATCGGCCAGGCCGGCCCAGAGGTCGACGACGAGGCGCCCGTTCAGCCATACGGCGACGGCGGCGCCCAGCTCGCCGCGCTCCGCGAAGTTGTCCGCGAACGCCCCGCGGACGGCCGCGAGCCCGGTCTCGCACGTCCCCTCGATCTCGACGCGCACGCGCGCAGCATGAAGCGCCGCCGTCCGGCTCGCCAGGCGCTGGCGCAGGCTCCCCTCGATAGACTCGCAGCCGGATGGCTGTGAGCGATCTTCGCTCGTGGATCGACCTGCTGAGGCGGGAGGGCGAGCTGGTCGAGGTCGAGGCCGAGGTCGACCCGTACCTCGAGGTCACCGAGATCACCGACCGCGTCGTCAAGGAGGGCGGACCGGCGCTCCTCTTCCGCCGCGTCACGGGCTCGGAGCGCCCGCTGCTCATCAACCAGTTCGGGACCGAGCGCCGGACGTGCCTGGCCTTCGGGGAGCCGAGCCTCGACGCGGTCGCCCAGAAGCTCGAGGACGTGCTCGAGATGCAGCCCCCGCAGGGGCTCGTGGAGAAGGTGAAGGGGCTCGGGAAGCTCAAGCGCCTCGCCGACTCGCTGCCGAAGACGGTCTCGCGCGGGGCGTGCCAGGAGGTCGTCCTTGAGCCCGACCTCGACGCGCTCCCGATCCAGCACTGCTGGCCGGGCGACCCGGCGCCCTTCATCACGCTGCCGGCGGTGATCACGAAGGACCCCCGCTCGGGCGTTCGCAACGTGGGCATGTACCGCATGCAGAAGATCGACGCGCGCTCGACCTTCATGCACTGGCAGGTGCACAAGGACGGCCGCGCCGACTGGCTGGCGGCCGAAGGCTCGATCCCCGTGGCCGTGGCGCTCGGCTGCGACCCGGTGACGACGTACTCGGCGAGCGCGCCCCTGCCGAAGCACATCGACGAGCTCATGCTCGCGGGCTTCCTGCGCGGCGAGGCGGTCGAGCTCGTCAAGTGCAAGACGATCGACCTCGAGGTGCCGGCCAACGCCGAGATCGTGCTCGAGGGGACGATCGAGGCCGGCGACGTCGGGACCGAGGGCCCCTTCGGCGACCACACGGGCTACTACTCGCCGCCGGAGCCCTTCCCCGTCCTCCGGCTGACGTGCATGACGATGCGCCGCGACGCGATCTACCCGTCGATCGTCGTCGGCGTGCCGCCCGCGGAGGACGCCTGGCTCGGGAAGGCGACCGAGCGGATCTTCCTGCCGGCGATCCGCATGACCGTGCCGGAGATCGTGGACTACGACCTCCCGGTCGCCGGCGCCTTCCACAACTGCGTCATCGTCTCGATCCGCAAGTCGTTCCCGGGCCATGCGAAGAAGGTCATGCACGCGATCTGGGGCCTGGGCATGCTCTCGCTCTCGAAGTCGGTGGTCGTCGTGGACGAGCACGTGGACGTGCATGACTACGAGCAGGTCTTCTTCCACGTCTGTGCCAACGTCGACCCGAAGCGCGACGTGCTCCTCTCGGAGGGGCCGCTCGACCAGCTCGACCACGCGGCGGTGCTTTCCTGCTACGGCGGGAAGCTCGGGATCGACGCGACGCACAAGCTGGCCGAGGAGGGGGCGCGCGAGTGGCCCGCGCGCATCGAGATGACCCCCGAGGTTCGTGACCTCGTCGACCGGCGCTGGAGCGAGTACGGGATCGAAGCGCCGGCCGGTGGGAACGGCAGGATCTCGCAGGTCTTGAGGCAGAAGGTACGTCGTTGACAGGAGCGAGGGGGCGGGAGAAGAATGGCCGACGCTTGTAACAGCGATTGCGGGAGGAAGGGAGGCCGGTGGCGGACGAGCTAGAGCCGTCGGGGGAAAGCCCTGAGCACGAGGACCCGGGCGCGCACCTCCCGTCGCCGACGATCTGGCCGTTCGCGTTCGCGGGCGCCGTCGCCCTCATCCTCGTCGGGCTGATCGTCAGCACGATCGCCTCGGTGATCGGGGTCGTCCTCGCGGTCGTCTTCGGCTTCCTCTGGATCCGCCAGGCCACGCGCGAGGTGCGGGGCGAGCCGGAGCCCGTCGAGGCCCCGGAGCCCGAGGCCGTGGAGAGCGAGGAGGGGCCGGTGCGCATTGAGCGCGCGAGGTTCCTCGAGGGCGCGACGCTCGGGCTCGGCGCCCTCATCGGGGCCGTCGTCACCCTGCCCGTGCTCGGGTTCACCGTGCTCCCGGCCTTCGTCGAGCAGGGCTTCCCTGACGTCGACCTCGGGCCCCTCGACAAGTACCCGGAGGGCGAGTGGCGGATCGCGACCTTCGTCGGCCGGCCCGAGGACGGGAACGTCTCCCGGCGGACGGCGTTCGTCCGCTACAACGGGCTCGCAGACCAGGTCCCGAGCTTCACGATCATCTCGAACCGCTGCGTCCACCTCGGCTGCCCGACCCAGCCGCAGGGCCCACCCGGGGAGGCCGAGGAGGTCAAGACGTCCGCGGCTCCGGTGACGCTGACGCCGACGCAGCCCTCGGGCTTCGGGTGCCCGTGCCACGGCGGCGCCTACGACATCGAGGGCAACCGGGTCGCGGGCCCGCCCGTCCGCTCGCTCGACCGCTACGAGTACTCGATCAAGGACGGGAACCTCTTCATCGGCGCGCCGTACAGCGTCGGCGAGGTGACCGGCGCGGGCGCCGACGCGGTCGTCGTGCGCTACCGCTGGACGGATCCGGGCGTGCACGTCGACGGCCCGGAGGAGTACCTCTACCCCTACTCGCCGTGAGGGCCTGAGTGGCGAAGCCCAAGCTCCACCACAGGGTCAGGAAGTTCGTGATGATGCCCCTCGACTGGCTCGAGGAGCGCTCGGGCCTCGTCGGGGCCGTTCACTACTTCCTCTTCCGCAAGGTCCCGCACGACACGAACTGGTTCCACACGCTCGGCTCGGCGACGCTGACCGCGTTCATCGTCCAGACGGTCACGGGCGTGATCCTGGCGATGTACTACAAGCCCTCGCCCGAGGAGGCGTACGCCTCGATCCAGAACATCACGAACGAGCTGACGCTCGGGTGGCTCGTGCGCGGGATGCACCGCTGGGGAGCGAGCGTCTTCATCATCCTGCTCTTCCTGCACCTCGGGCGGGTGTTCCTCTTCGGCGCCTACAAGTACCCGCGCGAGCTCAACTGGCTCGTCGGGGTCCTCCTCCTCGTGCTCGCGATGCTCGAGGGCTTCACCGGCTACCTCCTGCCCTGGGACCAGACCTCGTACTGGGCGACGGTGGTCGGCATCAACCTCAACTCGACCGCCCCGGTCGTCGGCCCGTTCCTCGCGGACTTCCTGCGTGGAGGTCAGGAGATCGGCACCGAGACGCTCTCACGCTTCTACTCACTGCACATGCTGCTGTTGCCCGGCGCGCTCATCGGGCTCATCGTGCTGCACCTGTACCTCGTCATCCGGCTCGGCGTCACCTCGCCGCCGTGGTCGAAGGACGCCGCCGGGGCCGAGCGGGCCGAGGTCGTCACCGCGCCGCGCGGGCTCGTCGAGCCGCGGCCGCGCGGAGACGGCGCCGCCGCCGACGTGAGAGGAAGGCCCGAGGGATGAGCAGCGAGCAGGACCGGGCCTACTTCAAGCGCTACAAGGAGGACGTCGGGAAGCGCGGGAAGTCGTTCTTCCCCTACGCGATGTTCCACGACACGGTGATGAGCCTCGTCGTGGTCTGCGTCATAGTCGCCCTCGCGTGCATCTGGTACTTCACCGCCGGCGAGGAGGCGGGCGACGCGGGCGTCCTCGGCCCGCGCTACGCGGCAGAGGCCGATCCGGGCACGACCTCGTTCGTGCCGCGCCCGGACTGGTACTTCTACTTCCTCTTCTACCTCCTGCGGATCTTCAAGTGGCCCGAGTCGGTCCTCATGGGGACGATCGGGGTCCCGACGATCGCGCTCATCCTCCTCTTCGTGCTCCCGTTCGTCGACCGCCGCCGCGAGCGCCGGCTCGTGCGCAGGCCCGTCGCCGTGGTCGCCGCCCTCCTCGTCATCGCCTCGATGGGGATCCTGACCTACAAGGGCGCGACCGCGGAGGAGTCCCTCGGCTCCGAGAACCTCGCCCTCGTCCCGAGCTGGGTCGAGCAGCAGGGGCTCTCGGACCAGGCGGCGGAGGGCGCGAAGCTCTTCGCCGAGTCCGGCTGCCTCAACTGCCACACGTACCTCGGCGCGGGCTCGAGCAACCTCGGCGCGCC